>DATMZV010000102.1:0-18828 GCA_035573355.1 Gaiellaceae bacterium | reverse complement strand
GGATTGCCAGAAGACCCGGGACAGGACCGCGTGGTTCCGTACGTGTTCTCCCACGCTTCGCTGACCTCCGGCCGCCCTCCGCACATTCCGGCTGCCACCTGGGCGAAGCCCGGTTACTTCGCGTACGACACGATGACCCTGGTCGGCCCCGGCACCTGGGAGGCGGCCCGGGCCGCGGTCGACGTCGCACTGACCGCGGTCGACCTCGTGCTCGGCGGAGAGCCGGCTGCGTACGGCTGCTGCCGGCCGCCCGGCCATCACGCTGCGCATGCTTGTTACGGCGGCTCCTGTTACCTGAACAACGCGGCGATTGCAGCCGCCGAGCTCGTCGAACGCACCGGCGGGCCGGTTGCCGTGCTCGACATCGACGCGCATCACGGCAACGGCACGCAGGAGCTCTTCTACGACCGGGCAGACGTCGTCGTCGGCTCCGTCCACGTCGATCCCGGCGCCGGCTGGTTCCCGCACTTTCTCGGCTTCGCCGACGAGACCGGCGTTGGCCCCGGCCAAGGTGCGAACGTGAACATTCCGATCGCGCCGGGATCAGGAGACCGCGAGTGGCTGGCCGCCGTCGACCAACTTTTCGAGCTCGCTCGCACGCGCGAGGTGCAGGCCGTCGTGGTCCCGCTGGGTGTCGACGCGGCTGCAGGCGATCCCGAAAGTCCGCTGCGTGTCACCGCTGCAGGCTTTTGCGAGGCAGGACGCCGGATCGGCGCACTGGGACTGCCCACCGTGCTCGTGCAGGAAGGCGGCTATGACCTGAGCACGCTCGGCGACCTCGTCGCGGAAACGCTGATCGGCGTCGAGGAGGGAATCCCGTGAGCGGCATCTCCGCCGAGTACCTCCGTCATGTCGTCGAGCGGCTCGAGTCGTATGGATCGCATCCACTCGGCTTCCGCGTCGCCGGTACGCCCGAGGAACGCGCGGCGACCGGCTTCATCGCTTCGGAGATGAGGGACGCTGGTCTGGTCGACGTCGTCGAGGAACCTGTCCCCGTCGACGCGTGGCGGCTCGAGGACGCGTACGTCGAACTGGACGACGGTGTGCGCTTCGAATGCGCGTCGTTCGGCGGTGTTCCCGAAACACCCGCGGGCGGCATCGCTGCGGAGCTCGTCGTCGTCGGGCGAGGCGGCAGGCGAAAGCTCGACCGCGTCGACGTCGGCGGCAAGGTGGCGCTAGTCCACTGGGAAGTCGCGCGGCTCTGGCCGTATCACGTCGGCCTGGAGCTCGGCCTGCGCGGCGCGGTCGCGATGATCGTGACGTCGCCGCCCGGCGGCCCGTACTACCAGGCGCCTGACGCCCTCGGGACGTTCGACGGCATCTGGCACGTCGAGGCGCCGCCCTGCGTCACGATCCGCAAAGAAGACGCCGCTCGGCTCGAGCAGCACGCAGGGACGGCCGTTCGTGTCGTTCTGACGGCGCCGCTGACGCGCGGCGCGGAGGCGGCCAACGTCGTCGGAGTATTGCCCGGGCGCCGAGACGTGTCGCCGACGATCGTCGGCGGTCATCACGACGGCTGGTTCCGAGCTGCCTTCGACGACGCGAGCGCAGTCGCGATCACGCTTGCGCTTGCGCGCGCTTTCGCGGAGGAGGACAGGACGCCCGAGCGGCCGATCGTCTTCGTCTCGCATACTGCGGAGGAGTACGGGCTTGCAAACTCGTCCTACGACTGGTGTTACGGCGCCTGGTATCAGATCGTCGCGGAACATCCGGAGTGGTCGACGGACGCAACGTTCTATCTGAACATCGAGGGCTCGGGCACTCCGCATCCCTTCACGCTCGACACGCCTCCCGAGCTACGCCGGTGGATCCAGCGGCTCTGCCGCCGCGCAGCGCGCGACGGCTTGCTTCCGCACGGCTTCAAGCTCGCGACGCCGACGACCTGGACCGAAGTGTGGCCCTTTCTCGCCGCGGGAGTCCCCGGAATCAACGTCTCGACGTTCACCGCTGCGTTCGACCGGGCCGAATACCACACGCAGTACGACACGTCCGACCGGGTGGACTTCGACTACCTCGCGGGTCTTGCGGAAGTGTGCGCGCGCTTGCTGCGTGACGCGGATGCCGGCGCCGCCGACCAGCTGGACTTCGCCGCGCGCGCGCGAGACGTCTCCCGGTCGCTGGACGGAACGCAGCATCGCGCGCTCACACCCGCCCTTGCGGAGCTCGAGGACGCGAGCGGCCGGACACGGTTCACCGCGATCGGTCGTGGGTTCCACGGACTCGACGCACGAGAGAGCGCGCGCTATCCGCACGAGCAAACGGCCGCAGACGTCGCTCGGCTCGAGGAGGCACACGAGCACCTGCGCGCGGGCAAGACCGGGCTTGCCGCGAGATCGCTCGCACGCGTCGGCCTCAACTGGCTCTGCGCCGATCTAGGACACGAGGCGTTCCGCATCGAGCTCGCCCGACGTGGGCGTGACGCTCCGCGTGCCACCTGGGCGGCGCTCGGCGACCCCGATGTCGGCCCGGATCTCTGGGACGAGCTCGCCTCGCTCCGCGGGGAACCCGGGGCGCGTCCTCCCGGGCCGTGGCTCGAGGAGCACGTCGCGCAGCACCTGGAGACCTCGCTGGGCGAGCTCGAACGACGCCTGAGGCGCATGGCCGAGGCCGCGTCCGGGAGGATCTTCCCCTTGCCCTCGGTCCGGAAGGAGGATCTGCCTTCATGAGTCAAGCCACCCTCTTCGGCCGTCCGCTGCCGGCCGGCGGCACGATCGGAGTCGCTGCCCCTGCGAGCCCGTACGACGCGCGCTCGGAGATCCTGCGTGGCGTCGAGTGGTGGGAGGCGCAGGGCTACAGGGTCAAGCTTGCCGACGGCGTCTTCGACCGTGACGACTACGTCGCCGGCGATCCCCATCGCCGCGCGGCCGACCTCGTCACTCTCTTCGCGGACCCCGAGGTCGACATCGTGCAGTGCCTGCAGGGCGGCTTCGGCTCCGCGCAGGCGATTCCATACCTCGACTTCGATGTCATCCGCGCGAACCCCAAGCCCTTCGTCGGATATTCCGACATCACTGCCTTGCACATCGCAATCCGCCAGGCGACCGGGCTCGCCACGTTGTACGGGTACGGCCTCGTCGGAGTCGGCGACAAGGATGGGACGGCCTTCTCCCGCGATCGGCTCGTCCAGGTGCTGACAGGCGGCGGCACGGGCGAGGTCCCGCGGGACCCCGACGACCCTTACGTCCGCGCGCTGCACGGCGGAAAGGTGACGGCACCGCTCGTCGGCGGCTGCCTCTGGCTCCTCATGCAGACGATGGGCACGCCGTGGGAGTTCGAGTCCGACGACGCGATCCTGTTCTTCGAGGACGTGAAAGCGCCGCCGTACTACGTCGACGGCTTTCTGACGCAGCTCGCCGCCGCCGGCAAGCTCCAGCGCGTCGCCGGCGTGGTCGTCGGAGAGATGAAGGACTGCGACTGGGGCGACCAGCGCGAGGCTTCCGACTGGGCGCGCTCTCGTTCGCTCGAAGACGTGCTCGAGGAGCACCTCGAGCCGCTCGGTGTTCCCGTGCTCTACAAGCTTCCGCTTGGGCACGGAAAGCACCTCGCTGCACTTCCGCTCGGCGTTCGTTGTACGCTCGACGCCGATAGTCGAACCCTCACGGTGGACGAACCGGCGTTCCGATCGTGAGGTCATCAAGGAGGGTGACATGAAGAAGTGGTCGTTGGCGATCCTCGTCCTGGGTCTAGCTGTCGGCGCGGTGACCCTGTTCGCGTCCGGGGCGCCCGGCTCGAGCTCGAAGAGCGGCGGGACCTTCAGGATCGGGACGAGCTCCCGCATCGACTCGTTGAACCCGTACGTCGCCTTCAACCAGGACGCGTACTCCACCTTCATGTACATCTACCCCGTTCTGATCCAGTACGACGCGGCGAACAAGAAGTTCGTGCCCGACTTCGCCCGCTCGTGGAAGTCCTCGAAGGACGGCAAGACCTGGACGTTCACGACCGTTGCCAACGCGAAATGGTCGGACGGCAAGCCGTTGACCGCCGCGGACGTCGCGTGGACGATCAACACGGACATCAAGTACAAGGGCACCGGCGCCGCGAACGCCGCCGGTCTGATCGCTCACATCAAGCGGGCGGACGCGCCGAACCCGACGACCTTGGTGGTCCACTACTCGGCAGCCGCTGGGAACGTCCTCGGACAGTTCCAGCAATTCGCGATTCTCCCGAAGCACATCTGGAGCAAGCACACCGGCCACAAGGGCAACGACCTGAAGACGTTCGCGAACTCCGCGCCGGTGGTCGGCGCCGGCCCCTTCAAGCTCGTCAAGTTCAAGAAGGACGAGATCGCACTGTTCCAGCGCGACAGCTCGTTCTACGGCCCCAAGCCGCAGGCGGACGGTTTCGGCCTCCGCATGTTCTCCAACGATGACGCGCTCGTAGCCGCGCTGAAGGCGAACGAGATCGATTCGATCGAGGACGTTCCGGCGACGGCGATCAAGACGCTGAAGAACGCGGGCATGAACATCACGAACGTCCCCGGCTTCGACCAGACCGATTTCATCTTCAACTCCAATCCCAAGAAGCCGAAGCGCCGCGAGCTACTCAACCCCAAGGTTCGCGAGGCGTTCGACCATGCGGTCGACCGGAACAAGATCGTCAGCGTGGTCTTCCTCGGCACCGCGAAGCCGGGTGTGTCGATCATCCCGGCCGCGACGGGTGCCTGGTACAACAACACGTTGAAGACCGTGAGCTTCGATCTCGGCAAGGCAAACAAGATCCTCGACGGCCTCGGCTTCAAGAAGGGCGCAGGCGGCATTCGTACGGCCAACGGTCACAAGATGTCGTATCAGGTAATCACGCCGACGGACGTCTCGAGCGTCGACCGAACCTTCCAGATCCTGCAGGCAGACTTTCGCAAGATCGGCGTGCAGTTCTCCCAGAAAGCACTCGACTCGAGCGCCGCATTCGACGCCATCACCGCGCCGAACGGGAAATACCTGAACTTCGACCTCGCCATGTGGGACTGGGTCGCGCTCGTCGATCCTGACTTCATGCTCTCCGTCGTCACCTGCGACCAGTACAACGGCTGGAGCGACTCCGCCTTTTGCGACAAGAAGTACGACAAGATGTACTCGCAGCAACAGCTGACCCCGGACCAGGGCAAGCGCCGCGAGGTCGTCTGGAAGATGCAGAAGTACCTCTACGACAAGCGGCCCTACTTGTGGCTCGCGACCCAGGATCACGTCAGCGCGACGAACAAGAAGTGGACCGGGCTCGTGCAGTCACCCCAGGGCCCGTTCAACGCGCTCTCCAAGCTCAGCCTGACGCAGGTGCACCAGAAGTAACGAATCACCCGCCGGAAGGCCGGCAATCGCAGTGAGAGGCGCCGACTACCTCCTAAAGCGCACCGCGTTCGCCATCGTGACGGTGTTCATCGCCGTGTCGATCAACTTCGTCCTCTTCCGGCTCGCCCCCGGCAGCGCAGTGTCGAATCTCTCCCGGGTGCCGCACGCGACCCAGGAGACCCGGAACGCGCTGAAGCAGCAGTTCGGGCTCGACAAGTCCAGAGGGGAGCAGTACGTCCTCTATCTGAAGCAACTCGTCCATGGCAACTTCGGCGTCTCCTTCGCGAACTCACAGCCGGTAGCGGAGAACCTCCGCACTGCGATCGCGAACACGCTGCCGATGGTGCTGCTCGGAACCTTGTTCGCCATCATCGTTGGCACCTTCACCGGGGTGATCGCCGCCTGGCGGCGCGGCACGGGGGCCGAGGGCGCCACGGTGACCTCCGCGCTCGCGTTCTACTCGATGCCGACGCACTGGCTCGGCCTGATGCTGGTGATCCTCTTCGCGGGCGTCCTGCCGACGGGAGGAATGACCGACGACTTCCTCATCAACCCCTCTTGGTGGACACATGTGCAGGACGTGCTGAAGCACATGATCCTGCCCTCGCTCACGCTCGGCCTCGTTCTCTTTGGCGAGTACACGCTGATCGTGCGGTCGGCAATGCTCGAGACGCTCGGGGAGGACTACATCCTCACCGCCCGCGCGAAAGGGCTGAAGCCCTGGGCGATCGTGCGCAAGCATGCGCTTCGAAACGCGATGCTCCCCATCGCGACACTCGTCGCCCTCTCCCTCGGTTACATCGTGGCGGGGGCCATCCTCGTCGAGACCGTCTTCTCGTGGCCAGGGATAGGTCGTGCTGTGTATGACGCCGTCTTGGCGCGCGACTATCCCATGCTCCAGGGAGCGTTTCTCGTGCTGACCGTCTCCGTCGTCTTCTTCAACCTGGTTGCGGATCTCCTGTACTTCAGGCTCGATCCGAGGATCACGCAGTGAGCATCGTGATCAATGAGCCCGGCCTGATCGCCGAGCCGGAGCCCATCCGCTCGCGTGGCGGCATCCTGTGGGACACGATCCGCCGCCGCCCGTCCGCAACGATCGGAGCGACTATCCTGTCCCTGATCGTCGTCGGTGCGGCGCTCGCGCCGTGGATCGCGCCCTACGATCTGCACGAGCAGGTCGGCCCGCCCTTCGGGGCGCCCTCGTGGCAGCATCCGCTCGGCCTCGACGACGGTGGTGTCGACATGGTCACGCTGTTGATGTGGGGTGCCCGCATCTCGCTCGTGGTCGGTTTCGCAGCGACGCTCGTCTCGATGCTGATCGGTGGGACGATCGGCGTGGTCGCCGGGTACTTCGGAGGCAAGGTCGACGGCATCCTGATGCGGATCACGGACTACTTCCTCGTCATTCCGGACGTGCCCTTGATGATCGTTGTCGCGGCGATCTGGGGCCCGAGCCTCTTCCACATCGTGATCGTGATCGGGATCCTGCTCTGGACCTCAACCGCCCGGGTCATCCGGGCGCAAGTGAAGAGCGTGCGTGAGCGCGTGTACGTGAAGCGAGCTCGCGCGCTCGGCGCGGGCCACGTCCGCATCGTCATGCGGCACGTCCTGCCCCAGGTGGCGCCCCTACTGATTGCGAACACGGTGCTGACGATCGCGGTGGCGGTGTTCGACGAGACCGCGCTCGCCTTCCTCGGGCTCGGCGACCCGAGCCGCATTTCACTGGGCAAGGTGATCGAGAACGCATTTCAGCGCGCAGCGATCTCGGCCGGAGCGTGGTGGGCGATCGTTCCACCCGGAGTGCTCGTTGCTCTGCTGATCCTCTCCTGCAGCCTGCTCGGCCAGGCGCTCGAGGACGCACTGAACCCGCGCCTCCGCGTTGCGCACGTGTCCGCGCGGGGCTTTCGGCTCCGACCGCTCGTCGGCAGAAATGCGGACGCAGTGTGAGTGCGCTCCTCGAGACGGAGGATCTTCAGGTCTGGTTCGACCTGCCACGCGGCGGAACGCTGCACGCGGTCCAGGGCATTTCGCTCGGTCTCGAGCGCGGTGAGCGGCTCGGGCTGGTCGGCGAGTCGGGGTGCGGCAAGACGACGACTGCACTAGCGCTGATGGGGCTTCTTCCAGCCAGCGCGACTGTGTCCGGTCGGGTACTCCTGAACGGCATCGACATCCTCCGCGGCGCCGAGGAGACGATGCGCCCCCATCGCTGGGTGGATCTCTCGATGGTGTTTCAGGGTGCGATGAACGCGTTCAACCCCGTCAAGACGGTCGGCTCGCAGATCGTCGAGGTACTCGAGCTGCATCACAGGGCAGCGGGACGCGCGGCCAGGGTGCGCACGGGGGAGCTGCTCGCCGCGGTGGGGATTCCCGACGATCGGGCGGGGCGATACCCGCATGAGTTCTCGGGCGGAATGCGGCAGCGCGCCGCGATCGCGATGGCACTGGCTTGCAATCCCAGCGTGCTCATTGCGGACGAGCCGACGACCGCGCTCGACGTGATGGTGCAGGCGCAGATCCTCGAGTTGCTCGATGCACTGTGTCGAGACTTCGGGCTTGCGCTCCTGCTCGTGACACACGACCTTCCTATCGTCGCTCAGCTCTGCGACCGCGCCGCCGTGATGTATGCCGGCGAGCTGGTCGAGCATGGCTCGGTCGACACGCTCTTTCATGCACCACGACATCCCTATACGCGGCTGCTCTTCGCAGCCACGCCCGACTTGCACGGTGACGGCCTGCCGGCGTCGATCCCGGGAGCGCCGCCGCGGCTCGACCGCCAGAACGAGGGGTGCCCGTTTCGTCCGCGCTGCGACCGCGCCTTCGCGCGCTGTGTGGACGAACGGCCACTTCTGCGCACCGTGGCGCCGGAGCACGGCGCCGCGTGTCACCTGAACGACGTGGCTGCGGAGGTCGCGCACTGAGCTCGAACGGGGCCGACCCACTGCTCGCCGTCGATGATCTCGTCGTCGCCTATCCGATCGCCCGCGGCCTGGCCGGCGCAGTGCTTCGGCGCCCGGAGCAGCGGGTGCTGGCTGTCGACGGCGTTTCCTTCAGTGTCGATCGTGGCGAGCTCGTTGCGCTCGTCGGCGAGTCGGGTTGCGGCAAGACGACGACCGCCCAGGCCGTACTGCGCCTGGTCGAGGCAATGTCCGGGCGCGTGTCCTTCGACGGCCGCGACATCACCGAGCTTTCCAACCGGGCGCTGCGACCGCTTCGGCGGAACATGCAGATCATCTACCAGGACCCCTACGAATCACTCGATCCAAGGATGACCGTGCGCGATGCGGTAGAGGAGCCGATGCTGATCCACGGATTGGGCGGCTCGCGTGAGGCCAGGCGAGAGCTCGTCCTGGAGGCGGTTGCGCGCGTCGAGCTCACTCCGCCCGATCTGTTCCTCGAGCGCTATCCGCACGAATTATCGGGAGGACAGCGTCAACGCGTGGCGATCGCTGCGAGCCTGGTGCTCGAGCCTGACCTGCTCGTCGCGGACGAGCCGGTCTCGATGCTCGATGTCTCGGTCCGAGCCGGAGTGCTGAACCTGCTCGACCGGCTCCGACAAGATGGGCTCGGAATCCTGATGATCACGCACGACCTTTCGACGGCTGCGCGCTACGCGGATCGAATCGCAGTCATGTACCTCGGGCGGATCGTCGAGGTCGGCCCGGCCTCGGAGATCGTCGAGAACCCGCAGCACCCATACACGAAGGCCCTGCTCTCCGTGGTGCCGCGGCGAGACCCGCGTGACCGCAAACGCCCACAGGTCCTCACCGGCGAAGCGCCGGATGCGACGCGGATTCCGAGCGGCTGCCGATTTCATCCGCGCTGCCCCGTCGCGATCGAGGAATGTCGTGCGCACGACCCGGAGTTGCTCCGTCCGCGTAACGCGGTGTCTCCGGATCACCGTGCGGCTTGCATCCTGGCCTGACGCGGGCGCGGCGTGGATCAGCCTGTGCGACGGCCCGAAGCCCGTGCGCGGAGCTGCGCGAGGAGCGCCGTCGGCATCATGAACGGACCGGCCGTCTTCTCCGGCGGCTTCGCCAGCAAAGGATCGAGCGGGCGGTGGAGGTCCCGGCATTCGAGGCAACGCAACGAGCCGACCCACAAAAGGGTCTCCTCGATCGGTCCGCCACACGCGAGGCAGACTTTCGCGCCTGCGCGCGCAGAAGGCTCGTCACTCCAATTCGCCATACCGCAGTCCGTCCCCCTTGCCGCCTCCTCAAAGCTAAGGGCTTCGCGCCGAAACTCCTATCCCTTGATCGAGTGACAGCACGATTCGGGTTTCGACGGTTCCGTTGACAAGTCCTTCGCTATCCGCCCAAACTCGTCCGATGGCTGCGGCTCTCGATTCTGTCGACGTCCCGGTTGCGCTTCTGGGCTACGGCAGTGTGGGCGCGGCAGTGCACAGGCTGCTCGAGGACGGTGCCGACGATATCGAGCGTGCAACCGGGCACCGGCTTCGGGTCGTTCGGGCGCTCGTCCGGGATCCCGCGCGCAGGCGGGATTCTTTGAGCACGGACGCTGTGCTCACGACGGACTTCGCTGCGATCCGCGACGACCCGGCCATCGCGGTGGTCGCGGAGGTCATGGGCGGAATAGAGCCGACGGCGGACTACGTTCTGGATCTCTTGCGTGCCCGCAAGCACGTCGTCTCCGCAAACAAGCAGCTCGTCGCGCGGCGTGGCGCCGAGCTCTTCGCGGCCGCATCGGAGGCGGGCGTTCAACTTCGCTTCGAGGCGTCGGTCTGCGCAGCGATCCCGGTGATCAAGGTCCTGCGCGAGGCCCTCGTCGTCACGAACGTGCATCGCGTGCTCGGGATCGTCAACGGCACGACCAACTTCATCCTCACGGAGATGGAGCGCGGCTCGTCGTTTGGTGCTGCGCTGGCCGAGGCGCAGCGACTCGGCTACGCGGAGGCCGATCCGACGGACGACATCTCGGGCGCCGACGCTGCGGCGAAGATGGCGATTCTCGCGACCGTTGCCTTCGGCTCACGAGTCGGGCTCGAGGCGGTGAACCACTCGGGCATCGACAGGATCCAGCCGCAGCACGTGCAGGCGGCCGAGCAGCTCGACATGGTCGTCCGCCTCGTCGGTGCTGCGACACTCGAGGACGGCGCGGTCGACGTTCGCGTGCATCCTGCATTCATCGACCGTCGCCATCCGCTTGCGAGCGTCGAGGGTCCGTTCAATGCCGTAATGCTCCAGGGCGATGCAATTCGGGAGATCACGCTCGCCGGTCCGGGCGCAGGTGGTGTCGAGACGGCATCGGCGGTGATCGCCGACATGGTCAGCGTCATCGGCACGACCGGCACCGGCTTCCTGCAGAACGACGCGTCGTGGCGATCGCTCGAGACGCTGCCGCCGGGAGATCTGCGCTCCCCGTTCTACGTGCACATCGAGGTCGCCGACCGTCCGGGCGTGCTTGCGCACGTCGCCGAGCGGCTGGGCGGACAGGGTGTGTCGATCGCGCGCCTCACCCAGAACCTCCTCAACGGTTCGGCCGCGCTCGATCTCGTCACTCACGATGCGCCCGCCGGTCGAGTCGACTCGGCACTCGACGAGATCGCGAGCCTGGACGAAGTCCTTCGCCCGCCCGACGTGTTTCCCGTCGTCCACGACCGCGGCGTCTAACCGTGACTCAGCCTCTGGCCGAGCGCTACCGCGAGCGACTCCCGCTCACGAGTGAGACAAAGATCATCTCCCTCGGCGAGGGCTCGACGCCGCTGCTGCCGGCCCCACGGCTGTCGGAGGCCCTCGGGAGCGAGGTCTGGCTGAAGTGGGAGGGAGCGAATCCGACGGGCTCCTTCAAGGACCGCGGAATGACGATCGCGTTGTCGAAAGCGCTCGAGGAGAGTGTCGAGGCGGTCGTCTGTGCCTCGACGGGCAACACGGCAGCGTCCGCCGCCGCCTACGCCGCACGCGCCGGTCTACCGGCGCTCATCCTGCAGCCGGCAGGCGCAGTCGCGCTCGGCAAGCTGGCACAGGCTCGGGCGCTCGGGGCGCGCGTGCTCGAGGTGCGCGGCTCCTTCGACGAGGCGATGACAGCAGCCCGAGAGCTCGCCGCGCGTGGCACGCATGCACTCGTGAACTCCCTCAACCCCTACAGGATCGAAGGACAGAAGACCGCAGCATTCGAGATCGTCGAGGAGCTCGGCGTGCCGGATGTGCTGGCGCTTCCTTACGGCGGCGGCGGCAACACGCGTGCGTACTTCAAGGGCTTCGACGAAGCTGGTGCGGGCCTGCCGCGGCTGGTGCTAGGCGAATCGACCTCCCGTACGACGACCGTCGCCTCGGCGATCCGCATCGCGGATCCCGTCCATGCGAAGGAAGTCGAGCAGGCACTGGAGCGCTCGAACGGTGCAGTCGTCGCGCTCGACGACGACGCCATCATCGGGGCCTGGAGGCTGCTCGCCCACGACGAGGGTGTCTTCTGCGAGCCCGCCTCCGCTGCTTCGGTCGCCGCGGCAATGACGCTTCCGCGGAACTCAGGCCACCGCGTCGTCTGCGTCATCACCGGCCACGGCCTGAAGGACCCGGAGAGTGTCACGCGTCTCACTCCTCCGCCGGTGCAAGTGGATCCAGACCCGGACGCGATTGCCGACGCCGCCCGGTGACGATCCGCGTCAGAGCGCCGGCGACGACCGCCAATCTCGGCCCGGGCTTCGACTGCGCGGCCGTAGCGCTCGACCTGTGGAACGAGTTGGAGGTGAGCGACGGCGAGGGCACACCCGACGAATCCCATCTCGGTATCCAGGCGTTCGCACGGCTTGCTCCGCCTGCCGGGCGCCGCTTCGAGTTCGTCGATCGCATTCCACGTGAGCGCGGCCTCGGTTCGAGCGCTGCAGTTGTCGCGCTCGGCCTGGTCGCCGGTGCGCTGGCTGCCGGCGTCGATCCCGATCCCGAGTCGTTGCTCGCGACCGGGGTCGACCTCGAAGGTCACGGCGACAATCTCGCGGCGGCCCTGGCAGGGGGCGTCTGTCTCACGTGGGAGAACCGCATCGCCCGCGTGGCTGACGACGTTCCCGCGGTGGCGATCGGAATCGTTCCGGAAACGCGCGTGCTCACCGCCGAGTCGCGAGCCGCTCTCCCCGAGCAGGTCACGCACGGCGACGCAGCGTTCACGGCCGGCCGGGCGGCACTGCTCGGCGCAGCGCTCGCCTCGGAATCGGAGGGACTCTTCGCCGCAGCGCTCGACGACCGGTTGCACGAGCCGTACAGGTCGACGCTTCTCACCGAAGTTCGGCAGGCGCTTCCCGACGGTGCGCTCGGCGCGACGCTCTCCGGATCCGGGCCGACCGTGATCGTCTGGGCGCGACGGTCTGCCGCACACGATTGCGCAAGGGCCCTCGAAGAGCGTTTCGGCGCGGAGCAGGTCGTGGCTTTCGCGGTGTCTCGACTCGGAGCCGGCCCAACGAGTCTTTAAAGAACGGCTGGACCCAGCTACCGTCCAAGTGTGGACGCGCATACGCTCGAGGTGCTCGAGTTCCCGACGATTCTCGGCCGGCTGGCGGGCGCTACCGAAACCGAGCATGGGGCGTCGCTTGCACACGCGCTTGAACCGTCACCGAATGCAGATGAGGTCGCGCGACTGCAGACATTGACGAACGAGGGAATCGCTCTCTACGACGAGAGCGCGGAACCTTCGCTCGGCGGAATCGACGACGTGCGTGACGCTGCCGAACGCGCTGCGCTCGGGGCCAGCTTGCGCATCGACGAGTTGCACCGGATCGCGAGGTCCGTGAACGTCGCGCTGGCCGCACGAGAGACGCTGGTCACGAGTGTCGTGGCGAAGCAGCTCCGCGCGTTGCTCGAACCGATCGATCCCGCGCTCGCGCCCGTCGCAACTGCGATCGCCTCCGCCGTCGAGGAGGACGGCTCCGACTTGCGCGACAACGCATCTCCGTTGCTACGGAAGCTTCGTGCCGAGCTGCGCAAAGGACGTCACCGAGCAGTCGAGGAGCTGACGAAACTCGCCCGCTCGAGCTCGCTTCGCGATTTCCTGCAGGAGACATTCATCACCGAGCGCGGCGGGCGGCCGGTGCTGGCCGTGAAGATCGGTGCACGCAGCAAGGTGCCGGGGATCGTGCACGACGCGTCGAGCTCGGGACAGACACTCTTCGTCGAACCGCTCGCAGTCGTCGAGCTCAACAACGAGCTCGCAGAGGCCGCGGGCGCCGAGCGGGAAGAAGTCGAGCGGATCGTCCGCGAGCTCTCGGCGCGGCTCGGCGAGCATGCCGCCGCTCTTACGGTGCTCGTGGAGGCGACCGGAAAGGTCGACGTTGCGCTCGCTCGCGCGGTTCTCTCGCGACGCTGGCGCGGCGCGGAGGTTCGCGCAGCCGACGCGGTGCGGCTGGTCGGAGCGCGGCATCCCCTGCTCGACCCTGCGGAGGCGGTCCCGATCGACCTCGATCTCGGCGAAATGCGCGCACTCGTCATCAGCGGGCCGAACACCGGCGGGAAGACGGTGGCGCTCAAGACACTCGGCCTCGCGGCGCTGCTTCATCAATCCGGACTGCGCCCGCCGGCGGTCACGGCCGAGCTGCCCGTGTTCGACGAGGTGCTCGCAGACATCGGCGACGAACAGTCCATCGAGATGAGCCTCTCGACGTTCTCCGGGCATCTGCGGAACATCGTGGAGATCCTCCGCGCTGCGACGGCGCGGTCGCTCGTCCTGCTCGACGAGCTCGCGGCGGGAACGGATCCTGTGGAGGGATCCGCGCTCGCGCAGTCACTCGTCGCTCGGCTCATCGCGCAGGCAAGGCTCACGGTCGTGACGACGCACTATCCCGAGCTCAAAGAGTGGGCGAGCGCGACGGACGGTGCAGCCAACGCGGCCACCGGTTTCGATGCCGAAACCTATGCACCCCTCTACGAGGTGATGCTCGGCCGGCCGGGGACCTCGCAGGCGCTGAGAATGGCCCAGCGCCTGGGCCTCGATGCCGAGCTGGTTGCCGATGCGCGGAGCCGGGTGTCGCCCGAGCAGTTGCGCGTCGCGGCGCTCCTGGCAGAGGCGCAGGCGGCAGCGACAGCAGCGACCGAAGCGCATGACGTCGCGCTGCGTCGCGAAGCCGAGGCCGTCGAGGCGATGGAACGCGCCCGCGAGCATGAAGTGCTGCTTGCCGGTGAGATCGAGAAGGTCCGCGCCTCCGCGGCGCACGAACGCGAACTGGCGGTCGACGAAGCGCGGCGCGAGCTCGAGGAAGCCCGGCAGGAGTTGCAGAGGTTCCGCGAAGAGCTGCGCGCCGCCCGACGCCATGAGCGGGAGCGCGGAGTCTCCGCAAAAGCAAACGCAGCGGAGCGAGGCAGGGACCGGCGGCTCGGCGCCGCTGTCGAGCTCGTGCAGCAGACGGAGGAGATGTTGCGCCGGCTCGACGAGCCGCTGACGCCGACTGCGCCGTTCGCGCCCGGCGATCCGGTGACTGCGCTCGAGCTCGGCGTGCGCGGCACGATCGCGGCGCTCGAGGGCGACGAGGCGGAGGTGATCGGTACGGGCGGCCTGCGCGTGCGCGTACCGGTCGCGCGGCTCGCGCCCGACCGCCATCGAGTGCCGGCAGCGGAGGCCGAGCCGGCTGTTCGTGTCGTTGCCGCCTCGCGCGCCGATGTCTCCGATCAGCTCGACGTGCGCGGTACGACGGCACAGGAGGCGCGAGAGGCTGTTCGCTCCCTCGTGGACGACGCCGCTCTTGCGGGCCTGCAGACGGTGCACGTAATCCACGGCCGTGGCGCCGGCGTCCTTCGCGCCGCGGTCAGGGTCGAGCTCGACGACCATGCGCTCGTCGAGCGCTACGAGCCCGACTCGGCCGACGGCGCCACACTCGTGCACCTGGCCTGAGCGCTTCCCGTCGAAGAGGCCGTCCGACCGGTTCGAGACGATCCCGAGGCAAGGCGAGGACCGTTACGGGGATCCGGGTGCCGCAACTCGAGGTTCTCAACGAGGCTCACCGCCTCCTCGGTCCCGCTCTCCCCGAGAGGGCGGCTCTCCCCCGAGTCGCCCTCCGCTTCCGACGCGCGTGAAACGCTAGGCGAATGAGCACGGTTCCGTTGTGGCGAAACCGCGATTTCGTGCTGCTCGAGACGGGGCGGCTCCTTTCGACCATCGGCACCGCGTCGACATCGATTGCTTACCCGCTGCTCGTCCTCGCCGTGACGCACTCGCCTGCCAAGGCCGGGCTCGTGAGCTTCGCGCGGCTTCTTCCTGCCGCGCTCTTCGGCCTCTTCGCCGGGATCGCAGCGGATCGCTGGAACCGCAAGCACATCATGATCGCCGCGGACGCTGTCCGCGCTCTCGCAATCTCGGGTCTCGTCGCGATTGTCCTCCTCGACCCGCATGCGTTCTGGCCGATTCCGATCGTTGCGTTCGTCGAGGGGACCGGGTCGACGTTCTTCGGCACCGCGCAGGCGGGCGCCCTGCGTGCTGTCGTGCCACTCCACCAGCTGCCTACCGCCGTCGGAGCTCGCGGGGCGCGTGAGGCGACGGTGACGCTCGCGGGACCGCCCATCGGGGGCGCGCTCTTCGGGCTCGGCCGTGCCGTGCCGTTCGTCTTCGACGCCGTCTCGTACGCCTTCTCGTTCGTCTCGATTCTCGCGATGCGGACACCGTTCCAGGAGGAGCGCGCCGTCGACGCATCGAGACTTCGAACGCAGGTCGCCGAAGGCTTCCGTTTTCTCTGGGACCGGCCGTTCCTCCGCAGCTGCGCGTTCGTCTACGGGCTCGGCAACTTCGCCGGGGCGGGCCTGCTCTTTGCTCTCGTCGTCATCGGCAAGAGCCAGGGCCTGACGGGTGGTCAGATCGGCTTGCTCACGGCCTCGTTCGGCGCCTGCCTGCTGCTCGGCTCGCTGGCGTCGCCCCTCTTCCGCCGCACCTTCTCGATGCGGACGATTCTGCGCTTGGAACTCTGGGCCTGGCTCGGCTGCGCGGTGTTCCTCGTCTGGCCGAATGTCTACGTCCTGACCGCAGCGATTCTCCCGGTGGCCGTCGTGATCCCGGTGACGAACTCGGTTGTCGAGGGCTACCGGATCGCCATGACCCCGGACCGATTGCTCGGCCGGGTCGAGAGCGTCAGGAGCACCATCTCGCAGCTCATCACGCCGCTCGGCCCGCTCACGGCGGGCGTGGTGCTGACCTACGCGTCGGAGCGCACGGCGATCGCCGTCTTCGCGGTGTTCGGTCTCGTGCTGGCGCTGTGGGGAACGCTGAGCCCGTCGATCCGAAATGCGCCGAGCCTCGACGAGCTGGACGCACTGCAGACGGTCTAGGCTCGCGTCGTGCCGGCCGAGCCCGACGTTCTGATCATCGGCGCAGGCGTCGTCGGGTTGTCAATCGCCTATCACCTCGACCAGCGCGGTGCGTCCGTGACCGTGCTCGATCGTGCCGGCATCGGCGCGGGCGCCTCGGGCGTTCAGCCCGGTGGACTACGCCAGCAATGGGGCACACGGGTCAACTGCACGCTCGCGCGTCAGTCCATGGACTTCTACGCCGACGTCCGGGAGCGGTTGCAGATGCGACTCGATCCGGGCTTTCGCGCGTGCGGCTACCTCTTTCTCGCGCACTCGGAGGACGTGCTCGGCAAGTTGCGTGCGAACGTTCGACTACAGAACAGCCTCGGCGTCTCGTCGCGCATCGTGACACCCGGCGATGCTGCGGAGCTCGTGCCCGGTCTCGACGTCGCAACCGTGGCCGGGGGTGCGTGGAACGCCGACGACGGTTACTTCGACCGGCCGCAGTCGATCGTCGAGGCCTTCGGGGCTTTGGCGGACGTGCAACTCGGTGACGTGCAGGCCGTCGGCGACGACGGCGCGGTCACACTGCTGAGCGGAGACCGGCTCGAGCCGGGGGCGGTCGTGATCGCGGCGGGTGTCGACACGCCGCATCTCCTCCCCGAGCTTCCCATCCGTGCAGAAGCCCGTTACCTCTTCTTCAGCGATCCGATCGCCGAGCGACTGCTCGAGCCTCTGGTCATCTCGGCCGAGCTCCGGTTTGCAGCGAAGCAACTGGCCGACGGACGTCTGCTCGCGAGCGATCTCCGTGCGCACGGTCAGCCGGAGACGGACTCGGAAGGCTGGCGCGCGACGGTAAGAGAGGCGCGCGAGGCGCTTCTGCCGCGGCTGGTCTACGTGGCCCTGCCACAGCTCGTCGAGGGTCTGTACGACGTGACGCCCGACCACCAGGCGATTCTCGGCCGCGTGCGCGACCGGGTGTGGGTCGCTGCCGGTTTCAGCGGTCACGGCTTCATGCATGCGCCCGCGGTCGGAAGGATCCTGGCCGAGGCCGTGCTCGAGGGGCGAGAGGACGAGGCGCTCGGCATCCTCGACCCCGGGCGCTTTGCCGAGGGTCGCCTCGTGCCCGAGCCGCAGGTGGTCTAGACCGCGACGCGGAGCCGCGGTAGGACGCCGGTACAGAGCAGCTCGACGCCGCGCCGTTCGGGTGCTCCGTGTGGCGTGCCGAAGTCGACGCGCCTGGCGCCCGCGGCGAAGACGGCTTCTGCGTGTTCAGCCACCTCGTCCGGTGTCCCGGCGAAGGAGAACCGGTCGAGCAGGTCGTCCGGGATCAACGAGCCGGCGGCGGCGTGATCCTTCGCGTCGACGTGTTCGCGGACCCGTGCGATCAGCCCGGGGTCGACCTCGACGGTCGGATCGAGCTCGGCGACGACTGCGAGATACATCGCGACCTCGCGGCGCGCAATGCGCCGTGCGCGTGCACCGTCGTCGTCGACGACCGTCACCGCACCGAGCACGATGCCGACGTCGGGATTCGCGATCCGCTCGCGCAGCACCGCGACGACGTCCGGATTCGCGCTACCGCCGACCTTCAGCTCGTGAGCTTCCTCGCCGGCGAAGGCCGCGAGTCGCGGAGCCCACGTGCCGACGAGGAGCGGCACCTCGTTCCGCAGGATCGGAAACCGAAGCCGCTGCCCTTGCGGCAGCGAGAACCTGCGACCCGTGAAGCCCGAGTCGTCGCCCGCCAGCAGGCGACGCACGATCTCCCACGTCTCGCGGATGGCGGTGACCGGATTCGATTGATCCAGACCGAGCGGCTCGAGCCAGGTGCCACGCGCAAGCCCGAGGAAAGCTCGCCCGTTCGACGTCGCGTCGAGCATCGCCGTCTGACCCGCGATCTCCACGGGATGAACGGTGAACGGGTTGAGACACGACGGCCCGACTCGCACGCGCGTCGTCGCGGCGGCGATCTCGAGGAGCGCAGGCAGCGCCGGCTGGAACCAGAGGTCGTTGAACGTCGTGACGACGTCGAAGCCCGCGTCCTCGGCCATGCGCGCGAGCGGACCGTAGTCGCCGGGGCTCTTGTCTGTCTGCAGCCCGAGCCCGAGCTGCCGCCCGTCCTCGCTCACGTCAGGTCTTCGGTGCGCAGTACACGTTCGCCGATTCGCTCGATCCGCATCACGACACGCTCGTCGGGGTCGGGGCAGCAGACGAGGGAGTCCTGCTCGAGCCAGTCCGAATCCGGGAGCCGACGCTGCTTCGCAGGCAGGAGGGGCAGCACCGACTGGAGCGCGTACATGCAGAAGTGCTTGCCCTCCGGGATCCGG
>DATMZV010000101.1:0-5533 GCA_035573355.1 Gaiellaceae bacterium | reverse complement strand
CCGAGCCCTCGCTCGACGTGAACGGCATTCGCGGCGGCAAGCCCGAGTTCGTCAATACGACATTGATCGTGGAGGCCGAGGCGCGCTTCACGATTCGGCTCGCACCCGGTCAGGATCCGGAGACGATCGCCACGACCGTCGCGAAGCTGATCCGGGGCGCGGTGCCCGACTCGGCCGAGGTCGAGCTGATCCGCGAGAACTCTGCGGCACCCGGCGTGTTCTCGGCCGACTCGCCTGCGATCCAGCTGGGCATGGAGGCCTTCAAGAAGGCGACCGGCGTCCGGCCGCTGCTCGTGCGGGTCGGCGGCACGCTGCCGATCTATCCCGCGCTGGCAGCGAAGGGAATCCCGACGATCGGCACCGGTTTCGCGCTGCGCGAGAGCAACGTCCACTCGCCGAACGAGCGGCTGCGCGTCGAGGACATCGACCGGGCGGTTGCCGCTGCGTCGGAGCTCTACCGGAGTCTCGCCGCACTTGGCTGACCCGCGTTACCCGACGCCGATCGCGGCTGAGGTCGCGGACGACGTGCTCGAGCGGTTCCTGCGCTACGTCCAGGTCGACACGCAGTCGGATGAGGACTCCGAGACGTACCCGAGCACGGCGAAGCAGCTCGACCTCGGCAAGCTGCTCGCGGACGAGCTGCGCGAGATCGGCCTCGAGGATGTCGAGTTGACCGAGGATGGCTATGTCTTCGCGACGTTGCCCGGGTCGAGCGGGCCGACGGTCGGACTGATCGCGCACATGGACACGAGCTCCGACGAGTCGGGCACGAACGTGAAGCCACAGGTCGTCCGCGACTATGACGGCGGCGACATCGTGCTTCCGGGCGACCCGCGCAAGGTGCTCCGCGCGAGCGAGAACCCGATTCTCGCCGAGCGCAAGGGCCACGACATCGTCACCACGGACGGCACGACGCTGCTCGGTGCCGACGACAAGGCCGGCGTTGCCGAGATCATGGGTGCGGTCGCGTACCTCGCGGCTCATCCCGACATCGACCATGCACCGATCCGCGTCGGCTTCACCGTCGACGAGGAGGTCGGCCGAGGCGTCGACCACTTCGACATCGAAAGGTTCGGCGCCGACTTCGCGTACACGCTCGACGGCTCCGAGATCGGCCGGATCGACGACGAGACCTTCTCCGCCTCCGAGGTGCGGATCCGCATCGAAGGACACAGCGTCCATCCCGGCACGTCGAAGGACAAGATGGTGAACGCGATCAAGCTCGCGGCGCACATCGTCGAGCGGCTCCCGCAGGACGACCGCTCGCCCGAGACGACCGAGGGACGCGAAGGGTTCGTCCACCCGACGAGAATCACCGGCACGACTGCTGAGGCCGAGCTTCGGTTCATCGCACGCGACTTCGATGCGCAGAAGCTCGCCGAGCACGAAAAGCTCCTCCGCTCACTCGCGGACGAGGTCGGAGCCGAGGAGCCGCGCGCGACGGTGACCGTGACCGTCGAGGAGAGCTACCGCAACATGAAGGAGTTCCTCGACGCCGATCCCGCCGTGACCGAGGCGGCGGACGAGGCTGCCCGAAGAACCGGGCTCGAGCCGTGGCGCGAGCCGATCCGAGGCGGCACCGACGGCTCCATGTTGAGCGCGCGCGGCCTCTTGACCCCGAACATCTACACCGGAGCGCACCAGTTCCATTCCGTGCTCGAGTGGGCGTCGGTTCAGGACATGGCCGCTTCAGCGGCGACGATCGTGGAGCTCGTGAAGTTGTGGGCCGAGCCCGACTGGGCTACGCGTCGGTCAGATACGAATGACCGAACAGCCGCATCTCCTCGATGATCGGCAGCAGCGCGGAGCCCTTGTCCGTGAGCTCGTACTCCACCCGCGGCGGCGACTCGGCGTAGCTCTCCCGCAGGACGATCCCTTCGTCCTCGAGTGCGCGCAGGCGCTCTGAAAGCGTCCGTGGGCTGATACCGGCGCAGGAGTGCTCGAGCTGAGAGAAGCGGCGCGGGCCTTCCGAGAGGTCGTGGACAAGGAGGGCCGTCCACTTGGCGCCGATGATCGCCGCACAGGCCGCAACCGCGCACGACGTGGACTCGTGGACGGGATTCATGGTGCGCATCGCTTCAGGAATTGTAGTCAGCTCTTGAAAGGCCCGGGCGTAGCCTCGATTTTCGGGATCGAGAAGCGTGCGATCGTCCCGAAGCCGGGGGCAGGCTTGCAGGCCTGCGCGACGCCGGCGTCGCAGGCGACCGAGAGGAAGATGAACGCGTCCTCCACGGTGAAGCCCCACTCGTCGACGAGGAGCTTCGCGGCTTCTTCCGAGCAGAGCTCGAGCGCCTCGGCGTAGTCGTCGGCGGTCGCGTGGGGGAGCCAGCGGTCGTGTAACTCCGTCACCGGCCACGTTCCCTGCTTTCCCTTGACCAGATCGAAGCGGATGTCGACCTCACCGGCGATCTCGACACCCGTGAAGCAGATCTCGCCGTCGCCCATCGAGGCATGCATGTCGCCGACGGCGAACATCCCACCGGGCTGGCGCACGGGGAAGTACATGCGCGCCCCCTTCCCGTGGAGGTGGTCGTCGAGGTTGCCGCCGTGCCGGCCGGCGAGCCCGTTCGTGAGCGTCTCTCCGTCCGTCGCGACGCCGACTACGCCGACCATGGGGCGGGCGGGGAAGCGGACTCGGTCGTTCATCTCGATCCAGCCGTCCTTAACGCGGAACAGCCGGGTCACCGGCGACTGGACCTGGTCGATCAGCTGGCCGAAGCCGGGGATCAGGCAGGCGAAGCCGACCTCGACCGGGCGCACGTCGAGGATCTCGGCGACGAGCGAGTCGCCCGGCTCGGCACCCTTGACCGCGACCGGGCCGGTCGCGCTGTTGACCTGGTCGAAGTCGATCTCGGTGACGAGGTCGTCCTCCGAGGTGATCTGCCCGGTGAAGCAGTCGTTCGTCTCGAACGTGACCGTCACGCCGGGCTCGACCTCGAGCACAGGCTCGAGGTCGGGCCCGAACGCCCAGATGATCTCGTCACGGCCGATCCGGTGGTCGACCGCGACCGCCATTACGCCGGCGCGCCCGCGGGAGCCGTGTCCGGCTTGATCGTCTCGTCCTCGACGTACACGCGATCCATGTCACGCAGCCGGTCCGGGTAGCGGGCATAGAGGAAGATGGTCAGCACGATCCCCGCGGCGATCCAGCCGAGCGCGACCCAGTTCGCGTACTTGATCGGGTAGGTCGGCGGGAACTTCACGTACTCGTAGTAGAGCGGGAAGAAGAAGAGCACTGCACCTGCAGCCGGAACGATGCCGTGCAGGAACCAGTTGAACTCCGAGCGGCGCTTCGTCCAGTAGTGCCAGATACAGCCGATGCAGATGATGATGTAGACGATGACGACCACGATCACCGCCAGCGTCGCGATCAAGGCGAAGCCGACGAGTGGCCCCCACTTCCAGCCCAGTAGCAGCGACAGTACGACTGCGAAGATCGTCATCCAGACGATCGCGACATACGGCGTCTTGTACTCGGGATGCGTGCGCGCGAGGGGCCGCGGTGCGAGCCGGTTGCGCGCGAGTGCATAGAAGACGCGCGTTGCGGCGTTGACGGCTGCGTTGGAGTTCGCGGCGATCGAGTTGCAGATCGCGAGGAAAATGAGCACCCACCCGCCTGCCCAGAAGGTCTTGCCGAGTGCGCGCCACGGATCCGCCCCGGTTGCCTGGTCGACGAAGGTGTTGAAGCCGGCGCCGAAGACCCACGCATACGCGCAGAGCATGTAGAAGAGGCCGATCGCGACCGCCGACCCGATCACGGCGCGCGGGACCGTATAGCGCGGGTGCTTCGCCTCCTCACCCAAGGGGGCTGCGGCTTCGAAGCCGATGAACGCGAGGATCGCGAAGACCATGCCGCGGAAGACGCCGTTCCAGCTGTCGACCGCGTGGTGGGGGTTGAACGGCTGCAGGTTCAGGTCGCCGGCGTTCGAGATGAGCATCCAGACGGCCAGCGCTCCGAAGACCAGGATCTCGAAGGCGCCGAGGATGACGCCCGCCGTCGTCGAGATGCGGATGTCACGGTAGGTGAGCAAGAAGACGATCGCGGCCATGACGAAGACCCAGAGGACCCACTGGCCGGACCAGTGCCAGCCGGCCTCGCTCGACATCACCTCGCGCATCGCCCAGCCGAACTCCAGGTAGAGAAAAGGGGCGACGAGCGGCTCGAAGAGGATGAAGAGCCAGGCCACGTTGAACCCCGCCCCCGGGCCGAGCGAGCGAGCGGCGTAGGCGTAGAGGCCGCCGGCCGAAGGCTCGAGCTTCGCGAGCTGTCCGATCGCGGTTGC
Organism: Gaiellaceae bacterium; assembly: GCA_035573355.1. Taxonomy (GTDB): domain Bacteria; phylum Actinomycetota; class Thermoleophilia; order Gaiellales; family Gaiellaceae; genus 3-1-20CM-4-69-9. The sequence continues at coordinate 1,250 of DATMZV010000101.1, read as the reverse complement.
CGCGCAGAGGCACGCGACCAAGGCGAGCAAGACAGAGAGAACCAGCGCTTGGCGTGAAAACGGCACCGAAATGTAGATCGAGTACGCGACGGCGGCCGCAGGGGCCATGTGCGTGATCGACTGGAACAGCACTTGCGGCAGGCCAATCGAGTGCACCCGCAAGCGATCGAAGGATCCGGAAACCGAGCCAGCTTCCATGGAGGACGCCCTCCTGCGTTAGAAGTACCCCGCGCGCGATCGTCTTACATCGCGCCGCGGGTTGTCAATCCCAGGGCGGCGGGTTGTGCACCCAGCGGCCGCCGAGCATCGTGGCGACGACGCGAACGTCCGCCAACGCTTCCGGCTGGACGTCGAACGGGTCGCGGTCGAGGACGACGAGGTCGGCGAGGTAGCCGGGCAGGAGCTTGCCGCGGCGATGCTCGTCGCGCGCCAGCCAGGCGGGGTTGACGGTGGTCGCCATGAGGGCTTCCTCGAGTGTGAGTCGCTGCTCGGGATGCCAGGGGTCGCGGCCGTCGATCGTGCGCAGGACGCCGGTGCGGACCCCGGCCCAGGGGTCGAGCTCCTCGATCGGTGCGTCGGAGCCGTTTGCGAGGAGGGCGCCCGAGTCCCAGAGCGAGCGGTATGCGTAGGCGCCGTCGGTCTTGCCGCCCCAGAAGCGGTCGGCCAGGTCGCGGTCGGATGGGGCGTGGCTGAACTGGACCGATGCGGCGATCCCGAGCTCGGCGAAGCGCGGCAGGTCTTCGGCTGCGAGCAGTTGCGCGTGCTCGATGCGGTGGCGCAGGCCGAGCGGCTGCCAGGTAGCGCGCGTCTCCTCGAAGGCGTCGAGTGCGTCACGGTTCGCGAGATCGCCGATCGCATGGACGGCGACGGGCAGGCCTGCGGCGGCACCGCGGCGGATGATCTCCGCCAGCTGTTCCTTGCTCGTGATCTGCACGCCGCTGCCGTCGAGCATGCGGGCCGTCTGCGAGCCGAGTGTTCCGTCCATGAACGTCTTCAGGTAGCCGATCCGCACGAGGTCGTCGCCGAAACCGCTCGAGAGGTGGAGGGCCTCGAGGTCGCTCACCTGGTCGGCCGGGATCGACTGCCAGATCCGGATGTGCAGTGAGCCCTCGTCCCGGAGGCGCTGCCAGACCCCGAGCGCGCCGAGCCAGCCGTCCTTGTCGTGGACGGAGGTGACGCCGCGCGCGATTGCGATGCGAACCCCCTCGCGCGACGCTTCGACCATCTCGTCTTCGGTCGGGCGCACGTAG
>DATMZV010000100.1:0-2983 GCA_035573355.1 Gaiellaceae bacterium | reverse complement strand
TCGCCGCCGCGACGACGAGTCCCCACGCCAAAGCTGCTTGCCACGCAGGCACCCTTCGCACCGCGACTTCCCGACTCGGGCCCTCACCGGCGTCCCACGCACGCTGCAGTGCGAGCGGAGTGATCGCGACAACGGTCAGGGCCACCGTCCCGACGAGCCGTGAGACGACGTTGACGTCCGTGAGTTGGAGGTTGGGATCGGACCAGAGGATCACCGCGCAGCCGAGCACACAGGCCACGATCAGCGACGCGAGATACAGCGCGAGCCGCCAGGCCCGCACGAGCAGGCACAGCCCGGCGGCTGCAATCGCGATCGTCAGCGACAGCAGCCAGAGATCGAACGTGAAGAGATTGTTCGTGACGACGTGAAGCGAGTCCCAGCCGCGTCGCAGGTCAGTGAGGAAATGCAGGCCTCCAGAGGGCCCGTTGCTCGGAAGCCCTTTGGCCCGCAACCAGATCTGCCACAGGACGGTCGCCCCGACGGCGGTCAGGAGAACCGCGAGGAGACGAGGCCAATCCTTGCGCGCGCGGTCCGACGATGCGACCAGACCCGCGATGACGACGCAGCCGGCGAGGATCACGCCCTCGCGCTTCGTGAGCGCCGCTGCCGCCACGAGGAGCGAAGCGGCAGGCAACTGCCACTCCCGCCGCTCTTCCAGCCAGAGGGCGACGAGGAGCGCCGCCGTCGCGACCAAGAATCCGAGCGGCAGGTCCCCGTACATGTCCACGGAGCGACTGCGGATGTCGGGCAGGACGAAAACCATCGACACGAAGGGCAGCAGCAGGAGCGGCGTCACCCGCGTCGCGAGGAGCCCCAGGAGTGCCGCCACGAAGCCGACCCCGAGGAACCAGTACTGCAGGTGCAGCGTGACGACATCCGCGGATCCGATCGCGTGCAAGCCAGTGGCGAGCAACGCAGGCAGGCCGGGCGGGTAGGAGCCGCCCGGAAGGGAGGCGAGGAAGTGCGGATCGAGGTGGCCGAAGTGGTAAAGCGCCTTGGCCCTCGGACCCCACGAGTCCCAGCCGTCGAACTCGATCAAGCCCTGGAGGCGACCCTTGCGAAAGACGGCCTCCAAAGAGACCACGAGCAGAGCGAGGAGAGCTGCGCCCCAGATCGACACGAGCACTGCAGGCTCGGTTGCACAGGGGGCCTGCTGTGTGCGTCTCCGTCTTCCGAGCAGCCAGGCTGCGGCGAAGATAAGCGCTCCGGTTAACGCCGTGGTGAGCAGATTCACCGGAATGCCGAGCACGATCAGCAAGGTCAGCGAGACCATCAGGACCGCCACACCGAGGAGGTACGAGACGCCGATTAGACGCACAAGTTGCTTCCGAGTTGTCGCGGGCCGAAGCGCGGAGAGAACCGCACTCCCCAGCGCCGCCAGCAGAACATTGAAAACGACAAGCCCGACGATTGCACGAACCGTCATGCGCCGAGCCGCCCGAAAACGACACCGTTGCCGCCGTCCGAGAGAACGTGGAAGTTCGAGCCGAGAGCGCTCACGTCGCAGCCGAGACAGAGAACCCACTTCGCGGCGGTGTCGTCGCGTTTACGGGGGAAGAGGAAGCCCGCGAAGAAGTTCGGCGCGGCCCAGCCCCACGGCGAGTTCTCGTACTTCGCACCGACCAGGATGCGATAGGTCGCATCTCGGGGCATCCACAGGCGCGCGTCGTCCGCCACGCGTCCGCTCCCGATGAACTCGTCCGAAGGGAACGTTCGCTCCGCGTAGGTCTGGCTCGAGTTGACCGAAGCCCAATGATCCTGGCCAGGCAGCGCGTCGTGAAAGAACCAGCGAAGCGTGACGGCAAGCGTCAGTACGACACACACGGCGACGCCGATGCGCGCGAGGCTCCGCGCAGAACCAAACGACGTGAAGTCGACGGACCTCAACCTGACTCTCTGCGCGCGAACACGATGGGCAGCGCGAGCACCAGCACCGCGAACGCGTAGAAGTAATAGAACTGCATCGTCAAGTAGAAGAAGTTCGCCGCCATCGTCCCCGCCAGGGCGGCTGTCATCCCCCACGCCAGCGGCCGCACGCGCCGCGCGAGCGCCAGTCCCTCGGCCGCAAAGCGCCGCCCGAGCTCACGAGAGGCACGCAGCCGAAGGAACAGGTAGCGGAGGAAGAGCAGAAAGACGACCGCGCCGACGAGCCCTGTCTCGACGATGAGCGCGACGTAGAACGAGTGCGGGCCCCAGTTCGACTTGCCGGTGACGAACTCGTAGTACACCGAGAACGTGTTCAGCCCGAGCCCGAACAACGGGTGCGAGTGGATGACCTGCGGAACGAAGTCGTACACCGCGAAGTGTGCGTTCTCGGAGCGGCCGCCCGTCTGCACGCGCGACTTCAGCAGCACTTCGAAGTAGTGGCGGCGGCTCCACACGACTGCGACGAGGAGCGCTGCGACTGCGGTCAGCGGCACGACGAGCGCACGTGACACGAGCCGACGGCGGTACGGAATCGCAAGCACGAGCAGCCCGACGAGCAGCCCGAGCAGCCCGCTGCGCGAAAGCGTCGTGAGCATGACGAGGAAGAGGAAGCCGAGCACGGCCGCGAGCGGCACGCGCATCCTGTGTCCGCGCTCGAGCCTCAGGTACACGGGCAGCAAAGTCAGCAGCGGGATGCAGATCATCACGGCGAGATGGTTGGGGTCGGTTGTGAGCGCATTCGGCCTGTAGACGGCGGTGCCGCCGATCGCGCCGTACACGTTGATCGAGCTCGCCCCGCCGGTCAGCGGCGAGAGCAGGACATGGTCGAGGTTCGTCCCCGCGCGGGCCGCCAGCAGCTGCAGGACGCCGTAGGCGCCGTTCACGACGAGGCCGACGGTCAATGCGCCGACAGCCTTCCAGTAGAAGAGCGTCGAGCGCCGCGACAGATAGGCGACGCCCGCGGCCAGGAACAGGAAGTGGAGGACGAACTTCACCATTCCCTTGCCCCACTGGTCGAGCGACTGCTTCGTCTCGATGTTGAAGAACCCGATCAGGT
>DATMZV010000099.1:0-2000 GCA_035573355.1 Gaiellaceae bacterium | reverse complement strand
CCTCCGCCTATCTCGGTGCGTTCGATTTCCATCGCCTGGCCGAGGCGGAGCGCGTGCGTGAGCTCGAGCCCGGCGCACTCGAGCGGGCAACGACTCTTTTCCGCACGCCGCGGCCTCCGTTCTGTCCGGAGGACTTCTGATGACGCTCGAAGTCCGCCCGGTCAAGGACGTAGGGGAGTTCACGGAAGGCGTGCTCGCGATCGGCCAGTACTTCGGAATGGTCGCGAACGAAGAACGCATGCAGCGCTTTGCCGATCAGATGACCCTCGAGCGCATGCACGCCGCCTGGTCCGATGGGACGGTCGCCGGCGGCGCGGGAGCGTTCGACTTCAACCTGACCGTTCCGGGCGGCGACCTGCGCACCGCAGGAGTCACCGTCGTGGGCGTTCTTCCCACGCACCGTCGAAGAGGAATTCTGCGTGCGCTGATGCGCGCCCAACTCGACGACGCTCACGAGCGCGGTGAGCCGCTTGCGGCGCTCTGGGCGTCCGAGGAGACGATCTACGGCCGCTTCGGTTACGGGCTTGCGTCGTTCTGCGGTGAGATCACGCTTGCGCACGAGCACAACTCGTTCGCGGAGCCGTTCGAGCCGCAAGGGACAGTGCGGCTGATCGACGCCGACGAAGCGCTCGAGGCGATCCCGCCGGTCTTCGAGCAAATCAGGCCGGAGTGGCCCGGCATGTTCTCGCGGAGTCGCGTGTGGTGGGAAAACCGCGAGATCGCCGACCCGGAGGAGCGCCGCGACGGCGCCGGCCCCAAGCGCTGGGTCGCCTACGAGCGCGACGGCAGTCTCGAGGCGTACGCGGTGTACCGGCACAAGCCAGGCTTCGAGGCCGGGACGACAAATGCAGAGCTCCGGGTTCTCGAGGCCCTCGGCACGACGCCTGAAGCGCTCCGCGACGTCTGGGCGTACCTGCTCGCGATCGACTGGATCGCGACGACCAAGTCGTCTCTCCTGCCACCCGATCATGCGCTCTTCATGCTGCTCGCGACACCGCGACGCGCGCGCTATCGCATGGGTGACGGACTCTGGGTGCGTCTCATCGACGTCGGGGCCGCGCTCTCCGGACGTGCCTACCAGGGAGAAGAACCGATCGTGTTCGAGGTCGCCGACGAGTTCTGTCCCTGGAACGAAGGTCGCTGGAAGCTCGAGGGCGGCCGAGCCGAACGCACGAAGGACGAGCCGGACCTGCGCTTGCCAGTGCAGTCGCTCGGCTCCGCTCTGCTCGGCGGCGTCTCGTTCGCCTCGCTTCGCCGCGCGGGCCGGCTTGCCGAGGTGAAGAACGGCGCAATCGCGCGTGGAGACTCGCTCTTCCGCTGGGACCGCCATCCATGGTGTCCCGAGATCTTCTGAGCTGATCAGGACCGCCCTGCTAGGCTCCGCGGCCGATGAGGCGGGGTCTCTGCGCCATCTTCGTGGCGCTTCTCTTTCCGGCTGCTGCATCCGCGCATACCGATGCGGGCTGGCAGCTGGCGTTTCGCTGGCCGGCCGAAGGCACGATCACGTCGCCCTTCGGCCACGACGGCGCCCGCTGGCATCCAGGGCTCGACATCGGGATCCTGCGCTCGCTCGACGTTCGCGCCGCCGCCGAAGGTGTTGTCACGCAGGTCGGCTTCGTGCGCGGTTACGAGGGTTACGGAAGCGTCGTTCTCGTCCGCCACGGGGACGGGTACTCGACGCTCTACGCCCACCTGTCGCGACCGCTCGTGCACGTCGGCGAGCACGTATGGCAGGCGGAGCGCATCGCTCTCGCGGGCTGCACGGGGTGGTGCACCGGCACGCACCTGCACTTCGAGCTGCGCCACCGCGGCATCCCGATCGATCCCTCCCTCCTCATCGTCGGCTAAACTGCCCGGCCGCAAGGGCGGTTAGCTCAGTTGGGAGAGCACCAGCTCGACAAGCTGGGGGTCACTGGTTCGAGCCCAGTACCGCCCACTCCGCCGGTCGAAATCCGGCCTGCTTCGCAGGCCATGATGATTTCGATCGGCTTGGTTCGATT
>DATMZV010000098.1:0-15243 GCA_035573355.1 Gaiellaceae bacterium | reverse complement strand
CTTCGGCAAGACCGAGGTCGCGATCCGCGCCGCGTTCGCGGTCGCCGTCAACGGCAAGCAGGCGCTGATGCTCGCGCCGACGACGATCCTCGCCGAGCAGCACTGGCACACGTTCCGCGACCGCTATCGGGACTTTCCCGTGCGAGTCGAGATGGTTTCCCGCTTCCGGCCGCCGAAGGAGGTCAAGCAGGTGCTCGCCGACTTCCAGGAGGGGAAGGTCGACGTCTTGATCGGGACCCACCGGATCCTGAGCCGTGACGTGATCCCGAAGGAGCTCGGCCTGGTGATCCTCGACGAGGAACAGCGCTTCGGCGTTGCCCAGAAGGAGCTCCTGCGCTCGTTGCGCCTCGAGGTGGACGTGCTCACCCTGAGCGCGACGCCGATTCCGCGCACGTTGCACATGTCGCTCTCGGGGCTGCGCGACATCTCGATCATCGAGACCCCACCCGAAGGCCGGCGGCCGATCCGCACGACGGTGAGCGAGTTCGACGAGGAGATCGTGAAGCAGGCGCTCGAGCGCGAGATCGAGCGCGGCGGGCAGGCCTTCTACCTGCACAACCGCGTCGACACCATCGACGAGGCCACGGAGAAGCTGCGCCAGCTCGTGCCGAGCCTTCGGTTCCTCGAAGCCCACGGCCAGATGCGCGAGCGCGAGCTCGAGGAGAAGATGCACGCCTTCCTCCGGGGCGACGCCGACGTGCTCGTCTCGACGACGATCATCGAGTCCGGGCTCGACATCCCGCAGGCGAACACCCTGATCGTCGAGCGAGCCGACCAGCTCGGTCTCTCGCAGCTCTACCAGATCCGTGGACGGGTCGGTCGATCCGATGTCACCGCGCACGCGTACCTCTTCTACCCGGACATGTCGGAGCTCTCTCCCGAAGCCCGCGCACGCCTCGCCACGCTTGCCGACCACACGGAGCTCGGCGCCGGCTTTGCGATCGCGATGCGCGACCTCGAGATCCGCGGCGCAGGCAACCTACTCGGCGACGAGCAGTCCGGCCACGTGGCCGCGCTCGGGTTCGAGCTCTACGTCGAGCTGCTCGCCGAGGCGGTCGCGGAGCTCTCGGGCGAGCGCCGCGTCGCCGCGCGCCCGGTCCGGGTCGACGCGCGCGTCGACGCCTACGTCCCGCCCGAATACATTGCGTCCGAAGCGCTCAAGATCGACCTGCACCGCCGTCTCGCGCTCAGCGACTCCGAAGACGAGGTGCGCGAGCTGCAGGCGGCAACCGTTGACCGCTACGGCCCGCTGCCCGAGCCCGTCGAGAATCTCTTCCTCATCCAGGAGGCGAAGCTCAAGCTCGCGCGCGCCGGTGCCGACTACTTCGTCTTCCGCGGTGGCAAGGCGACCATCGGTCGGATGGTGCTCGGCTCGGACGAGCTGCGCGACCTCCGCCGTCGCGTGGACACGGCGGTGTACACGACCTCCAACCACGAGGTGTCGCTGCGCGAGGACGGTTTCCCGCAGGCACTACGACTGGTCGATGCTATACTGGCCGCGCGTCAGGCAGCGTGACGAATCCGCTGCAAATGGCGCTTTTTCCATGAAGCGACTCTTTCTTCTTTCGTTTACATTGCTCGCGCTCGTCGCCGCAGGCTGCGGCGGCACCTCGACGGCGACGCTCGGGAGCGACGACGCTGCCGTGGTCGGCTCCACGCCGATCACGAAGTCCGAGTTCCAGGCGCTGATGGACCGCGCGGAGAAGAGCTACACGGCGCAGAAGCGTCCCTTCCCGAAGCCGGGCACCACGGAGTACGAGCAGCTCAAGGGCCAGGCGGTCACCTTCCTGATCCAGCGTGCCGAGTTCGCGCAAGAGGCGGACGCCATGGGCATCAAGATCACTGACGACCAGGTCGACAAGCGCATCGAGCAGCTGAAGAAGCAGTTCTACGGCGGCAGCGACTCGCGCTACAAGAAGGCACTCACGCAGCAGGGACTGACGGAGGACCAGGCGAAGGAGGAAGTTCGCGCCCAGATCATCTCCGAAGAGCTCTTCAAGAAGGTCACCGCCACCATCAAGGTCTCGCCGACCGAGGTGAAGGCCTACTACGCCTCTCACAAGTCGCAGTACGGCCAGCCAGAGACACGTGACGTGCGGCACATCCTCGTCGCGAAGAAGGAGCTCGCGAACAGCATTTACGCGCAGCTCAAGTCCGGCGGGAACTTCGCGGCGCTTGCAAAGAAGTACTCGAAGGATCCTGGCTCTGCCTCGAACGGCGGGAAGCTGACGATCTCGAAGGGCCAGACGGTCCCCCCGTTCGACAAGACGGCGTTTTCGCTCAAGACCGGCGAGCTCTCACAGCCGATCAAGACCCAGTACGGCTACCACATCATCCAGGCACTCTCCGCCGTCAAGCCGGCGAAGTCGACCCCGCTCGCCAAGGTTCAGGCCTCGATCAAGCAGCAGCTCGAGCAGCAGCGCAAGAACGAGTCGATGACGAAGTGGGTCGACGACAAGAAGAAGCAGTACTGCAAGTCCGGCATCAAGTACCAGATCGGCTATCAGCCGAACCCGGATCCCTGCGCGACCCTCTCCGGCTCGACCACCACCACGTCGCAGTAAGTGTCGCTCGCCGAGGCGCTCGTCGACCTCCAGGAGCTGACCGAACGGCTACGGCGCGACTGCCCCTGGGATCGTGAGCAGACCGAGCGCACGATCGTCCCGCATACGGTCGAGGAGGCCTACGAGGTCGCCGACGCGGCGATCGGACGCGACGACGCGAAGCTCGCCGACGAGCTCGGCGACCTCCTCTTCCAGGTCTACTTCCTCGCGCTGCTGCTCGCCGAGCGCGGCGGCGAGGATCTCGAGTCGGTTGCCCGCCGCGCGCACGAGAAGCTCGTGCGCCGGCATCCCCACGTGTTCGGCGACGCCGAGGCGAAGACCGCCGGGCGCGTGCGCGAGCGCTGGGAGGAGATCAAGCGCACGGACGAGGACCGCGAGGGCATCTTTCACGACCTTCCGGAGTTGCTTCCCTCGCTGCTCTATGCCCGCAAGGTGCAGCGCCGCGCGGCTGCGATCGGCTTCGAGTATCCCGACACGGCAGGAGCGCTCGCCGATCTCGAGGACGAAGTGCGCGAGTTGAAGGAAGCGCTTTCGGACGTGGGGGAGCCCGCGCCCGAGACCGAGCCGCACGCGCACGTCTTCGCCGAGATGGGCGACGTGCTCTTCGCGGCGGTGAACGTGGCGCGGCGCCTGAACGTCGATCCAGAGCTGGCCCTGCGCGCAATGTCGCGTCGTTTCGTCGAGCGGGTGGAGCGTGCCGAGCACTACGCAGCCGGCGAGGGGAAGACGTTCTCCACGCTCGGGGTGCAGGACCAGGATCGGTACTTCGACCGTGCCAAGGAGGAGTTCGAATGAGTGCGTCCTCGATCGCCCGGGTTCACGGGCGGCAGATTCTCGACTCACGCGGGAACCCGACCGTCGAGGTCGACGTCGTACTCGAATCGGGCGCGACAGGCAGGGCGGCGGTCCCGTCCGGCGCCTCGACGGGACAGTTCGAGGCGGTCGAGTTGCGCGACGGCGACCCGCGAGCCTACGGGGGCAAGAGCGTGCTCACCGCGGTGCGGAACGTCGACACGGAGATCGCGGACGCGGTCACCGGTCTCGATGCGGAGGATCAGCGTGCGCTCGACCTCAGGCTGATCGAGCTCGACGGGACGAAGAACAAGTCGCGGCTCGGCGCCAACGCGATCCTCGGGGTCTCACTCGCAACCGCGAAGGCCGGTGCGGCGGACGCGGGGGTGTCGCTGTACCGCTGGATCGGCGGCGTGAGCGCGCACATCCTGCCCGTGCCGATGCTCAACATCGTCAACGGGGGCGCGCATGCGCAGAACTCGCTCGACCTCCAGGAGTTCATGCTCGTCCCTGCCGGTGCAGACTCGTTCGCGGAAGCGCTGCGCATCGGCGCCGAGACGTTTCACGCCCTCAAAGACGTGCTGCATGAGCGGGGCCTCTCGACCGGCGTCGGTGACGAGGGCGGGTTCGCTCCCGAGCTCGACTCGACCGAGGCGGCGATCGAGGCGGTGCTTGAAGCCGCAGAGCGGGTCGGCCATCGCGAGCGCGTTGCGATTGCGCTCGACCCCGCCTCTACCGAGCTGTACAGGGACGGCGGCTACCACTTCGAGCGCGAGGGCGGCGTTATCCGGAGCGCCGACGAGCTGATCGATCTCTACTCGACGCTCGCCGACCGCTATCCGGTGGTCTCGATCGAAGACGGGCTCGCGGAGGACGAGTGGGGCGCCTGGAAGGCGATGACGGAGCGACTCGGCGATCGCATCCAACTGGTCGGCGACGACCTCTTCGTGACGAACGTCGAGCGCTTCCAGCGCGGGATCGACGACGGCGTAGCGAACGCGATTCTCGTGAAGCTGAACCAGATCGGCACGCTGACAGAGTCTCTCGAGGCGATCGAGCTCGCACGGGAGAACGGCTACGGCGTCGTGATCTCGCATCGCTCGGGCGAGACCGAAGACACGACGATCTCCGATCTCGTCGTCGCGACGGGCGCGGGCCAGATCAAGACGGGTGCGCCTTCGCGCACGGACAGAGTTGCGAAGTACAACCAGCTGCTCCGGATCGAAGAGGAGCTCGGCGCGGCCGCGGTCTATCCCGGGTGGCAGGCGTTCCCCCGCGCGGAACGCTGACAGGGTCCGGCGCTACCCTGAGGAGCATGCCAACCGTCGCGCCGCGCCGGACCAAGATCGTTGCGACGGTCGGCCCCGCCTGCTCGACGCCCGAAACGCTGCGCGCGCTGGTCGATGCCGGAATGGATGCGGCGCGCCTGAACCTTTCCCACGGCACGCACGAGGACCACGCCGCGCGGGCCAAGCTCGTGCGCGACGTCCAGGAGGACGTCGGCCGCCCGCTCGCGCTGATCGGCGACCTGCAGGGCCCGAAGTTCCGCGTCGGCGGCCTGGCCCAGCCGCTCGACCTGCTGCAGGGTGAAGAGGTCACGATCGTGCTCGGAGACGGCGCCGCCCGCAACGGCGAGCTGCCGATCGCCCCTGCTGCGATCGGCGGGGTGCTCAGGCCCGGCCATGAGGTGCTGATCAACGACGGGATGATCCGCCTGCGCGTCGACGAGGTCGAGGCCGGCCGTGCGCGCTGCGGCATCGTCGTCGGCGGCGAAGTCACGTCGCACAAGGGTGTGAACCTCCCCGGCGTGCCGATCCCGATTCCATCGCTGACGCGCAAGGACCTCGAGGACCTGGAGTTCGCGCTCGAGCTCGGATGCGACTTCATCGCACTGTCGTTCGTGCGCTCCGCGGCCGACGTGCGCGACCTCAAGGCGCTGATCGAGCAGGAGGGATCGCCGGCACACGTGATCGCGAAGATCGAGAAGTCGGAGGCGGTCGACGCGCTCGACGACATCCTCGGTGAGTCCGACGCGGTCATGGTTGCGCGCGGGGACCTCGGTGTCGAGATCGGCGCGGCGCTCGTCCCGCTGCTGCAGAAGCGGATCATTGCGAAGGCTCTCGAACGTGGAAAGCCAGTGATCACCGCCACCCAGATGCTCGAGTCGATGATCCATCATCCGGAGCCGACGCGCGCCGAGGCCAGCGACGTGGCGAACGCGATCCTCGACGGGACCTCGGCGGTGATGCTCTCCGGCGAGACCGCGATGGGCGAGTACCCGGTACAGGCCGTACAGACGATGGACCGCATCTCGCGCGCCGTCGAACCGTCGCTCGGCTATCGCCATCAGATTCCCGAGGCCACCGAGGATCCGACGATCGGCAATGCCATGTCGAACGCGGCTTGCGACCTCGCGGAGGCGCTCGGCGCCGCGGCGATCCTCGTGCCGACGTTCACCGGCCGCACCGCCTCTGCAGTCGCCCGCCTTCGTCCGCGCCGGCCGATCGTCGCCCTGACGCACAAGCAGTGGTCGGTGCACCAGATGGCGATCGAGTGGGGTGTGACACCGATCTGGATTCCCGAGTGCAAGGACGTCGAGGATCTGTGGAACCGCTCGATGGAGGCGGCAACGGAGGCCGGCTTGATCGAGACAGGCGACACGGTCGTGATCACCGCGGGGACCGCCGTCAACATCCCGGGCTCGACGAACGTCATCAAAGTCGACGTCCTCTAGAGGATCGGGCCCCCTCTGGGCGAAGGTGCCGCGCACATGACTGCGCGCGTTTCCCGCCGACCTCCAACTGCTGCGCTCATGCGGCGCTGGCTCGCCGTGGTCCTCGTCGTGCTGATCGGCTACGCCTACTACCACCCTCTCCGCACGTGGCTCGAGACGAGACACGAGCTCTCGGGCCGGCGCACGGAAGTGGCGCAACTCTCGGCGGAGAAGCGCGAGCTTCAGCAACGGCTGAATACCTCCGCCAGCGCGGATGCGCTCGCACGCGAGGCGCGACGCCTCGGGTACATCCGCCCCGGCGAGCATCTCTTCATCGTCAAGGGCATCCAGGCCTGGCGCCGCGCTCACACTACGATCGACGGTGATGGAAAGTGATCGCGCCACCGTCGAGGCCCAGCTAGGCAGGCCGCCGCGCGCCTTCAGGCGCGTCGTCGTCCGCTGTCCCTCCGGACACCCAACAGTCACCGAGCAGAGCCCGTACGACAAGGACGGGGAGCCTTTCCCGACGATGTACTGGCTCACCTGTCCGTCGCTGGTTGCAGCCGTCTCGAGGCTGGAGGCAGCGGGCGGTGTCGAGCGGTGGACGCGGGCGGCTGCCGACGATCCAACCCTGGGCGCGAGTCTCGAGCGCGCCCACGCGGAGCAGCGTGAGCTGCGACCCGAGCTCGATCTCGGTGTCGGAGGCGCCCGGCCCGGTGCCGGAACCCTCAAATGCCTGCACGCACACGTCGCCTTCGCGCTCGCACGGCCCGGCTACCTGCTCGGGGAACGCATCCTCGGGGAGCTCGATCCGCCGTGGCCCGCTGTTTGCTCGCCTGACTAACGGATAGGTTCTTCGCCCGTGGCCGTGGTGATCGAAGCAGTCAGGCACGAATGGGAAGACGGGTACCGCCGTTTCGAAGTCGCGTTGCGCGATCCCATTGCCGCCGAGCGCCTGAACGCCCAGCTCGAAGTCGTGACCGACGAGCTCCGGCGGCGCGTCGGCCAGACGTTCACCGTCGAACAGCTTGCGATCGCCTACGACCGCGCAGATGCGTGGGTCCGCGATGCCGTGTCGGAACATGCTGCGACGCCGGGTTGGCCGCGGACCCTCGCACTCGTCGAAGACGCCGCGTTCCACCTGTACCAGCGTGGCGCAGTCGACTACGCGCCGTGAGCGCGCTGACCCCGGTCGAACGGACGGAGCGTCGCCGCCAGCAACGCCGCCGAGAGCTGATCCGCTGGGGCATCCGGGTCCTGATCGTGGTGCTCGTGTTCTTGCTCGGCATCGCCCTCGGGCAGGCGATCCAGGACAATCCGAAGACCGGTCGCACGGTCACCTCGGACCGGACAATCCACCTCCCGACCACCGGAAACCCAGGTTCGACCATAACTCCCTGAGGCGAGGTGTAAAGAACGCGAATATTTGGGTAGATTCGCGGTGTGGCCACGCATGACCCCGGATCCCGGCGAACGGCTGCCGGTGAGAACGACTGGCTGACCCTCGGGCAGGCGGCGAAATTCCTGGGCGTCGCCCAGAGCACGATCCGCAAGTGGTCCGACGTCGGCCGCGTGCCGGCCTTCTACACCCCCGGCGGCCATCGCCGCTACAAGCGTCACGACCTCGAGGCGTTCCTCGAGCGCAGCGGCCCCGGCAAGCCCGCGCGCGGCCCGCTCGTGCTGCTCGTGGACGATGACCCGCAAGTGCGCGAGGTCGTGCGGATCAACCTCGAGATGGAGGGGTACGCCGTCAGGGAGGCCGCGAACGCGGAAGACGGGTTGGCGGCGCTCGAGGACGAGGCGCCGGACCTGATCCTGCTCGACGTGATGATGCCCCAGGTCGACGGCTGGGAGATGCTGCGCCGGGTGCAGGAGCGCCACGGCGTGGGCTCGATTCCGGTCGTGATGTTCAGCGGCCAGCTGGACGCAGGGAGCGAGGCTGCTCAGCGAGGTGCGCAGGGCTTCGTCGGCAAGCCGTTCGACCTGCGCGCTCTGATCGACCAGACGAAGCAGATCGTTCCGGCCTGATCTTCGCTGATCCGCTCCGCTCGAAAGCTGCGCTTTCGAGCGGGTGTTGGGTGCGGCGCTTCGCGCGAAACGTGCGCGGGCGGAGCCCGCGCACTCTTATTGGTGGTCTCGCTGGTCGGTTGTTCCCTTCCGTGCGGGCACGGGCGCTTCGCGGCCGCGCCCGCATCAGTTCGCATGCGGCTAAGCCCGGCTTAGCCAGGTCTTAGCCTCCGGCTTTGGTCCGTAGCTGCACGCGACGGTTTACGACCTAGGGAGCTGGTGGGAAGTAGCAGTAGCTAAAGCTCGTCGCCGGCTCGCAGGAGGCCGGCTGCGGTGACAAGGAGCGAGGCAATCAGCGCGATGAAGATTCCGATCCCGCGGCCCCTCCAACCGAAGAACTCGTCGGGGACGCTGATCAGGCGGATGAGCACGAAGACGGTCGAGAGCGCGCCGAGCGCGATGATCACGAGGCTCTCGGGGACCGTTGCCGGGAGCTCGATGCCCGCTTCCCTGAGCGCGACGAGGGCCAGGACTGCCAGGCCGATGAAGAACACGAGCTTCCCGAGCGCACCCGTGTGCCAGCCGATCACGCTTGTCGTCGGGCCCTCACCCGAGCCCACGTACCAGCCGGTGAATGAAGAGATGGCGAGGACGAGCCCTGAGACCCAGGTAAGTGTGTGTCCCATCCGGGAGAGGTCCTCGAAGCCCCGTGCCGGGCGGGGCTGAGGCGCCAGCCAGTCCTCCTCTTCGGGCGCCGGCGGGGGGTAGGACTCAGGGGTTTGCACGGATCTCTGATGGAAATTGGGGCGGCACGAAGATCGTGCCGAGAGGGATACTCTAAGGGGGTCCGATGATGAGGGACTCGACTACCTCGCAAGTGGCGCCCGACGAATTCGTCGAGTTCTTTGCTGCCGGTCAGTCCGTGAAGGGTGAATACCACTGTTCGGACTGCGGCTATGGGGTCACGATCGTTCGCGCGTTGCCGCCTTGCCCGATGTGCGGTGGAACCTCGTGGGAACAGTCGGCCTGGAGCCCGTTCTCCCGAACGCTCCTGCCTTAGCTAGAGCCCGAAGACCCTCTGGATCTCGTGCCAGATGGTCAGCATCAGAAACAGCGCCAGCCCCGCGAGGATCGCGAACGTGGCGATGAAGCGCAACTTCGCGTGCGCCTTCTCACGGCTGCGTCGCACCCGGGCGTTTCTCCGCGCGCGGTGATAGTGGTACGCCCGGTCGATCGCTTCCGGGTCGACTGGAGGTTCTTCGGGGGGCATCGCCACGCGGCGGGCTGGCTGGGCCATGGGTGGAGTCTAGTGCCCCTCCCCCAGGGTTTCGGGATACTTAGCGTCGGGTCGGGATGGCTGTACGTCCAGAAAACCGGGGGGCCGAGCTCACTGAGGATGGGCTCCATGCGCTCGCCCAGGCAGGACTGGCGCTCGGGGACGCTCGGGGTCTCTCGGAGGCGCTGCACATCCTCGCCGAGGCGACGGGCCGCGCCACCGGCGCCGAGATCGTGATCGTGCGCGTTGCCGACGAAGCCCGTCGCTCTCTCGTCACCTGCGCTGTGGTGACGGACTCGGCCGCCGTGGCCGCCGAGCTCGAGGGCTCTCGGCTGCCCCTCGAGGACGTGCCCGCGCTCGAAGAGTCGACGCCCGAGCGTCTCCCGGACGGTGCCCGGCGCGCCGCGGAGCGCGTCCATGCGGGAGCCGCGGTCCTGATCCCGGTCCACCTCGACGGCCGTGTGCAGGGAAGCCTCGAGCTGATGCGCGCAGAGACAGCCTTCGCGGAGCCCGAGCTCCGCCTCGCGCGGATCGCCGCCGGGCAGGCGGGGCTCGTGATTCGTGCCTTCGCGCGCCCGGTCGCCGCGGCCGACTCGGAGGCGGTGCTCGGTCTCGCCGGCGAGGCACTCGCCGCCGGAGGAGACGAGCTGCGAACGGCCGAGCAGGTCACGCGACTCGCGACGGACGCGACCGGTGCCTTGGCCGGCCTCCTCTGGCGTCGCGGCCTTGAAGCCGAGCTCGAGCTCGTCGCCTCGGTCGGGGCCTCGGGCAGTGCGCAGCCGCTCGTCGCTGCGCAGGCAGCCGCCGATCGCGCGCTCGTCGGCCGCCACGCGGTGAGCGTCGAGACCGTCTCCGCCCTGCCCGGGGCCGCAACGCTCTCGGCGACGCTGCAACTGGGTCAGCCTCCGCTCGGCGCGCTGCAGCTCCTCTTTGGCAGGGACACCGAGGCGGGCGACGTCGACCTAGCGACGCTGGCAACGTTCGGCGTTCGGGCTGCTCACGCCCTGCGGGCGAGCATGCACGCACGCTCCGTCGAGCTCGAGCTGGGTCGCACCCGTGCGCTGCTCGGCGTCGTCGGCCAGGCGATCTCGCAATTGTCGCTCGCGCACACGCTTGAGACCGCGGTCGCGCGCGTCGGCGAGCTGCTCGATGCCGACCGCCTGGCCGTCTACCTACGCGAGGACGATCGCCTGTATGCAGCGGCGGGGCTCGGGCTCGCAGGCCCGCACGCGCGGCTGGCCGAACGGCTGCTCGATCTCACGCTCGGCCCGTTTCGCTCGCGTGCGATGCTCGTCGTCGACGACGTCTCCGCGGATCAACGTTTGTCCGGCGTCGCCGACGCGGCGGCCGAGGCGGGGATCGAGGCCGCGATCGCGGTGCCGCTGCTCGCGCGGGACGAGGTCATCGGGCTGCTCGGTGTGTTCCTACCCTCCGGCCGCGTCCTCACCGAGAACGAGTCGGCACTGCTGGCTGCGCTCGCCGCGCAGCTGGCCGTGGCGGTGCAGAACGCGCAGCTGCATGAGCGCGCGAAGCAGCTCGGAGAGGAGCGCGAACGCGCCCTCGAAGCCGAACGCGCGGCGTCGAAGCAGGTGCGCGCCCTCTACGAGATCTCACGTTCGTTCGCGCAGAGCCTGTCCCTCGAAGCGACGCTCGAGGCAGTGGCCGGCACCATCGTGGAAATCCTCGGAGTCGACGTCGCGCTCATTCGCATGCCCGACGAGCGCCGCGAGTACCTGGTCCCACGGGCGATGAGGGTTTCCGAGCCTCGGGTCGAGGAGGCTGCGCACTCCATGCTGTATCGCCCACAGCCTTTCGGAGCTCTCCCGATCCAGCGTCTGTTCCGTCTGCGCGAGGCGTTTGCGGTCACCGTCGAGTCCGTGACCGAGATCGGGCCTCCGGCAACAGCGCTCCTCCCGTTCCTCGAGCGAGGTTGGACCGCCGCCGTCCTTCCGATCGCGACCCCGGCGGAAGTCCTGGCGTCGCTGACGATTCTCTCGATGCAGCCGGGCTTGCCGGTGACGCAGGACACGATCGAGCAGGCGACCGCGATTGCCGGACAGGCTGCCCTCGCGATCGACAACGCCCGGCTCTACCAGCAGCAGAAGCAGTTCTCGGACACGATGCAGCGTTCGCTGTTGCCGCGCTCGGTCCCCGAGCTGCAGGGGCTCGAGCTCGGCGATGCCTACGAGTCGTCGGCTCACGTCGAGGTCGGCGGCGACGTGTACGACTTCATGGAGCTCGGCGACGGCCGACTCGCGGTGGCAGTCGGGGACGTTACGGGGCACGGGATCGAAGCCGCGGCGGACATGGCGATGGCGAAGTTCACGTTCCGCTCGCTCGCGCGAGAGCATCCCGAGCCGGCGGACTTCCTGCAGTCTGCGAACGAGGTGATCGTCGGCGAGATCGCTCCCGGGAAGTTCATCACTCTCGTCTATCTGCTCATCGACGGCATGAAGGGTGAAGTGTCGGCGGCCGGAGCAGGCCATCCACCGCCGCGGATCGTCGGGGCCGACGGAATCGTCACCGGCCTCGAGGCACGAGGGCTCGTCCTCGGGATCGAGCCGAATCAGGAGTACGAGGAGGTGAGGGCGTCGCTCGAGCACGGCACCGCAGTCGTCCTCTACACAGACGGCGTGATCGAAGCTCGTCGTGACGGGGAGCTGTACGGGGAAGCGCGTCTCGACCGACTGCTCCGCGAGCGTCGCGATCTTCCCGCGGGCGAGCTGGCGCAGTGCGTGCTCGACGACTGCCGTGCGTTCGCACGTGGTGAGCTCGCCGACGACTGCGCCGTCGTCGTCGTGAAACGCACTTGATCCAGCTGCGCCGGCCGCCGGGCCAATTTGCGCGCGTCGGGCATCGCGGTGCCTCCGCGCTTGCGCCCGAGAACACGCTCGCCGCGCTCGAGCTCGCGGTCGAGCTCGGTTGCGACATGCTCGAGTTCGACGTGCTCGACCTCGTCGACGGGACGCTCGTGCTCGCGCATTCCGGCGACCTGCGCGAGGTGAGCCACGGCGCCGCCCGCGGGCGCGTGCGCCGGCGCGCCCTCGCAGACCTCAGGCAGGTCGCGCCGGGGTTGCCGACCCTCGACGAGGCCCTGGCCTTCTGCGCCGACCACCTTCCGGGGATTGGGCTCCAGCTCGATCTGAAGCGCCGCGGCATCGAGGCAGGTGTTGCCGAGGCGCTCCGACGCCACGAGGTGCTCGATCGCTCCTGGGTCAGCACTTTCGACGCCCGCTCCCTCAGACGGATCGCGGAGCTCGAGCCCGAGCTGCCGCGCGCCTACACGCTCCCCCGCGACCGCTTCGGGATCGCGAAGCGAGGCCCGCTCGCACCGGTCGTGCGGCGAGCCCTGGGGTCGATCGGGGCCTCCTTGCCCCGCCGCCTGCCGGAGTTCCTCGCGCGCGCCCGAGCGGGCGCTGCGACGCTCCACTACTCCATCGCCTCCAAGGCGGCGATTGCGCGGGCGCACGAGCTCGGCGCAGCGGTCTACGTCTGGACGGTCGACGACCCGAGGTTGGCCGAGCGGCTCGTTCGCGATGGAGCCGACGGAATCATCACGAACGATCCGCGGATCTTTACGATGTTCCAGGCGTGAAGCGTCTTTCGCTCCTGTTCGTGATCGTGGCCGGCCTGCTGGTGGCAGGGGCGGTTGCGGCTGCTCTGCCTGCCGCCGACGAGCCGATGGCGATCCCAGTGGGCGTCACGATCGGCGGGGTGCAGGTCGGCGGGCTCGCTCCGGACGCGGCGACCGCCGCCGTCCAGCAGGCGTTCGACACACCCCTCGAGCTCGAGCTCGGAACGACGCGGGTTCTCGTCACACCTGACGTGCTCGGCGCGGCGCCGGTCATCGACAAGGCGATCGAGCGTGCACTCGCGGCCGAGCCGAACGCGGCGATCCCGCTCGGCGTCAGCATCGTGCCCGGAACGCCTGCGGCGTTTGTCGCAACGCTTGCCAAGCGCTACGACCGGCCCGCGGTCGACTCGAAGCTCTCGCTCCGCAACCTTCGACCATGGCTGTCGAAAGAGCGAGCCGGACGCAAGCTCGTGCAGCGCCAGTCCGTGCGCGACATCGCGGCCGCCGTCACGAGCGGAGTGCGCACGGGCATCGTGCTCGCGCACACGACACTTCGACCGAAGATCACACGTCGCAACTTCGGGCCGGTGATCGTCATCCGTCGCAAGTCCAACCGCCTCTTCCTCTACGACGGCTCGCGGTATCGACGCTTCTTCGCCGTCGCGACGGGTCAGTCGCAGTACCCGACGCCGCTCGGGCGCTTCTCGATCGTCGTCAAATGGAGGAACCCATGGTGGTATCCACCCGACTCTCCCTGGGCGCAGGGAGAGAAGCCGATTCCGCCCGGGCCGGACAATCCGCTCGGCACGCGCTGGATGGGACTGTCGGCGCCCGGCGTCGGTATCCACGGGACTCCCTCGGACGCCTCCATTGGCTATTCGGCGTCGCACGGCTGCATCCGCATGCACATCCCGCAGGCCGAGTGGCTCTTTAACCACGTCGAGATCGGGACGACGGTCTTCATCGTCTCAGCCTGATGACTCGGTCGGCCCGGCTCGCAGCGCAGGGGCTGGCCGTCGCGCTCGTCGTCGGATTGCTGGCTCTACTGATCTGGCGCGTTGCGAACGACAGCAACAAGGGCGTCTCGCAAGCACTGAGAGACGGACAGCATCCGACCGCTCCCGCGTTCGACCTCAGCCGGCTAGACGGACGCGGACGCATCGACCTCGCGTCGCTGCGCGGCAAGAAGCCGATCGTGCTCGACTTCTGGGCCTCATGGTGCGTGCCGTGCATTCACGAGTCGAAGCGTCTCGAGGCGGCGCGCAAGCAGTACGGCAATCGCGTCGCGTTCATCGGGGTCGACACGAAGGACTTCTCCGGCGATGCTCGCAGCTGGCAGCGCAAGCATGGGATCACGTACCCGAGCGTGCACGACGGTAGCGGCGGCGTCCTGACGAAGTGGGGCGGGCTGCCGATTCCACGGATCTTCTTCGTTGCTCGCAGCGGCAAGGTGGTCGGCGAACTGGTCGTGGAGGAAGATCTGCCTCGGTACCTGCGGCAGATCGCCGCGTCGTGAGACCGCTCATCTTCCTCCTGGTCGCGGCTTTGCTCGCCGTGCCTGTCGCGCGGGCGAGCGAACGGCACCCGACGCTGAACGAGCTCGAGGGCGAAGTCATGTGTCCCGTCTGCGGGACGACGCTCGACCAGTCGAGCTCTCCTGCAGCGCAGCAGATCAAGCGCGTGATCGCTTCGCGCATCGCCGCGGGCGACACGAAGAGTCAGATCAAGAATCAACTCGTCGCCGAGTACGGGGACGCCATCCTCGCCGCTCCGGAGCACAAGGGGTTCGGCCTGCTCGCCTGGTGGCTGCCGATTGCCGGAATCATCGCGGCCGCAGTGATCGTGGGCGCCGGTGCCTGGCGTTGGTCCCGGCACCGCGAACCGCTTCTGGCAGGACCGCCTCTCGATCCCGCGCTCGAAGCGCGACTCAACGACGAGCTCAGGCGGTTCGACGACTGATGGAGAAAGCCGGCGGACTGTTCCTGCTCGGATTCGCCTCGATCGCGTTTCCGTGCGTGTTGCCGCTGGTTCCGGGATACCTCTCCGCTGTTTCGGCAGTGGAAGCGCAACGACTCGGGGATCCCGGTGTCGGACGACGCGTCGCGCTCGCGAGCCTGCCGTTCATCCTTGGCTTCGCAGTCGTGTTCGTTGCACTGGGCGCAGCGGCGAACCTCATTGCCCAGGTCGTGAGCGACCAGACGAAGCAGGCGCTGGCCGGCTTCATCCTCGTGGTCGCGGGGCTCGCCTTCATGGGACTGCTGCCGTGGACGGACCGGCTCGTCGCCGGGGGGCTGATCCAGGGTGCGCGCCGGCGTGG
>DATMZV010000097.1:0-6208 GCA_035573355.1 Gaiellaceae bacterium | reverse complement strand
CGGCCATCTGCTCGGGGTCGAGGTGGATGTTGAGCTGTCGCTCCTGGGCGTCGTCGTCCACGCCGCAACGATACTACGGCCATGACCCGCTCCCCTGACACGACCGGGAATGCCGTTGCCCGCCTCGCGGAACGCCTCTCGAAGCTCGCCGGAGCACCGGTTGCGCTTGAACGGCCGAGCGATCCCGCGCACGGCGACTACGCGACGAACGTCGCGCTTCGGACAGCGCCTCAACACAAGCGCCCTCCACGCGACCTGGCAGCCGACCTCGCAGTTCGCGCGGCCGAGCTCGACGAGATCGAGCGGGCCGAGGTTGCGGGTCCTGGATTCCTCAACCTCTGGGTGACGACGGAGTGGTTGGCCGACGCGCTGGCCGAAGTCGGGCCTGATTACGGAGCCGGTGCCCCCGAGACGCCGCAGAAGATCCAGGTCGAGCTCATCTCCGCCAATCCGGCAGGCCCGTTGACCGTCGGGTCCGCCCGAAACGGCGCGTACGGCGACTCCGTCGCACGGGTCCTCGGCTACGCCGGACACGAGGTCGAACGCGAGTACTACTTCAACGACTCCGGTCGGCAGGTCGATCTCTTTCGCGCCTCCGTCGAGGCGCGGCGACGGGGAGAGGAGCTTCCCGAAGGCGGGTACCAGGGTGACTACATCGACGAGCTCGCCAAGGTCGACGGCGACCCGGTCGAGCACATGCTCGAAGAGATCCGCCGCGAGGTGGCGGAGTTCCGCATTCCCATCGACACCTGGCGGCATCAGGGCGACATCGAGAAGCACGTCGCAGAGGTGTTGCCGGAGCTCGATACGTTCGAAGCGGAGGGGACGATCTGGGCGCGCACGAGCGCGTACGGCGACGACAAGGACCGCCCACTCGTACGCTCGTCCGACGGCTCGTATCTCTACTTCGCAGCCGACGTCGCCTACGTCCGCGACAAGCTCGAGCGCGGCTTCGACCGTGCCATCTACGTGCTCGGCGCCGATCACCACGGGTACGTCGGCCGACTGAAGGCAGCAGCGGCGATGCTCGGCTATGACCCCGAGCGGATCGAAGTGCTGATCTACCAGCTGGTCCATATCGTCGAAGGTGGCCAGACGAAGAAGATCTCCAAGCGTCGCGGTGACGTCGTGTTCCTGCACGAGCTCGTCGACAAGATCGGGATCGACGCGGCGCGCTGGTACCTCGTCTCGCGCGGTCACGACCAGCCCATCGACATCGACGTCGATCTCGCCGCGGAGCGGACGCAGAAGAACCCCGTCTACTACGTCCAGTACGCGCACGCGCGGATCGCCGGCATTCTGCGAAACGCCGAAGGCGAAGGCGAAGGCGCAGGCGCAGACGTCGGCGCCGGCGAGACTCCCACGGAGCTCGCAGCCGAGGAACGGGACCTGATCAAGCGGCTGCTCGAGTTTCCGCTCGTCGTCGCCGAGTCCGCGGAGCGGCGGGCACCTCACGCGATCCCGATCTACGCAATTCGCCTCGCCGACGACTTCCATCGCTTCTACCACGAGCATCGCGTCGTCGGCTCGGAGACGGAGGCCTTCCGGCTGACGCTCGCCCGCGCGACGCAGAGCGTCATCGCCCGGGCGCTCGACCTGATCGGAGTCGAGGCGCCCGAACGGATGTAGGGTCCCCGACGCAGGATGGGGGCACCTCCCGACCGAAACCTCGCGCTCGAGCTGGTCCGCGTCACCGAGGCGGCCGCGCTCGGCGCCGGGCGCTGGGTGGGGCGGGGCGACAAGATCGCTGCGGATCAGGCCGCCGTCGATTCGATGCGGGCGATGCTCGATTCCGTGTCCATGGACGGCGTCGTCGTTATCGGCGAGGGGGAGAAGGACGAAGCGCCGATGCTCTTCAACGGTGAATCCGTCGGCGACGGCACCGGTCCTCAGGTCGACGTTGCCGTCGACCCACTCGAAGGCACGCGGCTGACGGCGCTCGGCCAGCCGAACGCGATCGCCGTCATGGCGGTCGCTGAACGCGGCACGATGTTCTTCCCCGGGGCCGCCGTCTACATGGAGAAGATCGCCGTCGGCCCGGAGGGAATCGACGTCATCGACATCAACGCGTCGCCCACCGCGAACGTCAACGCGGTCGCCAAGGCAAAAGGAGTGTCGACGCGTGGGATCACGGTTGTCGTGCTCGAGCGCGACCGGCACGAGCAGCTGATCGGAGAGCTGCGGGAGGCCGGCGCCAAGGTTCAGCTCATCCGCGACGGGGATGTTGCGCCGGCCATCGCCGCGGCGCAGAGCGGGACCGGGGTGGACATGCTCTACGGCATCGGTGGCACGCCCGAGGGCGTCATCTCGGCCGCTGCGCTCAAGTGCGTCGGTGGCGGCATCCAGGGCAAGCTCTGGCCGCGTGACGACGACGAGCGGGCGCGGCTCGTCGACGCCGGGCTCGACCCCGACCGTGTGCTGACGACCGACGACCTCGTCGCCGGCGAAGATGTCTTCGTGGCGGCGACCGGCGTCACCACCGGCTCGCTGCTCCGCGGAGTCCGTTACCTGCCGAACGGCGCGCTGACGGACTCGATCGTCATGCGCTCGAGGTCCGGCACGTCGCGCCGGATCGAGGCGAACCACCTGCTGGACAAGCTCGAGGCCCTGACGGGCCGGCAGTACCGCTAGTCGTTCTAGGCCGGGACCGCTTCCCGCTCCATGTCGGGGGCGTAGGTACCGGTCTGTGCTGCGCTGTTCATCTTCGCCCGGTGGTAATAGGCGCGCTGTGCCGCCTCGACGTTCTCCTCCTTGCCGCCCCAGGCCTTGAGCGCAGCCGCCTGGAGTGCACGGCCGTAGGAGAACGACAACTTCCACGGGTGCGGGCCGAGCGCGTTCATCGCGTTCAGCCTGCTGGTCGCCTCCTCCTCCGACTGGCCGCCGGAGAGAAAGACGATCCCCGGCACTGCGGCGGGAACGTGGCGGAGGAAGCACCGGACGGTCTCGTGCGCGATCTCTTCGTCGGTGGCCTGCTGCGGGCACTCGTAGCCGGACAGCACCATGTTCGGCTTCAGGAGGATTCCTTCGGGCTGCACGCGCTGGTCGCGCAGTTCGGTGAAGACGGCGTGGAGCGTTCGTGACGTGACTTCGAAGCTGCGCTCGATCGTGTGGTCACCGTCCATGAGGACCTCGGGCTCGACGATCGGCACGATGCTCGCCTCCTGACACAGGGCTGCGTAGCGAGCGAGTGCGTGAGCGTTCGTCCAGATGCAGTACTCGCTGGGGATGTCCTTGCCGATAGTGATCACGGCGCGCCACTTCGCGAAGCGCGCGCCGAGCTCGCGGTACTCGTTCAAACGTTCGCGAAGCCCGTCGAGGCCTTCAGTGACGGTCTCACCCTCGGCGAGCGCGAGCGGCTTTGCTCCCGTGTCCACTTTGATCCCGGGGACGATTCCCTTCGACTCGAGCAACTTCGGGAAGGGGGTTCCGTCGGCCGATTTCTGGCGGAGCGTCTCGTCGAAGAGGATGACGCCGCCGATGTACTCCTCAGCGCCCTCGGTCGTGAAGAGGAGGTCGCGGTAAGCGCGCCGCGCCTCTTCGTTCGACTCGACTCCGATCGAGTCGAAGCGTTTCTTGATCGTGCCGCTGCTCTCGTCCGCAGCGAGGATTCCCTTGCCGTCCGCGACGATCGTCTTGGCGGTCTTCTGCAGCTCCTGAACGTCCATGTTTCCGGCCCTCCTGGTCTTTTTCCGGGAAGAAGTATCCCCTAAGATCATCAATCCGGAGGGGCACCGCTGCGGCGGGCGCCCCTCCTTTTGCACGGGACCTTGGTAACTGCCGCGGCCGTAAGTACGATTCGACTCCGTTGATCCGCCGTCTGGCCCTCACGGTCCTGGTCGTTGCAGCTCTCGCCCCCGCCCTGCGGGGGGATGCGGCTCCGCCTGTGCTGATCGAGCCGGGCGTCACGCTCGCGGGGGTTCCGGTCGGCGGAATGTCGAACGAGCAGGCGCAGGCCGCGGTCGGGCCTGCTTTCGCGCGACCCGTGCAGCTCGTCTACGGCGATCGGGCCTGGACGCTCCACCCGGCCCGCTTCGGCGCCCGCGTGACGATCTCCGACGGTGTGCTCCGTGCTCTCGGTGCGAAGGCCGGTTCGGAGGTCTCGCTCGTTCCGGCGGTCGACACCCAGGAGGTGCGACAGTTCGTAGGCGCTCTGGACAAGCGCGTCACGGTCGCGGCGACCGATGCGGAGCTCAGCGGGCTGAAGGGCCTTCGTCCGCAGTTCACGAAGGAGCAGACCGGCGTCCAGGTCCTGCGCGGTCTGACCGCGCAGCGGATCGTGCGCGCGCTCCAGTCACCGCAGATCCGCCGAATCCGGGTGGCCGTCAAGACGCTGGAGCCTGCGCGAACGGTTGCGCACTTCGGCCCGGTGATCGTCATTCGCCGCGGCGCCAATCAGCTGCGCTACTACCAGGGCGCGCGTTTGGTACGGCTGTTCGGAGTCGCGACCGGCCAGGCGATCTATCCGACCCCGACCGGAACTTTCAGCATCGTGGACATGCAGAAGAACCCGTGGTGGCTGCCACCCGACTCGGCGTGGGCGAAGGGCGAAAAGCCGATCCCGCCGGGCCCGGGTAACCCGCTCGGCACGCGTTGGATGGGCCTGTCGGTCCCCGGAGTCGGCATGCACGGAACCCCCGACGACACGTCGATCGGCTATTCAGCCTCACACGGCTGCATCCGAATGCACATCCCGGACGCCGAGTGGCTGTTCCAGCACGTGGAAATCGGAACGCCTGTCGTAATCACAGACGCTTAGAAGGGTTTCACCGCGCCGCCGATGCCGGCTGTGCCGGCGTCGGCCACAAACGCCGCGAATTGACGCCGAACCGATCGAAGTCATCATGGCTCCGCGAAGCGGAGCCGGACTTCGATCGGAGGGAGAGCGGACGACGAGGCTCGAACTCGCGACCCTCAGCTTGGGAAGCTGATGCTCTACCAACTGAGCTACGTCCGCGTGCGTCCTGATTGTAGCTCTCGCCCTGGCAGGGTCTCTAAGCTCTGAGCGTGGACGTCGACGCCGTCGAGATCCGTGTCCTTGGCTGCTTGATCGAGAAGCAGCGGACGACGCCGGATGCCTACCCGCTCTCGCTGAACGCGCTTCGGTTGGCGTGCAACCAGGCGACGAACCGGGATCCGGTCGTCGCGTACGAGGAGCGCGAGATCAAAGCCGCGCTCGACCGCATGTCGAATCGTGGCTGGACGCGTTTTGCGAGCGGGGTGAGCAGTCGTGCCCTGAAATACCGGCAACTGCTCAACGAGGCGCTCGGGCTGTCGGAGCCGGAGATCTCACTGCTGGGTGTCCTCATGCTCCGCGGGCCCCAGACGGTCGGCGAGCTCAAGCAACGCAGTGAGCGACTGCACCGCTTCGGCTCGATCGCCGAGGTGGGGGATGTCCTCGAGGGGCTCACGCAACGGGAGCTTGTCGCGCGGCTCGAGCGCCGGCAGGGTCAGAAGGAGGAGCGCTGGCAGCAGCTGCTCGGAGGCGACGCCGAGGCAACCGCCGAGCCTGTTGCTCCCGTTGTTACGCCGGAAGCCGACGAAGGAGCCGACCGCATCGGCGCGATCGAGGAGCGGCTCGAGCGGCTGGAGGGTGCCTTCGACGAGTTGATCGCTCGCCTCGATAAGGTGCCCGACCGTGAGTGACGCGCTGGCACAGCTCAAGGAGCGGCTCGGCAAGGTCACCGACCTCGAGCGGATCAGCCGGGTTCTCAGCTGGGATCAGCAGACCATGATGCCGCCCGCCGGCTCGGACCATCGCGCCGAGCACCTCTCCACTCTGCGCCGCCTTTCACACGAGCTCCTGATCGATGACGAGACGGGTCGCTTGCTCGACGAGCTTCGTCCACTCGAGGACTCGCTCGAGGCCGACTCCGACGACGCGTCTCTCATCAGGGTCACCCGGCGTCAGTACGAGAAAGCGTCTCGCGTCCCGACGGAGCTGCGCGCGGAGATGACGCGCGCCTCGGCACAGGCGCGTCCGGTCTGGGTCAGGGCGAAGGCCGAGTCGAACTTCGAGCTCTTCCTGCCCGTCATGGAAAGGACTGTGGAGCTGCGTCACCGCTACGTCGACTGCTTCGACGGCGTCGAGGAGCCGTACGACATCCTGCTCGACGACTTCGAGCCGTATACGACGACTGCAGAGGTGCGCGAGATCTTCGCCGAGCTCAAGGCGGAGCTCGTTCCGCTGATCGCAGAGCTCCGCGACATC
>DATMZV010000096.1:0-31113 GCA_035573355.1 Gaiellaceae bacterium | reverse complement strand
CTCCAGTCCCGCGTCGCGATCGAGCAGGCCAAGGGAGTCGTGGCCGAGCGATACGGCCTGGAGCCCGAGGAGGCTTTTCAGATCATCAGACGCGCAGCCCGCACGCATCGGATGAAGCTCCACGATCTCGTTCGCGAGATCCGTCCGGGTAAGGAGTTCCCGGCCGAGCTGGTCGAAGTCCTGCCGGATGACCTGAAGCCCCGCCACGTTTAGCTACGCACGCGCCGAGCACAACCAGGCGCAGCCCATGGGCGAGACCGAGGAACGAATCGTGCAAAACAATCTGACCTTTCGCGCTGCCAACGAAAAGATCCGGGCCAAAGCGGCCGAATACGACGAGCCGATGGAACGGATCCCGTTCCTCTGTGAGTGCCCGGACCTGGACTGCACCACGATCGTGCGCATGATTCCAAGTGAGTACGAAGCGGTGCGTGCGAACTCGAACCACTTCTTCACGGTCGCCGGGCACGAAACGGCGGAGGAGCCGCTCGGCCAAGTCGTGGCCCGGGCGGACGGTTACGTCGTCGTCGAGAAGGACGTGTCGTGAGCGAACGTGAGAAACAGATCGGGCTGAACGAGGCGGTGTTCCGAGAGGTCAACGAGCGCATCGAAAGCCTTGCCGAGACGTTCGACCTGAAGTCGGAGCCGCTCGATCTCGTCTGCGAATGCGGCGACGCCGCGTGTGTCCAACGCATCACGATGAGCCACGCCGAGTACGAACAGCTCCGCTCCCACCCTCGTCAGTTCGCGGTGCATCCCGGCCACGAGATCCCCGGGGTCGAGACTGTCGTCGGCAAGCGCAAGGGCTACGACATCGTCGAGAAGGACCATGGCGTGCCCGAGCAGGTCGCGGAGGAAACCGATCCACGCAGCTGAGCCGATCGTCGTCGTTGCTCTCGGCGATTCGATCTCGGAGGGCTCGCCGGGCTACGACTCTCGCAAGGGCGGCGACGAGACGAGCCAGTGGGAACACTGGGCGGCGCGAGCGGACACTCGGCTCGAGTTCCGCAACTGCGGGATCCACGGCCAGCGAACCGACGAGATCATGGCGCGCCTCGACGAGTGCGCTGTCGGCGCGGACCTGCTGGTCGTACAGGGTGGGATCAACGACATCGCCCAGGGCCGCTCGGTCGCTGCCGCCGCCGAGAACCTGCGCGCGATGGTCCGGCGCGGCAAGGAGCTAGGACTCCCCGTTCTCCTCGTCGATCTCCTGCCCTGGAACAACGGCTGGCCCGAGGCGGAGCCGAAGATCCGTAACCTCAACGAGCTGATCGCGGAGATCGCGCGCGCGGAGGACGTCACCGTGCTCTCGTTCCACGACACCCTCGAAGATCCCGACCGGCCCGGGCGCATGCGTCAAGAGTGGACCTCAGACGGGTCCCACCCGTCGGTCGAGGGCTATCGGCGGCTCGGCGAGCTCGCCTTCAGGCTGCCCGGCTAGAGCGTGTAGACGTCGCCGTCGGCCGCGCGCTCGATCCCGTCGGGGAGCGGCAGCTCTGACGGTCGGTGGATGATCACGAGGCGCTCCGCGCCGGAGTCCTCGAACGCGGCGATCGCCTCTTCCGCGGAGAGGTGCCCGCGGAGACCGTCCGGGCCTTCCTTGCTCTCCTTCAGGGTGGCCTCGCAGAGGAAGAGATCTGCATCGCGGCCTACCTCGGCCAACTGCGGGCTCGGCGCCGAGTCACCGGAGTAGGCGAGGGTCGCCTTGCCGTCGCTGACGCGGAGCGCGTAGGTCTGCAGCTGGTAGTGCGGGACGCGCACGGGCGTGATCGTGAGGCCGTCCGCCTCGAAGGGCTCGCCCTCGGCGTACTCCCGGAGCTCGAACGCGTCGAACATGCCTGCAAAGCCGAGCCGCTCGCCGAACTCGCCGAGCTGCGTCCGGCCGCCCGGCGGGAGCCAGAGCTGCGGGGCCGGCAGCTCGCGCCCAGGGCCGAACATCGAGCCGAACGTCCAGGGCACCAGGTCGCCCCAGTGGTCGAGGTGGAAGTGCGTGATCACGATGGCGTCGACATGGGGCCAGCCTTCCTGCTCGCGCAGGCGTGGCAGAACGCCCGGACCGCAGTCCAGCAAGACCCGCCCCGACCCCTCGACGAGGTACCCGGACTGCGCGCCGCCAGGGTTGGGCCAGGCGGGGGAGCAACCGACGACCGTCAGCTTCACTCGCTCAGTGTGGCATAGTCCTCACGTGCCAGAGGGCGCCGCCAATCTCCTCAAGCGGGTTCCGATCTTCTCCGACCTGGACGGGAAGGAGCTGGAACGGATCGCCTCGTCCATGAAGCAGCGCACGTTCAATGCCGGCGACACGGTGACGGCCGAGGGCAAGACCGGTGTCGGGTTCTTCGTGATCGAGGACGGTGAGGCGACCGTGACCGTCGGAGGCGACGAACGCCGCCGCCTCGGCCCGGGCGACTACTTCGGCGAGGTGGCGCTGCTGAACGAGAGCGCCCGTACTGCGACGATCACTGCCGACACCGAGCTTCGCTGCTACGGCCTGACCTCCTGGGAGTTCCGGCCCCTCGTCGAGACGCACGGCTCGATCGCCTGGAAGCTGCTCCAGACGATGTCGAAGACGTACCAGAGCCCCTCTTAGCCGACGCTCAGCTCGGGCGGCTGGCGAGCTTGACGCTCGCTGTGTGGCTCTTGCCGCCGCGCGTATAGGTGATCGAGACTCGGTCGCCCGGGCGATGCGCGTTGATCGCAGCCCGGAGCTCGCTTGCAGAGGCGATCGACTTACCGGCGACCGCAGTCACGGTGTCTCCAGCGCGCAACCCTGCCGCTGCGGCCGGCGTCCCTGCGCGCACCTGAGCGATCGTCGCGCCGTGGCCGGTGGAGGAGTCGCGGAGGAGCACTCCGAGGAAGGCATGCTGTGCCTTGCCGTTCGAGATCAGCTGCGTGGCGATCGAGCGGACCGTGTTGGAAGGAATCGCGAAGCCGACGCCGTCGCTGCCGCCAGAGTCACTCTCGATCTGCGAGTTGATGCCGACGACCTTGCCCTGTGCGTTGAGCAGCGGGCCACCGGAGTTGCCGTGGTTGATCGCGGCGTCGGTCTGGATCGAGTCATCGATTGCGAAGCCGTTGGGAGATCTCATCTCGCGGTGGAGGGCGCTGACGATTCCGGACGTGACCGTTTCCTCCAGACCGAACGGGCTTCCGATCGCGACGACGTTGTCGCCGACGACGAGCTTGCCCGAGTCGCCGAGCGTGAGCGGGAAGAGCTCGGACGCCGGCGCGGAGATCTTGAGCACTGCAAGGTCGGTGGATGCATCGGTCCCGACGACCTGGGCGCCGAACGTCTTGCCGTTCCAGAGCTTGACGGTCAGTGAGCTCGCGCCGGACACGACGTGTTGATTGGTGAGGACATGGCCGCTCGCGTCGTAGACGAAGCCCGAGCCCTGCCCCTGAGCGGAGCTGACCTCGACGACGCCTTTACGCGCGAGTTGGTAGATCGACGAAACCGACAGGCTGCTGCCGGTCGATGCGGGTTGGGAGTCTGCGACCGTGACTTGCCGCACGACCGTCTTGCTGCCGGCGGGCTTGAGGACGGCGTAGGTCGCCGCACCGCCGCCGGCGCCGATCAGAGCGCCGGCGACGACGGCGGCCGCCAGGGAGAGGGTGCGATTCGTTCGGGGTGTCATGCCGGACATCTGACCAGCTGTGTCTAAGATCCGGCTGAGGAACGAGTAAGAACTCGCTAAGACTGGATCTCACAAACTCCTTACGACCGTCTTAAAACGGTCTTAAGGCTGAGTGGCAACTTCGACCTAGTGGCCTCGCGAGAAATGGAACCCAAAACGACCCTCCATTCGCGAAGTCTCAGACGGGCGGGACGTTCCCCCTCCGCCCGCGTGCTGGTCCTGTGCGCCGCCACCGTTGCGACCGCCCTTGTGACGGCGGCGGCGGCACAGTCGAAGCCGCTGCGAAGTCTCCAGTCTCCTCAGGTCAATCAGATCGCGCGGTCTTTCCGTCCGATCACCGACAAGCAGGTCGCGCTGAGCGCGGTTCCCAACGGGTTCTGGGGTGGGCAGTACCGGATCGCGACGGGTGAATCCGTGACGGTGTATGCCTCGAACAGCTACCCGGTCGATCCTGCACTCGGCCAGCGTTGGGCCGACTTCCTCGGGACGCTAATTCACGGTGCCGAGATCTCGACCGTCACGGTGCTGATTGCGACTCCCTCACAGATCGCGCGGACGTGCGGAAGCGATGCAGTCGCCTGCTACAGCGCGCAAGGCGCCTTTCTCTACACACCGGGTGACGATCCGGGAAGCGACCTCTCCGCCGAGGCGGTCATCACGCACGAGTACGGACATCACGTTGCGGCCAACCGCTCGGATGCACCCTGGCTCGCACTCGACTGGGGCCCGAAGCGTTGGGCGACCGCGATGCAGGTCTGCGCCAAGGCAAAGAGCGGCGTGCTCGTGCCCGGAGCCGAGGACCCGGTTCAGTACACCGAGAATCCCGGTGAAGGCTGGGCCGAGACCTACAGAGTGCTCAACGAGCGTAAGGCCGGTCGCGCCGAGACACCGTGGGAGATCGTCTCCGACGCGATGTATCCGACGGCCGCCGACCTTGCGGCCGCAGAACAGGACGTGACGAATCCTTGGGCGCACGCCACGGTGAGCACGCAGACGGCCGCCTTCACGCGTACGACTCGGAAGCGCACGTTCACGATCGCCACCCCGCTCGATGGGTCGCTGAAGGTGACGCTCCGGCCCTCGGCCGGAATGCGTCTCGGGCTCGATGTTTTCGCCGGGGCCAAGCGTGTCGCACACACCGTGTCGGCGCGGATCGTCTCCCGAGGCACGACGGTCTGCGGCACGCGGAGCTACCGGGTGCGAGTGAGCGCACTGAGCGGGCGTGGCAGCGTCCAGCTCGCGGTCTCGAAGCCTTAGCGCCGACCTCTTAGCTCTCTCTCAGCTTCAACCAGCACAATGGGGCCGTGAAGATCCTGGTCGTAGACGACGAACGGGCCGTGCGGGAGTCCCTTCGGCGCGCGCTCGAGCTCGAGGGATACGAGATCGAGCTCGCCGCCGACGGCAACGAGGCGCTGGACCGCCTCCAGGCGAACGGCGACAGTCAGCCGGACGCGGTCATCCTCGACGTGCTGATGCCAGTAGTCGACGGGCTCGAGGTCTGCCGGCGCCTGCGCCGCAGCGGTAACCACGTCCCGGTCCTGATGCTGACGGCACGTGACGAGATCGAGAACCGTGTCGCGGGACTCGACGCAGGGGCAGACGATTACGTGACGAAGCCGTTCGCGCTCGAGGAGCTCGTCGCTCGTGTGCGCGCGCTCCTGCGCCGGACGTCCGCGACGACCGACGAGGCTCTTCGCTTTGCGGACCTCGAGCTCGACCCGGGAACTCGTGAGGTTCGTCGTGGCGGCGAGCTGATCGAGCTCACCCGTACCGAGTTCGCCTTGCTCGAGCTCTTCCTGACGAACCCACGTCAGGTGCTGACGCGGTCGATCATCTTCGAACGTGTCTGGGGGTACGACTTCGGTTTCGCCTCGAACTCGCTCGACGTCTACATCGGGTATCTGCGCCGCAAGACCGAAGAGGGTGGCAAGTCTCGTTTGATCCAGACCGTGCGCGGAGTCGGGTACGCGCTGCGAGAGCCGTGAGCTTTCGCGCCCGTCTCGCACTGGTTGCCGCTGCCGCCGTTGCGCTCGCCGTGCTGACCGCGTCGCTCGTGATCTATTTCGTCGTCCGCGACCAGTTGCAGTCCACCGTCGACGATTCGCTCAAGACGAACGCGACGCAGGTGCTCGGCTCCCCTCTTCACGATTTCGAACACCTGGGGGCCCCGATCTCCGAGCTCGGCGGCGCGACGGTCTATCCGCAAGGCGTCGACGCGAACGGGAAGGTCTACGTCACTGGAGGCGCGCCGAGATCGGTTTCGCTGCCGGTCAGCAACGACGTCATCGCAGTTGCTCGAGGCGAGCGAGGCGCCTTTTTCAGCGACACATACGTACGCGGAGTACATCTTAGGATGCTGACGTTTCCCTTCGGGCCCGGCGGTGCAGTCCAGGTCGCCCGCTCCCTGACCGAGGTCGACCATTCGCTCGGCCGCATCAAGAACCTGCTGATCCTGATTGCAGGTGGCGGAATTGCGATCGCAGCCGCACTCGGGCTGGCGGTATCGAGAGCCGCGCTGGCGCCGGTTCGGCGGCTCACCACGGCGACGGAGAACGTGACCGAGACGGGAGACCTGTCGGACCGCATCGAGGTCACAGGCCGTGACGAGCTCAGCAGGCTTGCCGGCAGCTTCAACACCATGCTCGGCGCGCTCGAGGAATCGTCGCGCGCGCAGCGCCAGCTCGTCGCAGACGCGTCGCACGAGCTGCGGACACCGCTGACTAGCCTCAGGACGAACATCGAGGTGCTCGCAAGCGAGCGGAAGCTCCCGAGCGGAGAACGAGAGCGGTTGCTTGCGGACGTCGTCGACCAGCTGACGGAGATGACGACGCTGATCTCCGGCCTGATCGACCTCGCACGTGGTGAGCAGCACACGTTGGAACCGGAAGAAGTGCGGCTCGATCTCGTCGCCTCCGAGGCGGTGGAGCGCGCGAGGCGGAACCGTCCCGCAGTCACCTTCACGACCGATCTACAGGAGTCGACTGTGCAGGGAGTGCCCTCGACGATCGAGCGCGCAGTCGCCAATCTGCTCGACAACGCGGCGAAGTGGAGCCCGCCGAACGGCGACGTCGAGGTCGCGGTGCGGGACGGCACGCTGAGTGTGCGCGACCACGGGCCTGGAATCGACGAGGAAGATCTCCCTCACGTCTTCGACCGTTTCTATCGCTCCCCGTCCGCCCGTGGCCGGCCCGGCTCAGGCCTTGGACTTGCGATCGTCCGGCAGGTCGCCGTCGCGCACGGCGGGGAGGTTGTCGCGGAAGCGGCCGACGGCGGCGGCACTCGCATGACTCTTCGCTTGAACGGCAGTTCTTAGGAACTTCTTAGCGGCCTCTTAAGGCTGACTGCTTCCCTTCCGCTCATGAAACTCACCCGAAAGCAAACGATCTTCATCGGCGCGGCGACGCTGCTTGCCGCCGCAGGCGGCGGAGCCGCGGTCGCCGCATCCGGTGCCGGCTCTCCGAGCCAGGAAAGCAAAGCGGTCATCGACGACGCAGCGAAGCAACTCGGTATCCCGTCGAGCAAGCTGAGCGGTGCACTCAAGCAAGCGCTTGCCAACCAAGTGGACGCTGCAGTCGCTGCCGGGCGATTGACGAAGGAACAAGGCGCAGAGCTCAAACAGCGTCTTGAGTCAGGTGACTTCCCGCTGATCGGTGGGCTCCACCGCGAGGGCGGTCACCACTTCGGCTTCTTCGGCGGTCTCGATGCCGCTGCGGGATACATCGGCGTGACCGAAGCCCAGCTTCGAACGCAGCTCGAGAACGGTAAGAGCCTTGCGCAGGTCGCGAAGGACCACGGCAAAACGGCCGACGGTCTCGTCGCCGCGCTCGTCGCCGACGCGAAGCAGAAGCTCGACAAGGCCGTCTCGGCCAAACGAATTACGCAAGCCCAGGCAGACGAGATGCTGACCCGGCTGAAGCAGCGGATCGCGGACCTCGTGAACTCGACCGGCGGCGCGGGGCCGCGGTTCGGGGGACACGGGGAGGGCTTCCGCCACTTCGACGGCGGCCCGTTCTCCTAGCGCAAAAAGCCGCCGCGGACCCGGCGTTCAGGCTATGGTGACGTCCGGCGGTCCCTAGACATTCCTTTCATCACCGCCGTGGAAGGAGCTAGATGGGCTCTAAGAGACAGCAGACGTTTGCGAAGATGGAACGAGAGCGGAGGGTCAAGGAAAAGCGCGCTCTCAAGCAGGAGAAGAAGCAGAACGCGGCAGCCGAACGACTCCTGGGAGAGACTGAGCTCGGGCTCGACGGCGATCTTCCAGAGGGAAACGACGAGCAGGCAGAAGGACAAGAACCAGAACAACAGCTCGGCTCGTGAACCATTAGTACGCAGAGCATCGAGTTGCCGGGCGAGGTCGAGTCCGAGAAGCCGAAGTTGCGCGGCGTTCTCCATCAGGTCGCGTTCTTCATCGCGGTCGTCATCGCGCCGATTTTGATCATCGGCGCGCAAGCGGGACGCGCACGTGCCGCCGCCGCAGTCTTTGCAGCGTCAGTGGTCGCGTGCTTCGGAGCCAGCGCGCTCTATCACCGTGTGACGTGGAAGCCGCGCGCGCGTCTCTGGTTACGCCGGATCGATCATGCCGGCGTCTACTTCCTGATCGCGGGCACGTACACGCCTGTGGCGCTGCTCGTCTTGCAGGGAGCCTGGCGCCCGGTCGTGCTCACGATCGTCTGGGCAGGTGCGATTGCAGCGACTCTGCTCAAGTTCGCGTGGGTTGACGCGCCGAAATGGCTTGCGGCAGCGATCGGCATCGCGCTTGGCTGGGTTGCAGTCGTAGTGCTTCCGCAAATGATTGACCATCTCCATCCGGCTGCGGTGACTCTGCTCATCGTTGGTGGCCTTGCTTATACCGCCGGCGCGATCGTCTACGCACGCCGTCGCCCGGATCCCCTGCCGGCCGTTTTCGGCTATCACGAGCTCTTTCACGCGCTCACGATCGTGGGGGTCTCCTGCCAGTACGTGGCGATCGCATTCTTCGTCGTACGGGCCGGTTAGGCGCGCTAGCTGCTAAAGTGGCTTGTATAGAGCGAGTAACTGGTTGGCAATCGCGCCTCCACTACCGTTCGTGAATTGGTAGAGGAGGTGTTTTTTCTATGGCAACTGGAACTGTCAAGTGGTTCAACGACTCCAAGGGATACGGATTTATTTCCCCCGAGGACGCCGGTAAGGATCTGTTCGTCCACCACAGCGCCATCGCAGGTGACGGCTTCAAGTCACTGACCGAGGGTGCCAAGGTCGAGTTCGAAGCCGCCGAGGGCCCGAAGGGTCCCGAGGCGAAGAACGTCGTCCAACTGGCTTAGTACGCGTAAAGGAGATGCGCGCCATCGTGCGCGCATCTCTCTTTTTTGCAGGCATCGACTTCGAAGAAAGGCTGACCACAATGCAGGGGAAGATGCTGTGGTTCAACGAGCAGAAGGAACACGGCTTCATCCTGACCGATGAGGGCGAGCGGCTCTACGTGCATCGCGACGGTTTCTCGCCGGGAGAAGTTCCCATTGGACGCTGTGCGCATCTGGTCGTTCAGTTCGAGGTCGTCGAGGAGAACGGACAAAGAATGGCGGCAGGGGTGTCTGCGATCTCGAAGGACCCGTCACCGCGCGCGCGCCGAAGAGGCGCCAGCCGGGCCGCGTCGTAACGCGACGCTAGAGCAACTCGGCAAATAACGGGCGGGACAGGCTTCTGGTTGGGGGAACGCGAGGGACGATTGCGGCGTCGCCCGACGCGAGATTCGAGAGCCTGCCACCGCCCGAAGGTCGCAAGGCTCTCAGGTCTGCGCGGCGCTTCCCAATTCGGAGCCGTAACGGTCGATTAGACGGTCTAATTGTTACGCGACTCGCGCCAGAACTAGCGATCGAGCAGCTCGTCGATCGCGACGTCCACGGCTTCGTGGAGCGGCTTAGCGGTGTAGCCGACGAGCTTCACGTTCGATTGCGTCTGGAGCACCTCCACGAGGTCATCGAGGGCGTCCCCGTCCGCGAGCTCGACGAGGTGCTCGGATTGCCAGGTCGCGATGACGTGCACCTGTCTCATAGCGCCTCCGTCCTATCGGCATCTGCGGACGTTCGGTAAAGGAGGAATCGAAGTCTGCGAGCACGAGATGCTTCGCAGCCGCCGTCTCAGCCGCCGGTCGGGATCCCCCGCTCGTCGCAGGGGATCGTGAGCTTCCCACTGACGTTGGCCGCCTCCTGGTCGAGGATGCGGATTGCGCGCTCCATGGCGACCGGCCGCAGGCTCCCGATGCCGGTGTTGTAGGGATGGTCGAGGAACCAAAGGAGCAGCAGCGTCGACGAGATCACGATGGCCACGCCGCCCATCATCGTCGCCTGCACGCCGACGCCCTCGGCGCTGTCCGCGAAGAACAGCATGAACACGAAGATGGTCACCGCGCTGAGCAGTAGCACGATCCACAGCGGCACCGGGATCACCCCCTCGGCGCCGTGGATACGGTCGGCCCGCGCGTCTTCGCGGTCGGAGCGCTGGTCGAGCCATTTCGCGTAGGCCGCCTGCTCGGAGGCGGACTTCGGCTCGACGGTCCTGAGAATGCGGAACATGGCGACTCCCCATGGATTCACGATGTCGCCGAGGGTGCCCGATTCCATCTTCGGCCACTCCTGGTGGATCACGGTCCGCGCGTAGCAGACGAGGTCGCCTGAAAGGCGCGCACGGACTGCGACCGGGAAGAGTTGAGCCGTCTCGAACTGTTGTGCCACGATCTGCGCCTCTGCTTCGGCGCCGCTACGCGAGGTGTCGAAGCTCTCGAACGCCAGGAAGACGACGAAGCCGAGGAGCACGGCGAACCCGGTTGCGAGAACCCCAAAGACGCCGGCCGCGCGGTCTCCGTCCTCGAAGCGGCTTCCCGCCGGAGCGCGGCGGCGAACAAGCAGCATCGCCGTGATCGCAAGGGCCGTAGCAACCACGACGACGAGCCCGGCCCAGACGAGGTTCATGACAGTGTCACCGGACACGCGCGTGACCCAACGACCCGGATTGCTGAGCAGGTCGTCGTTATGGGGAGCTGCCTATGAGTTGACGAGGATTTGACCTCGCGGCTACTTCTTGCTCGCCGCTGCCTTGACCTGGTCCGCGCTGTCCGCGTCGATTTTCTCCTTCGTGACGTTGCTGGCGCTCGAGAGGGCCTTGTCGATGTCGTCTTCCCACGTCTCCTCGAACAGCGCCACGATGCCGGAGCTGTTGGGCGGCAGCGTGTCGTCGACATCTGCCTTGATCTCTTCCTTCTGCGCGTGCGACACCAGTGCGCCGGCGCCCGCTCCGATTCCCGCGCCGACCGCGGCGCTCGCGAGCAGGGCGGGCGGGAAGATCAGTCCGACGACAGCGCCGCCGACCGCGCCCCAAACGGCGCCCTTTGCGGTCTCGTGGAAGTCGTCGTCAACCTGGATCTTCCCGTCGGCGCGGCGGCTGACGAGGACGAGCCCGTCGACCTTGATCACGTCGTCTTCGGCCAGCTGCTTGATCGTGTCCCAGTCGCCTCGGGCGGCGTCCGGATCAGGGTACGTCGCGATGTAGAGATCGACCGGTGCGTTGGTGGCAGATGCCATCGTTCTCCTCCTTCTCGAATGCGGACCATCCAAAGGACGGGAGGCTGGAATGCCTCATCGAGCAACGTAGCGTTTGGAGTGTCTGAGCGAATCATCCGATCAGCATGATGAGCGACCACGCGGGTCCGGCCTAGCGTGGCCGAAGCGACTTCGTAGCGGGCTCGCGTGAATCGGGGCGTGCGTCGATGTCGGAGCTCGTGTTCGCCATTGCGTCATAGGGACGCAAAGGGAAGCCTTGACGGCTCAAAAGATTCCAAGGAGGTTTCACGATGCTTGATGGGCGAAGTCGACGTCGTAGTCGTCATGCCGGAAGATGGGTCGCCACTGCACCGATTCTGGCGCTGATCGCTGTTCTGGCCCTGGTAGGGGCTGGTTGCGGCGGTAGTTCTGACACGAAGGCCAACGAGGCGTACGCAAACAGCGTCTGCAGCGCGATCGGCAATTGGGAGCAGGAGATCAAGAGCATCGCCACGAGCTTCAGCGGCGGAGTCACGCAGGCTTCTTTCCAGGCGAGCATCACTCAGGCCGAGGCCGCGACGAAGACGCTCCTCACGCAGATCAAGGCTGTCCCGCCTCCCGACTCGTCGCAGGGACAAGCCGCCAAGCAGCAACTCGATCAGCTGTCGACCGACATCAGCAGCACCGTCGACGCCGCGAGCACGGCTCTCACACAGGTCCAGGCCAATCCGTCGGCCGCCGCCCTCAGCGCGACGGTCGTGACGCTCGCACCTCAGGTGCAGAGCCTCGCGAACGAAACCAAGTCGGCGATCAGCACCTTGAAAGACGCCGGCGGCTCGCTCTCCTCTGCCTTCAAGAGCACAGACTCCTGCAAGAGCCTCGGCGGTAGCTGACGCCTGGAGATCGCAATCATCAATGTGCGGCGTGTGCGTTTGCGCCATCAGCTCCAGAGGCCCCGGCGGAGCGGCGAGTCGCGAGCACCTGGACGCCGCCGCACACGATTAGAGCGACGCCCACACCGAGAATCGATCCAGCCGTGACGTCG
The DNA here is from genome assembly GCA_035573355.1 of Gaiellaceae bacterium. GTDB lineage: Bacteria > Actinomycetota > Thermoleophilia > Gaiellales > Gaiellaceae > 3-1-20CM-4-69-9. Next base: position 18,919 of record DATMZV010000096.1, on the reverse strand, counting down.
AGCAGCCAGTGCGCGTGCAGGTAGGTGCGACTCCACGCCATCGCCGCCGTTGCGAACACGGCCAGAGACCACCACATCCGCCTCCGCGGGCCTACGCGCGTAAAGAGCAGGATGACCGCCACCGCGGTTGCGCCGGCGAAGGCTGAGTGCCCAGACGGGAACGACGCGCCGCTCGGGTGGACCAGAGGCGCAGGCGGTCGGGGACGATCGACGACCGCCTTCGTGATCGAGGAGATCAGCGGAGTCAGCGCTTCCGTCAGCGCGAAGGCAGCCAGCGACCACCGGCGTCTGGCGACCAAGAGCACGGCAGCCGGGGCAGCGATCAGGAGCGCGCGCCCGACGCCGCGCCCAAGGGCGTTGAAGACGAGCGCAATGTCCTTCAGCACGAGCGTGGCGATGTCCGTCATCCACTCGTTCCACCGTTGCTCGAGCTCGAGCGGCGCTTGCGGCACGACGAACGCAAGCAGCACGAAGAGCGCGAGCAGGACGAGCCCGAGCACGAGCGCGCGCCGCGGGTCCGCGAGAAAGCGTCGAGGATCACCGGGTATTCGAGACCGCACGCGCTTCAGTCGGAGCGCCGCCTGCGCGTCAGTCATCGTCCGGCCGCGATGCGTCCGAGGTCCTTCACACCGGAGCCGGCAAACCACGGCCGCACTGCCGCGCGACGGTCACGACGATGCGCCTGTCGAACTCCTCGATTCGGGCGACCTCTTCCAGTGCAGGCGTCCCGGCCACGCTACGAGCGACCGTGTCGTTAGGAAGGGTCCGAGCGTGGCAGGCCATGTGCGATCTTCATGGCCGACGATGTCGTAGGCCCTGCCGCGTCGCGTCACCCGAACAGGATGATCTGCGCCAGCGTGTCGGCACCGCGGTGCAACTTCGCGGTTCATCCCGATTGGGTGACGGCTCGGTGGCCCTCTAATGCGATCGTTCATTCGTGGTCACTAGCCGGGCCCACTTCTCATTCGATCGGCGTGGTGCAGCGGCGATGATTGCGTTGTTCGCGGTTGGCTTTCTTGCCGCGTGCGGCGGCGGGAACGGCTCGGCAGGCGGGACGCTGACGAGCGGCGGGACACGGACGACGCCGACGCGATCGACTCCGACGGTGACCGCGCCGACGCGATCGACCCCGACGGTGACCGCCCCCACGCGATCGACTCCTACGGTGACCACGCCGACGCGATCGACCCAGACTGTCACGGAGTCGCAAACGACAACCGTGGTCGCGGTAACCCCGCCACCAGCCACGACAACGACCTCCGGTGCCACGACAACGTCTGGAGTCAGTCCCGCCGCGGTCGCGGCCGCGGCCGCGGCGTCGCAGAACGACGATGAATCGAGCAGCACGCAGTGGGGCTGGATCGCCTTCGCAATTCTCGCGGCGGCGGTCCTCATCGGCGGGATCGTCTGGTGGTTGCGGAGACGCTCCGCCAAGGCGAAGACGCCGGGGCCCGGCGATCCGCCGGAAGCATCCTCCTCGTCTGCCCTACCTGACTAGCTCTCGGCTGCTGATCGCAGGGACCTGCTGAAGTCGGTGTCGCGTGCTGCTGGTTGAACGGACGCTGGACGCTGCACATGACTCGTCACCCGACGATGCGTGCAACGCCCCCGCCGCCGCGGCTGAGATGATCTGAGCTCGTGAGCGCTGATCAGCCGAGCCAGGGCCTCCGTCGGTTGCTGCCGGTTGCCGACTGGCTGCCCCGGTATGACCGAAGCTGGCTTCGCGGTGATCTGACAGCCGGGATCGCGGTCACTGCGCTCATCGTCCCGAAGAACCTTGGTTATGCCGGCATCGCCGGGGTGCCGATCGAGAACGGGCTCTACGCGGCGGCGGCCGGCGCGATCATCTACGCGCTCTTCTGCACGTCGCGGCAGATCTCGACAGGGCCTAGCTCGTCGCTCGCCGCAGTGGCCGGGGGCGCCGTCTTGGTGACCAAGCTCGGAGGTCAGGAGGCGGCACAGCTCGTCGCGGCGATCACTCTGGTCACGGGTGCCCTGTTCCTGCTTCTTGCACTGTTCCGAATGGGGTGGATCGCGCAGTTCCTGTCGAAGGCGGTGATCACCGGGTTTCTTGCCGGCGCGGCGATCGACGTGACGATTGGTGAGCTTCCCAAGCTGACAGGTACGTCATCGAGCGGTGACAGTGCGTGGCGGGAGCTGGCGACCTGGGTCCAGGGGCTCGGCGAGACGCACTGGACGACACTTGTCGTGGGGCTTGTATCGCTTGGCGTGATTCTCGGGCTGCGGTTCGCCGCGCCCGCGGTTCCGGGCGCGCTGGTGCTGGTCGTCGGTGGGCTGGTCGCATCGGGACTCTTCGACCTCGGCACCCACGGCGTTGCGCTCGTTGGCCACGTTCCCCGCGGCTTGCCCAGCCCGGCGTTGCCCGACTGGGATCTCGTCAGGGCAAACCTGTCGACGATCGGCATCGCCTCGGTTGCGCTGCTGCTGATCGGATTCTCCCAGACCGCCGGCGACGCCAGAGCGTTCGCAACGCGGCACCGCTACCGCATCGACGTGAACCAAGAGTCGGTCGCGCAGGGAATGGCGAACGTCGGGGCGGGGGTGTTTCAGGGTATGCCGGTATCGACGAGCCTTTCTGCAAGCTCGCTGAACGAGTCGGCGGGTGCGCGAACGCCAGTCGCTTCGCTGATTACCGGCGGGCTTGTGCTGCTGACGCTAATCGTGCTCGCACCGCTTTTCTCCGCTCTTCCGAAGGCCGTGCTCGCAGCGGTCATCATCGATGCTGTCATCTTCGGGATGATCGATGTCGGTGAGCTGCGTCGTCTTCACCGCGTCGCGAGGGTCGACTTCTGGATCGCCGCGGCGGCGATTCTCGGAGTGCTCTCCGCCGGAGTCCTCGCGGGCGTCGCGATCGGCGTCGTCCTCTCACTCGGCTGGCTTATCTATGTCGCAACCTCGCCACGGATGCCGGTGCTCGGCCGCGAACCGGGGAGCCAGGCGTTCCGCGAGCTCGACGAGAATCCTGGCGACGAGACTTTCCAGGGCATCGCCGCGCTGCGCCTCGACAGCGGCCTCTTCTTCGCCACCGCGGAGGCGCTCGATGATCGCGTCCGCGCGGTCATCCGCGACAGTGAGCCGCCACTGCATGCGCTCGTCATCGACCTCGAAGGCGTCGATTTCGTCGACTCTCAGGGAGCAGCGAAGCTCGCCGAGCTCTACGAGGTCGCGAAGACGGACGGGGTCGTGCTCCGACTGGCCCACGTCAAGCCGCAGGTTCTTGACGTCCTCGAGGCCGACGGGATGGTGGCAACCCTTGGAGCCGACCGCATCCACGGAAACGTCGATCAGGCAATCGAGGCGCAACTTGCCGAGGACGCCCGATCCGTCGAAGATCCGGCCGCTTCGCGGCCATGATGATCTTCGACGGGACCAAGGATGCGCGATTCCGTTTTCGTCCTGTCGGAGAGCGTTTGCGGCCGCGTCCGGCAAAGCCGCACGCGGCGGCGGAAGAGCCAGCTGCCACACTCTGTCGGAGCGCTCGACGTCCGCTTACGTGAGGACCTGCGAGTCCAGTAGACGTCTAACCGCTTCGAGCACGGACCGTTCTCATACCCGACGTCACGACCTAGAAGGGCTTCGTTCGTTCGCCGGCTTCCAGGCCGGTCGCAATGGGCCGGGCAGGGATCGAACCTGCGACCTTGGGATTAAAAGTCCCCTGCTCTACCAACTGAGCTACCGGCCCCGACCGGTCAGTGTAGACGCGGGTCGCGGCTATTCTGGACCCGCCGCCCCCATCGACTAGCGGCCTAGGTCGCCACCCTTTCAAGGTGGTAGCGCGGGTTCGAATCCCGCTGGGGGCATCGCCGTCGAAGATCCGGCCGCTTCGCGGCCATGATGATCTTCGACGGGGTCCTTGGATGCGCGTCTCCCGTTTCCGTCCTAGCGGAGAGCGGTTGCGGCCGCGTCCGGCAAAGCCGCACACGGCGGCGGCCTGAAAGTCACCCCTTTTCATTTCTCTTGGGTTGATCTACATTTCTATTCCCTGCGGAAAGGTTGGTAGATGGAGGCTGCGGCAGCCACCTTCGCCCGGACGGACGGACTTTCGGCTCGGATTCGGACCGGGGATCGCGACGTTTTTGTTTCGCTCTACGGGCCCGACTTTGACGGGTTGTTCGATTTCGTCCTGCGATCCGTTCTCGATCGTGAGTCTGCGACCGTTGCGTTGAGTGACTCGCTCCACCGGGCGTGGGAAATCTTCTGCGAGCGGGGGGCACCTTACGACGTTCGAGGTTGGCTCTTCGTCATTGCGCGCGATGCGGTCCTGCGGCGGCCGCGGCGGCGCGCTGGGAATGTGCAGGAGCGCGAGGGACTCGTCTACACGGCTCTCGAGGCTGGGAGGCTCTCCGATCCGTCGCTGGCGTTCGACAGGGAATTGATCGAGCTCGTCTGGGACACGGCGACGGCCCTCGGGCGTGAGGACTACTCCCTGCTCGACCTTCATCTGCGTCGCGACCTCAGTGTCGACGAGCTCGCCGAGCAGTTCGAGGTACCGAGGGACGACGTCGCCCGGGATCTGTCGCGTCTCTGTGACTGGTTCGACAGCACAGTCCGGTTGACGTTGCTGGCCACGCGGTCTCGGCACAACTGTGCAGGTCTCGACCGTGAGCTCTCCGCGAACGGGGTGAGCATCGAGCGCGTCGCCGGCCGGCATGTACGCGACTGCGCCTCGTGCCTCGAGACCAGCGTGCGGTTTGCTTCGGCAACCGAGATCTTCGCGAGCTTCTCCCCGATGCCGCCGCCACCCGGCTTGCGGGAGCAGACGGCGGGCCTCTTTCTGACAGGGCCCAGGCGCCGGCGGCGCAAGCTACGCTGAGCCGCCTCGGGCGGTTAGCTCAGCTGGGAGAGCGCCTGCCTTACAAGCAGGAGGTCGGCGGTTCGATCCCGTCACCGCCCATGGCTCAACCATCAAAGTCAGCGTCTCAAACGGCTGCACTTCTGGAGCTATTGGTGAGTCAAATGGCGCGTGCCCTCATCGGTCATCGCCGAACTAGTGGGGCACGAGTCGAGCGCGGTCACTGAGCGCATCTACATGCGCTTGCATGACCGACCGCAGACGTTCGAGCAGGTGCGGCAGGCGCTCAGTCGCTGAGGCGCGGCGACGGAGCGGGCGTCTCGGGCAACAACCACGCGGTGTCAAGGCCCTTGCGCCATGATTGTCACGATGGCTTACGACGAGGATCTCGCCAACCGGGTCCGCGAGCTGATCGCCTCCGAGGACGGCTGCACCGAGCAGAAGATGCTCGGCGGCATCGGCTTCATGATCGACGGCCACATGGCATTGGGGGTCGGCGGCGAGGGTGGCCTGATGATCCACTGCTCAAAGGAGGAACCGAGGCTCTCCTCGCCAGGCCCGGTGCGCGACCGTTTGAGATGCGCGGACGCGAGATGAGGGGCTGGCTTCGGGTTGATGCCGAGTCGGTCTCCACGAAGCGAGCGCTCGAGCCCTGGGTTATGCAGAGCGTCGCTTTTGCCCGCGCGTTGCCGCCGAAGGAGAGGAAGTGAGCGTAAGCGATGCCGATGCCTATGACCGGTTCATGGGCCGCTACTCGAAGCTGCTGGCGGTGCCTTTCGCCGATTTCGCCGGACTCCCGCTCGACGGCCGGATCCTCGACGTCGGATGCGGCCCCGGTGCGCTGACCGCGGAGCTCGCGCGGAGGACCAGGCCGGAACGGGTCACGGCGGTCGACCCGTCCGAGGAATTCGTCGCGGCCCTACGCGGCCGCCATCCCGAAGTCCAGGTCATGTGCGCGTCGGCTGAGGATCTGCCGTTCGAAGGAGGTCGCTTCGATGCGACGCTCGCCCAGCTCGTGGTCAACGTCATGGACGATCCGGTCGCAGGCCTCCGCGAGATGGCGAGGGTGACGCGACACGGCGGCGTCGTCGCCGCATGCGTGTGGGACTTCACCGACGGCGGCCCGATCGGTCCGTTCTGGGATGCCGCCCACACGCTCGATCCTGAGGTCGAGACTGGGTCTGTCTGCCCCGGCAGCAGGGCCGGCCACCTGGCCGACCTTTTTCGCGCGGCCGGAATCGGCGACATCGTCGACGGCGCCGTCGCGGTGGACGTCGAGCACGCCACGTTCGAGGACTGGTGGGAGCCGTTCACGCTAGGCGGCGTCGCCCCGTCGGGTGCGCACGTCGCCGGCCTCGAGCCCGATCGGCGCACGGCACTGCGCGAGCTCTGCAGGGAGAGGCTGCCGGAGCCCCCGTTCGTAGTCTCGGCGAAGGCCTGGGTGGCGCGCGGCGCGGCTTGACGCCTAGATGGTTGTCGCGTTTTCTCGAAGGCGTAAAGGGCGCTAGAGCTCGAGCGCAGCGGCTCCGCGTCCTGCGACGGCGCGAGCGAGTGCCGCGTCGGCGTCCGCGAGGGGGAAAGACCCGCCGAGCTCGAAGTCGAGCCGTCCGGCGGCCAAGTCTTGACCGGCGCCCTCGAGCTGCTCCCCATCGGCGCGCACGTACAGCGAGACGACTTCGATTCCTCGTTCCCCCTCGGGCGGGTCGGAAGTGATCGTGACCAGACGACCGCCGTCTCGAACCGCCGCGAGCGCTACCGCTGCACCGTCGGGCGCCGCGTTGGCAGCTGCATCGACACCATGGCCGGCCGTCGCCGCCACGACCTCAGCTGTCCAGTCCGGGTCGTGGTAGTCGATCACCGTCGCGGCTCCCGAACCGATGACCCGCTCGCGACTCGTCGGTCCCGCCGTCGCGATCACCTCAACGCCGCGGAGAGCTGCCATCGAGACGATCAACGCTCCGGTGGATCCGCCCGCTCCGTTCACGAGCAGCCGCTCGCCGCCGTTCACGCGCAGGCCTTCGTCTAGCACCTGAACCGCGGTCAGTGCTGGGACCGGAAACGCCGCGGCATGCGTCCATGAAATCTCCGCCGGTTTGCGGGCGAGCACGGCGGCCTCGGCAACGAGCCACGGCGCCCAGCATCCTTGCTCCGCGAGTGGGAGCGGATGGGTGAACACCGGATCCCCGACCGACCACCGCTCGACCCCGGCACCCAAGGCCGCAACCACCCCTGCCGCCGCGACGCCGAGCGCCATCGGCGGCTCTCGTCCCAGATCCCAACGTCCAGTCCGGGCGAACTCATCCCAATTGCCGACACCGGCGGCCTTGACCTCGATCAGAACTTCGCCGGTGCGCGGCTCGCGAGGGTCAGGCACCTCCAGCACCCTCACACCGCCACCAAACTCTTCGATTCCTACGACGCGCACGATCGATCACCCACAACCTAGCGACCCAGGAATCCGCGCGTCCTCGCGCCGGGCCGAAAGGTCGTGCTTACCGACCTAGCCAACGGCAATAGCGGCGTAAGGGGTGCGCCAGTGTTCGGGAATGTCCCCCGAACTCGGAACTCGGCACGGGCTATTCATCTCTCGCAGAGCGGCAGTCGGCCCGGAGTCACGACGGCTACGCCGGCGCCGACAGCGCCTGGACGGTTGCAAGGGGCTCCGCCGCCAGCGAAGCGATGTACACCACCACGCCGAGCCATGCGTCCTGGACGACCTCCTCGGCGACGGCGCGGCTGGACATGTACATCCGGGCAACCCGCAGCATCCCGACGCCATACATGCGCATCAGTTCTGCGAAGGCAGCCTCGTCGCGAGTGCGCAAGCCGTCGACAAGCTGCGCGTCCTCACGCGAGAGCACGTGCTCCATCACGCGACTGTAACTCTGTGGCAGCGGCGCCAGGAGGCGCCGCTGCCATGCGTTCAGCTCAATTCGCGGCGAGGCCGGCGACCGTCGTCGGCAGACCGGCCCAGGAGCCCACCGGCGCGAGGGCACTGTCGGCGACGCGCCATCCGTAGATGCGGCCGCCGTCGGCATCGATCGCATAGAGGAACTCTCCGTCGCCGGTGAGATCCTGGTCGCGAAGGCCGGGCATACCGTCGAAGGTGATCGCCGCCGCGGCGTCGTCGAGCACGAGCTCGCCGGCATCCGAGACGCTGTAGCGAGAGACAGCGCCGTCGGCGAAGTTCGTCGTGAAGACGTGGCGGCCGTCCGCGGATGCCACCGCCCAGCAGATTTCACTGCGACCGTTACCGACGGAGCTCGTGATCAGCTCGGCGCCGCCGTTCAGCCGGTACGACGACGCCGCCGCTTTTCCTTTTGCGGCGCCGAACGCCTCGGTGACGACCAGCGTTTCGTCCCGCGCGAACGTGAAGCCGTAAGGCGTCGGCCCGGCAGACGCCGTCGCACGCGGCTCGCCCAGGAGCCCGTCGGCGCCGACCGAGTAGACGAGGATTGCGTTTGCGCCGCGATCGGTGACGACGACTTTCGTCCCGTCAGGCGAAAAGCCGACCTGTGCCGGATCCGCATTCGATCCGAGTTCCCGGCGCGACCCACGCACTTCGACGAGGCCGTCTTCCGCCATTCTGAAACCAACGAGCGACCGGTCGCCGGTGTTGAGCACGTAGACGAGGCCGTCGCGCTCCGCAACGCTCTTGGGAGCCGAGCCGCCCGAGGCGACGACGGCGACCGCATGCGGCTCATCTGCAACCGTCAAGAGACTGACTTCGTCACTGCCGGCGTTCGTCACCAAGAGTCGCCCGTCCGAGGTGAGAGCGACGGATCCTTGCGACGTGAGGTGCGGAACACCGTCGCCCCGCCCGTCGCTTGCGACGATGACCGGGCCGGACAGCTGGCCGTCCTCGCCACGCGGGAAGACGAACACGCGATTTCCGTCCGCCTCGTTGCTTTGAACGTAAACACCACGACTTGACACTTTGCGGTCCTCCTTGATCGATATTGGCGCTGTAGTCACAGCTGGCGGCGATCCGTTACACGTCGTTAGCCGACGAGGCGTCCCGAGGGACGAACAACGCGCCACGCGCCGCCGAACTCCGTGACGTTCTGGCACAGAATCTGCCCCGGTTTCTGGTCGCCGACGTAGTAGTAGAGCGGCCGTCCTGCATACGTGGCCTGGAGCGAGCCGTTCGCTCGTCTCGTCGTCCCGAGCAGGCGAGCCGTGACGCCCGTGCCCGCACGTGGACGTGATTTCACGATGTACGGCGGCCACGCTCGAGCACACGCACCGCTGCATGCGCTCCGTGCGCGAGGATCGCGCGTGAAGCCGTAGAGGACAAAGCCGCGGCCGTCGAAGAGGATGCGCCCGAACGACGACGTCTTCACCGTTACGGTCGGTGGCGGCGCCGCAGCAGCGGCAGCCGACCCTGCGGCCAGCGCAGTACACGCGAAGGACGCTGCTACAAGCCGGAGACGCATCCTCCTCAGTCCAGCGAAGGCGCAGGGCGTTACATTCTCTTCGCGCAGCTTCTGTAACGGACTCGTCTCGACCACGACTAAGGGAGGCGGGGTCCAGAGACCACGATGGAGGGGAGACCCATGAGCGCTCCGTTGATGACCGACTCGAAGGTCGACGCAGAGCAGTTGCAGGCGTTCGCGATTTCCTCTGACTCTGGCTATCTCCCGGAGTTGGGCTCTGAGGTCACGGGAGAGGTGGGCGTGCAGCAACACCGGTTGTGCAGTAGCTGTTTCGTGCATTAGCAAATCTCATATTGCGGTGCTCGCGCAGGCCGTGATCCCTCTGGCTTTGTTCTTGGCAAGTGGCCGTTCTCTGTAGAAACGGTCGGCACTAGTACCCGCGTCCTATGCCCTACCGAATCACCGGCTTTGCAGCCCCCCGATATAGGTCTAAGCTCGGGATTATGTGGTGGACCATCCTCGCGGTGGTCCTCGCCCTTGTCTGCGTGGTGTGCGTTCTGGCCGCGTTGGTCTGGCCGGGACGCTTCCGAGCGTCCGACTAGACCGCTTCTACAGAGAACGATCACTTGCCTTGTTCTTTTTGGTGAGTAGTTGGTGAGGAGGCTCGCGGACAGCTGGGCAAACTCATCTCTCACACCGGCAAACCGAACGCTCAACCGTCCGCGTGGGTCTCCTAGGATCCACGTTGGCGCACCCCTTACAAGCAGGAGGTCGGCGGTTCGATCCCGTCACCGCCCATATCGACTTCTCATCGGCGGCCGCCTTGAAGAGACTCCCGATCTTCCGTACAGTCGGGTTGCGGCGTCACCAACTTCAGGAGGGTCATTCCTTTGGACACGTACCACGTGGTTCTCTACCTGCACTTGCTCGCGCTCTTCATCGGAATCGGGGCGGCCTCGATTCTCCTCGTATGTATCTTCCAGCTCCGCAGCGCGCAGACGCTCGCGGATGCGGTCCCGTGGGGGAGAGTCGCGGGCAAGATCGGCCGCGCATTCCCGATCGCGGTCATCGGGCTGTTCGCCACCGGTGCGTACATGACGTCGGACATCTGGACGTGGGACACCGGCTGGATCTACGTCTCGATCGTCGGCCTTGCGGTGGTGACGCTCCAGGGGCCCATCGTTGCCGAGCGGACCGCCCACAAGCTCGGGGAGGCACTGCAGGAAAACGGCCCCGGCCCGCTCGGCGAGCACGCGCGGCGAATGACGCGGCATCCGGGCCTTTGGGTCGCCGAGTTCACAAACGTCGCGCTCGTGCTCGGGATTGTCTGGAACATGACGCAGAAGCCCGGGACCGCGAGCGCCGTCGTCACCCTCGTCGTCGCCTACGCCGTCGGTGCGGCTGGTGCGCTTTGGTTCTCTCGGGCGCCCAGGGACGCGCCGGTTCCGGCGACGGAGCCGACCGCGTAGCACGATTACCTGAAGGTCACACCGGAGCCGGGCCTAGGTGCTGGTCCCCGAGCTTGTAGTGCAACGCCCTGATTGTGCTCGTTGCGTTGCGATAGGGCGTTCCGTTGTGCCCCACCCAGGCACAATCGTGTAGTGGCCTCGATGAATTCAGGCTCAGCGGAACTCATCCCGTTCGTTCCGCGGATCACCGTCGAGTGGCTGCAGGAGAATCCTGCGCTTCGGTGGCTCGAGGTGGACGGCACCATTTCGTTCGTCGACATCTCCGGCTTCACGGCGATGTCGGAGCGGTTGTCGGACATTGGCCGCGCCGGTGCCGAGGAGGTGACCGACGTCATGAATGCGACCTTCTCGGCGCTGCTCGATGTCGCGTACGCCCAAGGCGGCGGATTGCTCAAGTTCGGGGGCGATGCGCTGCTGCTGCTGTACGACGGCGACGACCACGCTGCGCGCGCCGCCCGGGCTGCGTTCGAAATGCGCCGGACTCTGCGCGCGATCGGCCGGCCGCGAACATCGGCGGGGTCGGTGATGCTGAAGATGCACGCCGGGCTCCACTCGGGCCGCTTCCAGTTCTTCCTCGTGGGAGGCTCTCATCGTGAGCTGCTCGTAACAGGACCGGCCGCGACGCGGGTGGTTGAGATGGAGTCAGCGTCGGAAGCCGGCGAGATCCTCGTCAGCCCCGAGACCGCCGCGCTGCTCGAGCCGGAGACCCTGGGCGAGGACAAAGGCCCTGGCAGGCTGCTGCAGGCGGCCCCGGCCGCCTTTGGGGAGCTGATGCCGATGCCCGATGTGGGCAGCACGCCGATCGAGGTTGCGGTGCCGGGGCCGCTGCGCGCGCAGTTGCTCGAGGTCGGACCACTCGAGGGCGAGCACCGGCATGCGGCCGTCGCGTTCGTCCGGTTCGCGGGAAGCGATGAAATCGTCGCGACCGAAGGCGCCGCGGCGGCGGCGGAGGCGCTCGAGGCGTTGATGGAGACGATCCAGGTCGCCGCGGACGAGCATGACGTAACGGTCCTCGAAAGCGACATCGACCGCGACGGCGGCCGGATCATCCTCGTGGCGGGGGCGCCGCAGACGTTCGGAGACGACGAGGAGCGGCTCCTCCGGACGCTCCGAGCGGCCGTCGACCAAGGCCTGCCGCTTCCGGTGCACGTGGGCGTCAGTGATGGACGGGTCTTCGCCGGTCAGGTCGGCGCCACGTTTCGCCGCACGTACACGATTCTCGGCGACACGGCCGCTCTTGCCGCTCGGTTGATGGCTCGCGCGGGCGAGGACGAGATCTGGGTCTCCGCGCAGGCGTTCTCGCGGGGAGGCGGGTCGTTTGCAGCCACGGAGCTCGAACCGTTCCAGGTGAAGGGAAAGGCGGATGCCGTTCGTGCAGTGGTGCTCGGTGACCTCTTGCCGGAAACCGAGTGGACAGGCGAGACGGCCGGGGATGAGCTTCCGTTCGTCGACCGCGAGCGTGAGCGCGCAGTGCTCTCAGCGTCGGTCGCGCCGGTGCGCATGGGGTTCGGGACGCTCGTCGAGCTGATCGGCGAGCCCGGGATCGGGAAGTCACGTCTGGCCGAGGAGCTACGGATGCACTGCGCAGACATGGAGCTCGTGACGCTCCGGTGCGAGCAGTACGAGTCGTCGACGCCGTACCACGTCTTCAGGTCCTTCTTCCGGTCACTCCTCAACGTGCCGCTGACGGATGTCGGTGCGGCGAATCGTGTCGCGCTCGGCGAGCGTCTGCGCACGGTCGACGAGAAGCTCGTCCCGTGGGCGCCGCTGCTCGGGGCGCCGCTGGACGCCGAGGTCGAGTCGACTCCGGAGGTCGACGATCTTGACCCCTCGTTCCGGCGCGCGCGGCTGCACGGCGTGCTTGGTTCGCTGCTCGGGAGCCTGCTCGACTCGCCGACGCTGCTTGTTGTCGAGGACGTTCACTGGATGGACGACGCGTCCACAGAGCTTCTGCGCTACCTCGGCACGCAGCTGCCAACGCGTCCCTGGCTCACCTGCACGACTCGTCGGCCGAGCGAGGGCGGATTCCTCGCGGCCGAAGGGGTGCCGCCTTTGCCCGCGCTGACACTCCGGCTCGAGCCGCTTCCGCCAGACGATGCGAAGTTGCTCATTCGAGCGGCCGCCGGCGGCCGAGAGCTTTCGGACGAGGAGCTGGGTGCAATCTTCGACAGAGGCGCAGGCAACCCACTTTTCCTCCGAGAGCTCGCGGGTCCGGAGGAGGCGAGCGAGACCGGGGAGCAGCTGCCGGACACCGTCGAGGCGCTCGTCGCGACCCGCATCGACCGGCTCGCCCCTGCCGACCGTGCTCTCCTGCGCTGGGCGTCTGTTCTCGGTACGTCGTTCTCCGGTGCGGTAATCGCGGACGTGCTGGACGATGACCCAACGGCCGCGTCGGACTCCGAGGCATGGAGCCGCCTGGGCGAGTTCGTCGAGCGCGATCCGGACGTCCCCGGCGGCTTCCGGTTCCGACACGCCCTGATTCGTGACGGCGCCTACGAAGGGCTCTCGTACAGACGCCGGCGGGAGCTCCACGGGCGCGTCGCGGATGTGATCGCGCGGAGCGAAGCGGGTCGGGCTGATGACTCGGCGGAGCTTCTGTCTCTGCACTACTACCGTGCCGAGCGCTGGGCGGAAACGTGGCGCTACTCGGTCGACGCCTCGAGGAGCGCCGAAGAGAAGTACGCGAATGTCGAGACCACACAGTTCCTCGAGCGGGCTCTCGAGGCGGCGAACTCATGGTCCGACGCACCAGCTGACGAGGTCACCCGCGCGTGGGAGCTGCTAGGCGACGTGCGAATGCGCATGGCTGCATACGAAGATGCTGCGAGCGCCTATCGGAAGGCGCGCGCATTCTTGCGTGGCGACGCCGTGCACGAGGCCCGGCTCGTGCAGCAGGAGGCCGTTGTGCGGCTGCGGCTCGGGAACTACCCACAGGCTCTGCGTCGCCTGAGTCAGGCACTTCGGCTGATCGAGGGCGTGGAGGGCGTCGCCGCTTCAGCACAGCGGGCGCACTTGTTCAACTGGTATGCGAGCGTGCTTCAGCACCAGTGGCGTCCGAGTGACGCAATCGCGTGGTGCGAGCGAGCGATTGCCGAGGCAGAGGCGTCCGGCGCCGAGGACGCGCTGGCGCAGGCGTACTTCAGCCTCGACTGGGCGTACCTGGCGCTCGGCCGGCGTGACGAGGCCGTCTACTCTCCTCGCGCCGTCGAGATCTACGAGCGCCTTGGCGCCCTCGACCGCCTCGCATGGGCCCTCAACATCATGGGCGGACGTGCGTACCTCGCGGGCCGGTGGGAGGAAGCGATCGAGCATGCCGACCGCGCGCGCAGAACGTTTCTGCGGATCGGCGACGAGATGAACGCGACGGTCGCCGCTATCAACGTGGCGTGCATACGCTCCGACCAGGGAAGGCTGGAGGAGGCAGAACCGCTGTTCCGCAGCGGCCTCGAGCTCCGCCGCGTTGCCGGCAACCCGCTCAAGGTCGCTGATGCGGCCAGCGAGCTCGGCCGCTTCGCCGGACGGACGGGGAACTTCGAAGAATCGCACTCCTTGCTCGCCGAGGCACGTGCGCTGTTCTCGGCCGAGGGCGACGAGGTCGAAGCACTCGCGGCGGACGTGTGGCGCGTGGAGTCCCTCGTTCACCAAGGCTCCAGCACCGCGGCGCTCGAGCTCGCCGACGACGCGCTCGAGCGGACGGCGTCGACGCCGGGCGTCGCGATCCTCGCGGCGATGTTGCACCGACTGCGCGGCTGGGCGTTCATGCAGCTGAGAGATCTCGAGCGGGCTGGAGCTGCGTTCGACGAGAGCCTCGCGCTCGCGCAGCAAGAGGGCGAGAACATCGGGATGCGAAGCGCCGATTACGAGATGGCGCTGACGCTGGACGCGTTGGGTCGGCTGGGAGAGATGGTGGGCGGGCCGATCGAGGACCTCGAGCGCGAGCGGGACGCGATCATGGCGAAGCTGGCGGTTATGCAACTGCAGAGGCCCCCGCTCCCGCAATGAGCGGGGGCCTCCGTTTGTCGACTGTCCTCTAGGAGCCGCCCTTGTAGTCCCACTGTGGCGGCACCGCCATCGTGAAGCCGCGGTAGGTGACGCCGTCGATGGTCTTGCTCCCCCACGAGACCGTGGTCGGACCGGCGGCGGGATCGGTCCTGTCCTGGAACGACGGGACGATGCCCCAGTACCGACCGTCGGACCGGCAGACCGCGTGCCCGATCGCTCCGGTGAAGCGGCCGTTGCCGTCGATCTCGTCCGCGGGCCAACCGGTCGTGTCGCTCACGTCGTTGTAGTTGGTACACGGCGTGATCACGCCGTTCACGACGTTGAAGGTGCCGGCGCAGATGGGGATGTACTGCGCGCCGACATTCTTTCCGTACGTCGCGTCGATGTTCTTCGTGTTCACGTAGTACGTGAGCTTCAGCCCGTTCGGGACGCCGCCGTGGAATTCCTCGAACCCGGTCGCGCCGGCGATATGGACGAAGTTCGTCCCGCACGGATGGGTCGTCGCGTCGTACGAGTACGGGTTTACGGCGAGGAACGTCAAGCCGCTGCTCGCCGAAACGTCGAGGCGCGAGTCAGTCTTGCTTCCGAGCAGCTCGTTCGAGAACGAACACGACGCACCCGGGTCGCACGGCTTTCCGTCGATCGAGATGTTGAACGGCGGATCGCTGTTCGGCGTCGGCTGCAGCCCCGTCGCGCTTGCTTGCAGTGTGAAGCCGCTGCCCGTGTATCCGCTCGTGAGCGTCGGGAACGTCGCAACGCCGTGTTGAAACGTCGTCGACGTCAACCCGCTGAAGTTCCCACACGACGAGCCGCAGTCGAACGTGCCGCCCGTCGGGCTGAGGCTCGCCGTGCCGGTGTTCAGGTCGAGCGGCGTGACGCCATCCGCTGCGACCGCTTCGACGGCGACGTTGTGAACGTTCCCGCCGACTGTCGGCGTGTAGGCCGTGTTCGTAATGGTGGCGTTCTTGTTCGCGTGGTTCGGCGGATACAGCCACACGAGCTTGCAACTGCCGCTGCCGACACTCGACGTCAAACCGCCGGATTGGACCAAGGCGAAGTCGTTGCCGTTGCCGAGGAAGTTGTTCGACTGCTTTGCAGGAGCCTTCCACGTCCCACTTCCGCCGGTACAGGACGTCACGACGCTGAATGAAACGCTCAGCGGTGACGATCCTGGTGCAACGGTGAGGTTCCGAAGCTGGAGCTCGCCGGAGGTGTTGGTGCCGAACGTCCCGGTGCCCGAGACAAACGTCGGCAGCGGGCCTTTGGCCGGGTCGAGGTTGATTGGGAAGACCGGCTGCCCATTCGAGCCCACAGGCCCGTCGATGTTCGCGGAGCCGAGCGACTGCGTGCTGCTGTTGGCGTTCGTGATCGTCAATGTCAGCGACACCACGGAGCCTCCGGGAAGCGCCGACGTGTCGCATGTGCCTGGAGTCGCAGACTGTGCGAGGCAGACGGTGTACTGCTTGATCCCGGACGACGGCGGGCTCGCGGATCCGGCCGGAGTCAATGCGACGGCCACGGCCGCGAGGGCCGTTGCGACGACTGCAAGTCGCCGTCGTCGGGACGGCCGCCCGTCGCGCGTGAATAGGTCCAGCTTCATTTACTACCTCCCGCAGATAGACGCCATAAGCCACATTGGTCGGCGGCCCCAGCCGCACGCCGTCAATGGGTAGAAACCTTCAGGTAAGGATATATAACGAGGGAGCTAGGCGTAGATTTAAGCAAGATCCGCGGGCCCGCGCTGAGCCGCTCGCAGCCAAAAGGCCCGGAGCGACCAAGCCCTGCTGACAAGTGAAGTGCCTACCCGTTAAGCCGGGTGCGCCGGTGCGTCGGTGGGGCTCAGCCGAGCTGCCTCGGTACCACGTAATCGACGAGCTCTGCGTCGCCGCGGCCTAGAGCGCTCCAGCTTGCGCTGCGGACGACGAGCGTGGCAAGCGCACCGGTCGGGAACTTCTCCTCGAGCTGCGGTAGATAAGGACCCCGCGAAGCGAGCCCAAGCGCGAGGTTTTGTAGGCCCGGATTGTGGCCGATGAGCATCACCGAGCTGACGGGCTCGGGAAGAGCCTGGAGCCGTTCGAGCAGTTCCTGTTCCGAGGCGGCGTAGAGCCGCGGCACGACCTCGATCACGCAGCGCTTGCCGAGTGAAGCCTCCACTGCCTCGAGCGTCTCGCGGGCGCGAAGCGCAGGGGAGCAGAGGACAAGAGCGGGCCGGATTCTCTTCTGTCGGATGTACTTGGCAAGCTTCCTCGACGCGCGTTCGCCTCGCGGCGCGAGCGGGCGGTCGATGTCGGCAAGTGTCGAATCGGACCAGCTCGACTTCCCGTGCCGAAGCAGGATCACAGTTCTACTGCGTGACTGGTCGTCCATGACGTTGGGAAGTTCCTACTCCTCATCCTCCAGCTACATGATTGGAAACTAGCGCCATCACTGCGCAGAAGCATCGATCTGGACGCGGTAGCCGGCGCGTAACGCGGCAAGAGTTGAGGGCGGCGTGATGACGTCCACGGTCCCCTGTATTGGACGAGCGCCTAGGCCCCGGTATCCCTCGCGCGTCCACTCTGTCAACTGGTCACCGATCACGATGGTGGGGGACGTGTCGAGCAGAACGAAGGCGCCGTCAGGCAGGTCGGCCCAAGGCAGCCGGTGAAGACGTCGGCGGTGGGTTCCCCGAACGATCCGCTCGCCATGCAATTGCCGGTTCATCATCTTGGCCGACGGCACATCCACGCCGAGGCCTTCGGCCCAGGCCGCGCGATAGGCGTTGTAGCTATCTCGCCGGCATTCCGCGCACGGGCGATGTCCGGCAGCGAATGAGACCGCCTCGTCGTGGAAGTACAGGAAAGTGTAATGCCGCGGCTGCCATTGCTCATGCCAGCGCCCTTGGAACTCGAGCGCGCAGGTGATCCAGAGATCGCTTGCGTGGAAGCGGACGATCTCGCGGCCGGAGTGAAGGATGCCCCGGTTGCCCGTCCACGCACCCCGGAGCGGGATCGCCTCGATGTCACCAGTTGGCGTTACACGATTACGGGCCGGCGCCTTCGGCGAGAGAGGCTCAGAGGTCGCCGTCCGTGCCCTGGAGTCCATTTCGGCACTCACCTTAGAAGCAGGAGGTCACTGGTTCGAGGCCAGTACGGCCATCCGCCGGGCTTTAGGCCCTTGACTCCTGGCATAGAGGGGCTGATCCGGCCCTAAAGCCGCCCGCGGCTGCGGTCGATGACGAGGGGATGACTGCGCGCGCATCCGCGAGCCGACGGCCTGCGTCGGCCCCTCTCCCCTGGATCGACAAGTGGCTGGCCGCCTGTCACGACCTGGCCGAACTCGAACGGTCCAACCCGATGACCGATGCGGTCATCCAGGAGATCGACGGCCGGATGATCCGGGTGGGCGACAAGTGGCTCGCCGACTTCGCCTCCTGCAACTACCTCGGATTCGATCTCGAGCGCGAGATCATCGACGTCGTCCCGTCGTATCTGGCGAAGTGGGGGACACATCCGAGTTGGTCGCGCCTGCTCGGGAGCCCGGTCCTCTACGAGCAGATCGAGGAACGACTGGCCGAGCTCGTCGGCGCCCCGGACACGCTCGTCCTACCGACGATCACCCTGATCCACATGTCGGTGATCCCAGTTCTTGCCGGAAGCGGCACGATCTACGTCGAATCGCGCGCGCACAAGACGATCTACGAAGGATGCCAACTGGCTGCCGCCCGCGGCGCGACGATCAAGAGGTTCATCTTCGAAGATGCGGAGGACCTCGAGCGCCTGCTCCGCGAGGGCGGAGGACAGCCGCGCCTCATCTGCGTCGACGGTGTCAACAGCATGACGGGCAACGCGATCGACCTGCCGGCCTTCGCGAACCTCGCCCGGGAGTACGACGCACTCCTGTACGTCGACGACGCCCACGGCTTCGGAGTGATCGGCGAGCGCAGCGACGACGAGCTCAGTGTCTACGGAAATCGGGGCAACAGCATCGTGCGCTACACCGGCGAGACGTATGACCACGTCTTGCTCGTCGCCGGTCTGTCCAAGGCCTACTCATCTCTGGCGGCGTTCCTCACCTGTCCCCCGGACCTGAAGCGATTGTTGAAGACGGCCGCGCCTCCCTATCTGTACTCGGGCCCGTCTCCGGTTGCGTCGCTGGCCACCGTGATTGCCGGCCTCGACGTGAACGAGAAGCGCGGCGACGCGATCCGCGCGGACCTGTGGCGGAAGACCGCCAAGGTTCTGACCTACCTCGACCGGATCGGCGTGCACACGCCCAAC
>DATMZV010000095.1:0-18288 GCA_035573355.1 Gaiellaceae bacterium | reverse complement strand
CCGCTCCGCGGCCTAACAGCTAGTCTCGCGAACCGCATGGGTGAACGGGACGCAGCCGCGCCCGCGGGTCTGCGCGTCCGCGCCACCCGGGCCCTTCGCGAGCGGCGCAACTGGGAGCAGCTCGCGAAGTTCTGCCTCGTCGGCGCCGTCGGCTATGTCGTCAACCTCGTGGTCTACGTCGCGCTCCTGGACGGCGCGAACCTCCACTACCGGCTCGCCGCAACGGGATCGTTCCTCGTCGCCGTCACGAACAACTACCTGTGGAACCGGCTCTGGACGTTCCGGCACGACCGCGGGCACTTCGGCTACCAGGGGCTGCGCTTCCTCGTCGTCTCGGGGATCGTCTACCTCTGCAACCTCGCGATCCTGACCATCCTCGTCGAGCTCGGTCTCGGCAAGATCGTCGCGCAGGCGATTGCGATCGTGCTCGTTACACCGGCGAACTTCATCGGCAACAAGCTCTGGTCGTTTCGGAGCCAGCGCTGAGGCGTCTCTTCGCGGCCGCCGGTGTCCTGCTCGCGGCGGCGGTCTTCGTCAGCTCGGCTTCCGCGGCGGACACGAAGCCACGGTTGACGAAGGAGCGGGCGGTGGCACTATTCCTTGCGAACGACAAGGTCGCGGACTGGCTCGACCGCTATCCGGTCAAGGGCCGTCTGACGGACGCGACCTACGACTCGGATTCGACGAAGTGCGCGGCCGGAGCGCAGAGCGGCTGCTGGACGGTGCACGTCTGGTGGAAGAAGAACGACCACGTGGACGCGGGTGAGATCGCGCAGGGCAAGGTCGACGACGGTTCGACGCGCGTAACCGAGGCGTGGACGGGACCGCAGGTCGCGTGGAAGATGGCCCGTGGCTACGCGGGCGCTTTCGGCGGCAAGAAGATCAACAGCCTCTCCGTCTGGCTCGCGTTCTGCGCCGCATTTCTGCTCGGACTGCTCGACTTCAGACGGCCGCTGTCCTTGCGGAACCTCGACCTCCTCGCGCTGCTGTCGTTCTCCGTGTCGCTGTGGTTCTTCAACCACGGGAACATCTTCGCGAGCGTGCCGCTCGCGTATCCCCCGCTTGCGTACCTCCTCGCACGCTGCCTCTGGATCGGTGTGCGCGGCACACCCGTGAAGGCGGCACGACCGATCTGGAAGCCGGCGATCCTCCTTGCCGCCGCGGTCTTCCTGATGGGCTTCCGGATCGGCCTCAACGTCGAGGACTCGAACGTGATCGACGTCGGTTACGCCGGCGTGATCGGCGCGGAACGGATCGCGACCGGTGTCATGCCGTACGACCACTTCCCGAAGGAGGACAACCTCAAGGCGTGCGGGCCTGCCGACTCTTCAGGAGAGATCCGGGACCGGATCCAGTTCAACGGCCGCTGCGAGTCGGCGAATCCGCTGGGTGACACGTACGGGCCGGTCGCCTACGAGGCGTACCTGCCCGGTTACTGGATCCGTGGCTGGTCGGGAAAGTGGGACAACCTTCCCGCCGTGCATCTCACGTCGATCATCTTCGACGTCCTCTGCGCGCTCGGGCTCGGGCTCGTCGGACTGCGCTTCGGCGGCCGCTGGCTCGGCGCTGCACTCGTGTTCGCGTGGGCGGCGTTCCCCTTCACGCAGTACGTATCGATGTCGAACACGAATGACGCGATCGTGCCGGTGTTCCTCATCTTCGGGCTCTGGCTCGCGAGCTCACCACTCGCGCGCGGGGCCGCGGCGGCGCTCTCGGGCTGGACGAAGTTCGCGACGCTTGTCGTTGCGCCGATGTGGCTCA
This sequence comes from Gaiellaceae bacterium, assembly GCA_035573355.1. GTDB lineage: Bacteria > Actinomycetota > Thermoleophilia > Gaiellales > Gaiellaceae > 3-1-20CM-4-69-9. The sequence continues at coordinate 16,527 of DATMZV010000095.1, read as the reverse complement.
CGTATCCGGGCCCGATTCAGTGGCGCCGCCCTCGGCCGGCCCTCGTCTTCGCAACAGGTTTCCTTGCCGCGACCGTGCTCGCCTTCTCGGTGCTGTTGCTCGACGCCCATCCGATTCAAGCCGCGCAGATCTTCTACGACCGGACGCTGAAGACGCAGATCACGCGCGAGTCGCCGTTCTCGCTCTGGGACTGGGCGCAGTACCACGCACGCGGGATTCCCGACCTCCACGTCGTCCAGTGGGTGCTCGAAGGGCTCCTCGTCGCCGGTGCAATCGCCGCCGCATTCTTTCCCCGGGTCAAGACGCCGCTGCAGCTTGCAGCCTTGACCGGTGCGCTCCTGATCGGCTTCGAGCTCGTGCTGACGCACTGGTTCTACCTCTACATCCCCTGGTTCTTCCCCTTCGTCGCGTTCGCCTTCCTGGCACATGGCCGCGAACAGCCAGAGCCCGGCATCTGAGCGCTCCGTGATCGCCGCAGCGTTTGCGGCGATTGCCCTCTTCGTTGTTGCGTGGTCCCTGCTCCACGTCGGCTTCTACAAGCACAAGCAGGTGATCGACACTCCCGTCTATCAGCGCTACGGAAACGCGATCGCGGACGGGAAGGTGCCGTACCGCGACTTCGCCGTCGAGTACCCGCCGGGCGCGCTGCCGATGTTCGCTTTACCGGGGCTGGCCGAGCCTGGCAAGAACCAGCAGGTGTCGGCGGGGTTCCGGCGCACGTTCGAGACGCTCATGTGGATGTGCGGTGCCGCGGCGCTCCTGGCGATGGCGGTCGTGCTGCGGGTACTACGGCGCAGCGACCTGAACGTCTGGGCGGCCCTCTGCTTCGCCGCGGTCGCTCCGCTTCTTCTCGGGTCCGTGATCCTGAGCCGGTTCGATCTCTGGCCCGCCGCCATCTGCGTAGCGGCTCTGGCGGCGCTCGTGTCCAACCGCCTCCGGCTCGGACACGCTCTGCTCGGTCTCGGCATCACGGCGAAGCTCTTTCCCGTGGTGTTCGTACCGCTCGGTGTGGCGTACGTGTGGAAGCGCGCAGGCCGGCGGGAGGCACTGATCTGTCTCGCGCTCCTCGTGGGCGTTGTCGGCGCGATCTTCCTGCCGTTCGTGGTGCTCTCGCCCGGAGGTGTGTGGGACAGCTTGAGCGTCCAGCTGAGCAGGCCGCTCCAGGTCGAGAGTCTCGGTGCGTCGCTCCTGCTCGTCGGCCACCACGTGTTCGGGTTCGGCCTCGCGGGCGAGACCAGCCATGGGTCCCAGAACGTCGCGGGCTCTGCGGCCGGCGTGCTTTCGGTCGCGACCACCCTTCTGCAGGTCGGCGTGCTCGGTTGGATCTGGGCGTCGTTCGCCCGTGGCCGTGGCGACCGCGAGGCGCTCGTTCGTTCGACCGCAGCGGCCCTCTGCGCGTTCGTCGCGCTCGGCAAGGTGCTGTCGCCGCAGTTCCTGATCTGGCTGATCCCGATCGTCCCGCTCGTGCGCGGCCGTCGTGGCCTCTGGGCGAGCGTCCTCCTGGCGGCGGCGCTCATCCTGACGCAGGTGTGGTTCCCGTTCCGCTATTTCAGGCTGGCGCTCCACTTCGAAGCCGGCCTCTCGTGGGTCTTGCTCGCACGCGACCTTGCGCTCGTCGCGCTTACGGTCTTGCTTGCATTCACGCTACGGCGTAGAGACGCCACTCACCCGGAATCCCCTTGAGCGACTGAACGCCTCGGTCATCGAACTCGATCCCCGACCCTGCGACAAGGTCGCGCACGGTGCTCGACACGAGCACCTCTCCGGCGCCGGCGAGCGAAGCGACGCGCGCACCGGTATGCACCGCTATTCCGCGGACATGGTCGCCGGCAAGCTCGCACTCGCCCGTGTGTAGCCCCGCGCGCACCTCGAGCCCGACGCTCTGCACGTCCGCCACGATCGAGCGCGCGCAGCGGATTGCGCGGGCCGGCCCGTCGAACGTTGCGAAGAAGCCGTCGCCAGCGGTATCGACCTCACGCCCTCTGAAGCGTTCCAGATCTCTGCGGACGATCTCGTTGTGACGGTCGAGCAGATCGCGCCAGCGTCTGTCTCCGAGCTCGCGCGCCCGTTCGGTCGATCCGACGACGTCCGTGAACAGCACCGTCGCGAGAACACGGTCCGGCTCGGCCGGCTCCCGCACGCCGGTCAGGAACTCCTGGATCTCGTCGAGGATGTCGTCCCCATCGATCCAGGGAAGATGATCGTTGCCCGGAAGCTCGACGTAGCGGGCGCCTTCGATGTGCCGCGAGAGCCAGCGCGCGTTCTCGACGTGGCAGACCTGATCGCCCACTCTGTGGAGGATCAGCGTCGGCGTCTTCACCGCCGGGGCGACGTGGCGGACGTCGATCTCGAAGGCCATGCGCATGAAGGCCACCGCGTCGTGCGGGCTTGCGGACTCGACCTGTACTCGAGCGGCCAGCTGACGGAGGCGGGGGTCTCCTGCACGGCTCGGCGCAAAGTAATCGATCCAGTCCCCCGTGCCCCAACGCGAGACGACCAGGTCGATGTCCATCGAACGGTCGAAATCCTCGCGGGTCGTTTCGCCCCACGGCCAGTCGGCGGTTGTTTCCTCTTTCACCTCGGCGCCGCATAGGACTATTGCCCGAGTGCGCTCCGGATAGCTGGCGGCGAAGAGCATCGACATCGGGCCTCCCTCGGAAACACCTAGCAATGCCGCGCTTTCCGAGCCCATCGCATCGAGGATCGCGCGGACGTCGTCCATTCGCTCCTCGAGCGTGCCGATCCGCACCCGGTCGGAGAGCCCCATTCCGCGCTTGTCGAAGAGGATGAGGCGTGCGAAGGAAGCAAGCCGTTGGAAGAAGCGGCGGTAGTCGGGGTCGTCCCAGAGCACGTTGAGGTTGGTCATTGCGCCCATGACGCACACAAGGTCCAACGGGCCGTCGCCCACGACCTGGTAGGCGATGTGAATGTCGCCGTTCTCCGCGTAGCGGATCGGCAATGCGGTCACTGCAGATGCACGCGAACCGACTCGCAGCTCGTCGCGCGCCCGTCGGCCCCGCATTCGACGAGAACCCCCTCGATGCGCACGTCACCCGACGCCGTCTCGAAGCGCACGTGGAGGCCGGTTCGCATCTGCCGGATCGCCAGGTCGGCCTGGACCCCGATGACCGAGTCGTGTGGTCCCGTCATGCCGGCGTCGGTGATCGCCGCCGTGCCGCCCGGCTGCACCCGGGCGTCGTTCGTCTGGATGTGCGTGTGGGTTCCGAAGACCGCCGTCACCTTTCCGTCCAGCCACTTCGCCAGTGCGACCTTCTCGCTCGTCGCTTCGGCGTGCATGTCGACGACGATCACCGGCGTGCGACTTGCTGCCTCGTCCACGAGCTCGTCGACGATCTCGAACGCGTTGTACGGCGGTCCGAGAAAGAGCGAGCCGAGAAAGTTGAGGACCGCGACGTCGGTACCGTCGGCGGCGGCGACGAACGTCAACCCTTTCCCCGGCGCGCGCTTCGAGTAGTTCGCCGGCCTGATTACCCGCTCGCTCTGCTCAAGGTAGGGCACGATCTCGCTGCGGCGCCACGTGTGGTTGCCGAGCGTGATCGCGTCGACGCCGGACGCCAGCATCTTGTCCGCGAGCTTTGGCGTGATCCCGACACCGTCTGCGAGGTTCTCGCCGTTCAGGATGCAAAGGTCGACCCGCAGCTCGTCGCGCAGCGAGGGGAGGCGCTCTTCCAACGCGCGGCGTCCCGGGACGCCGACCGCGTCGGCGATGAAGAGGATTCTCACGGCTAGGCGATTGTCTCGGTTTTACCGAGCGAAGAGAAGGTCTTGTTGGGGCTTAGGGGAGGAGTGTGGCTGCGGCGCGAAGCTCGATCGACACATGGTTGCCCGCGTCCTGCGTGAATCTCGAGAGTGCCTGCCGCTCGACGCCCGACAGATCGAGCACGCGGCCGACCTTCGTGCTGGAAGCGGCGATCGTCGAGCCGACCGTCAACGCCGGATCCGCACTCAGATGCGTCAGCGAGACGACAAGTGACGGAGCGGCCGACGGTTGGATGTCGATGCGCACACCGTAAGGCTGTCCGTTGAGGATGTAGTCGGAGATGCCCACGATCGTTCCGTCGACAGGCGCGTAGACGTCGGTCCCGGGAGCCGCGCCGACGTCGAGTACAGCCGTCTCCCCCCCGTTCAACTGGTAGTAGACGAAGCCCGCGCCGCCGCCTCCGAAGATCTTGTGCGCGAGCCTCGAGAGCGCTCCCTCGTTCCCCTGGTGCCCCAGTGGGCTCAAGGGAATGGCTCCGTCGCCCGACGAGTGGTAGCCGATCGCGGTGACGCGACTCTGCGCAATCGGGAGCTGGATCCGAAGGCCGCTGTGGAGCGCAACCGTCAGCGGCGTCGGCGGGCCGACGGGCAGCAGCCGGCTGGAGGGACCGGGGAGTGCCTGAGCGGGCTGGCGCGTGGCTCCCTGGCCGAAGGCTGTGATCAGAAGCGTGCCGAGGAGGACGCCGGAAACGACGGTCAGGACGATCAACCGGCGGGCGCGGTGAGGCACAGTCTGCCGCCGCCTGCGCTTGCGCGCCGCGGGGGCTCGGCGGGAGGGGGCCGGCATCCGCGTCACCGTAACGAACCCCGACCGGTTTTGCACCGGATGAGGGGGCCCGGTTTGTGACAGCGGAATCCCCGGATCTGCCTGGGTTTCCGCCCTGAGCTCGTGACGGTCGAGCGCGAGGTTGCCTTCCTCGAGCCAGTTCCAGTCCCATTCAGGGGGTCTGAGCCGTATGACCTCGGCTGTACGATCACTCGCATGCCCGCCCGGGCGGTGAAGATCGAGATCCCGCGTTGGATCCAGCTGGCTGGGCTTCCGGTTCTGCTGCTGTTCCTCTGGATCGTCGTGGCGTCGGTCCGTCACGTCGTCTTCCTGTTCCTGGTCGCCGTGCTGATCGCCCTGCTCCTGAGCCCGCTTGTCCGGGGAGTCCAGCGGGTGCGCCTCCCGCGCGGCTTCTCGGTCGCGCTGGTGTACCTCGTCTTTGCGATCACGGTTGTCGCCGTCATCGTGGCGCTCGGGACCGTCGTCGTCAGCGAGACGAAAACGGCCGCAAAACGGGTGGATTCCTACTTTACGGACGTGAACGGACGAACCGGCAAGGTGGATGCCGACCGGGATGTCGACCGCCTGCAGAGCTGGCTCGACGACCACCGTCTCGGTGGAGTCGACATCCAGACCCGCGGGCATCGGCTGGTACGAGATATCCGCAGGCACGACGTCGGGAAGTACACGACGAAGGTCGTCAACTTCCTCGAGGGCGCCGCACTCTCGATCGGAAAGCTGCTCTTCAGCGCGATCGTCGTCCTGGTGGTGTCGATCTACATGCTGCTCGACTTCCCCAAGCTGGAACGGTCGGTCAACCGGCGCTTTCCGCCCGAGCCCGGATCGGAGCCGCTGATCCTGCGGATGGAGCACTCGCTCTTCAGCTACGTCAAAGGCCAGTCGCTCGTCTCGCTGATCATCGGGACGAGCGCAGGGATCGGGTTATGGCTCTTCGGCGTGCTCGGCTGGCTTCCCCACGGCCAGAAGTACGCGCTGCTCTTCGGTGCCTGGGTTGCGATCACGGAGCTGATTCCGTATCTCGGTCCGTGGCTCGGTGCGATTCCGCCGTTCCTCTACGCGCTCGTCGTGAACCCGGTGTCCGCGATCTGGGTGTTCTTGCTGTTCCTCGGGATCCACCAGGTCGAGGGCCATGTCGTGGTTCCCAAGGTGATGGGGAGTGCGCTGCGCCTGCATCCGCTGCTCGTCATCTTCGGGCTGCTCGCGGGCGGTGAGATCTACGGGCTGCCGGGTGCGCTCGTCGCGCTGCCGCTGTTGGCCGCCGGCCGGGCGATGTGGGAGTTCTTCGGCGAGCGGATCGAGCTGGAGCCCTGGGAGGCGGACGAGCCGGTCGCCGTGCCGGTCGAGCTCGACGAAGCGGAGCCTCCGCCCGCGGCTGCCCGCCGTTAGCGAAGGCCCGAACCGACATGTTCCAGGGACAGTCCCTGGGACATGTCTGGTACCTCGCGCCGGACACGCACCTCGAGCAGCGGTCTAGGCTTCGGTCGTGAGCGCCTTTCCCGTCACACGGCTGCGGCGGCTTCGCCGGACGAGTGGGCTGCGCGACCTCGTTCGCGAGACGCGACTCGACCTCGACGACTTCGTCATGCCGCTGTTCATCGGTCCCGAACCGCTTGCGAACGCGGACCTGCCGGGGCTCGCCCGGCACTCCGTCGAGACGCTCGGCGCCGAGGCCGACGAGCTGACACGGCTCGGCGTCAAGGCGGTGATCCTCTTCGGCATCCCCGACGAGAAGGACGACGAGGGCTCCGGCGCCTGGGACGACGACGGAGTCGTGCAGCGCGCGCTACGGGAGCTGCAAGGTCGCGACCTCGTCCTCATCACTGATGTCTGTCTCTGCGAGTACACCTCACACGGGCACTGCGGCGTCATCGGCGACGGTGAGGAGATCGACAACGATGCGACGCTCGAGCTGCTCGTGCGCACGGCGCGGAGCCACGTCGACGCCGGCGCTCATGTCGTCGCGCCGAGCGACATGATGGACGGCCGGGTCGGTGCGATCCGCGAAGAGCTGCCCGACGCGCCGATCATCGCGTACTCCGCCAAGTACGCCTCGGCCTTTTACGGGCCGTTCAGGGAGGCGGCCGAGTCGGCGCCGTCGTTTGGCGACCGCCGCGGCTACCAGATGGATCCCGCGAACGTCCGCGAGGCACTGCGCGAATGCGAGCAGGACATCGGCGAAGGCGCCGACGTGTTGATGATCAAGCCTGCGCTTCCTTACCTCGACGTGATTCGTGCGGCGCGCGAGCGCTTCGACCTTCCACTCGCCGCGTACAACGTCTCCGGCGAGTACGCGATGGTCAAAGCAGCCGCAGCGAGGGGATTCCTGGACGAGCGGCAGGCTGCAATCGAGTCGCTGACGGCGATCAAACGAGCGGGCGCCGACTTCGTCATCTCCTACTGGACGAAGGAGCTGGCCTCCTGGCTTTAAGAACGCGAAGTGAGTTGTACCGCCGCGCGCTCGAGCTCATTCCCGGCGGAGTGAACTCGCCGGTGCGGGCAATGCGCGCGGTCGGGCTCGACGAGCCCTTCTTCGTGCGCCGCGGAGAGGGTGCCTACATCGAGGACGTCGAAGGAAACCGCTACCTGGACTGGGTCATGTCCTGGGGCCCGCTCCTCTTCGGACACGGCGACCGCGAGACTGTCGAAGCGGTCCGCGCCGCCGCCGAGCTCGGCACGAGCTTCGGTGCGCCGAGCGAGGCCGAGGTCCAGCTCGCCGCCGAGATCGTGGACGCGGTGCCTTCCGTCGAGAAGGTCCGGCTCGTCTCCTCCGGGACGGAGGCGGCGATGAGCGCCGTCCGACTCTCGCGCGCCTTCACGTCGCGTGACCGCATCCTCAAGTTCGCCGGTTGCTACCACGGTCACGTCGACGCCCTCCTCGCGAGCGCCGGTTCCGGTGTCGCAACGCTCGGCCTGCCCGCAAGCCCCGGCGTGCCGACGGCGACGACGAAGGACACGATCGTCTGCAAGTACAACGACGTCGACGCCGTCGCATCCACCGTTGCCGAGTTCGGCGAGGGCCTGGCCGCGATCTTTGTCGAGCCGGTCGCGGGGAACATGGGCGTCGTTCCCCCCGAGCCCGGGTTCCTCGAGGCGCTGCGGCAGCTGTGCGACGCGTCCGGTGCGCTACTCGTCTTCGACGAGGTGATCACGGGCTTCCGGATCGCGCGCGGCGGCGCCCAGGAGCGTTTCGGAGTCCTGCCCGACCTCACGATCCTCGGGAAGATCGCGGGCGGTGGGCTGCCGCTTGCAGCCTTCGGCGGTCGCGCCGAGATCATGGACCGACTTGCGCCGAGTGGCGACGTCTACCAGGCGGGAACCTTGTCGGGGAATCCGCTCGCCACGGCCGCGGGGCTCGCGGTCCTGCGCCGGCTTCGCGATCCCGCCGTCTACGACGAGCTCGAGCAGCGCGGCGCGCGTCTCGAAGCAGGCCTCGCAGAGCACGGACGAGTGCAGCGCGTCGGCGCCATGGCGACCCTCTTCATGACCGACGACCCGGTCCGCAACTTCGATGACGCCGAGCGCTCAGACGTCGAGCGGTACGCGGCGCTCTTCCGCCATCTGCTCGAGCGCGGGATCTACATCGCGCCCAGCCAGTTCGAGGCAATGTTCCTCTCGCTCGCCCATGGCGACGACGAGATCGACCGCACGATTCAGGCCGTTGCAGACTTCGACGACTGATCTCTGGGAGACGATTGCCTCGGACGCGGGGCAGGAGAGCTCCCTCTGGACCCTCGCGCTCCGCCCGCTTGACGAGCAGGAGCGGGAGCCGGTCTTCTCTCTCCTCGGGGAGGAGCGCTTCGCGCTCGGTATCGAGACGATCTACGAGGGCTACCTCTTGCACTACGGGAACCCTCGACTCTTCGCACCGGAGGATCAGGACACGGCACTCCTCCTCGGCGACTACCTCTACGCGCACGGCCTAGTGCGGATCGAGGAGGTCGGCACCGTCGAGGCGGTCAGCGACCTCGCGGAGCTGATCGCCCTGTGTGCATACCTCCGCGCCGAGGAGATCGTGGGCGACGGTCCGGTCTGGGCAGCGACTGCGGCGTCGCTCGGGCGCGGCGAGCTGGACGAGGGCCGTTCGTCGCTCAGGCTCGACAACGATCCGAGCCCGCTCGAGCGGCTCGCCCGAAGCCGGGTCGGCGACGCCGCGACCGACAGTGCGCTCGCCACTCATCGCGGTCGACTGCGGTAAAGTCGCGCCGGATGCACGCGCTGCTTCAACTCCTGGCGGTCGAAGACGCCGCGACCGAGGGCAAGAAAGTCATCACGGGCATGCTCATCACGGGCCTGATCTTCATCAGCGTGATCGCGCTCGGCCAGACACTGCACTGGCTGCGACACCGCCGCCGCTAGCCCGCTCGCCCCGCTCGAGCCTAGACTGACGCAGTGGCTCCGCCTGCCGACCTGCGCGCCTGGATCGCGCTCCTCGAGCACGAGGGCGAGCTCGTTCGCATCGAGGCCGAGGTCGATCCGGAGCTCGAGATCACGGAGATCACCGACCGCACCGTCAAGGCGGGCGGCCCGGCGCTGCTCTTCGAGAACGTCAAGGGCTCGTCGCGTCCGCTACTGATCAACCAGTTCGGCACCGAGCGGCGTATGTGCCTCGCCTTCGACGCGCCGTCGCTCGACAGCGTCGCCGAGAAGCTCAGCGACGTTCTCGAGATGCAGCCGCCCGCGGGGCTCGTCGACAAGGTGCGCGGCCTGCAGAAGCTCAAGTCGATCGCCGACTCGCGCCCGAAGACGGTCCGGCGCGGGCCGTCGCAGGACGTCGTCCTCGAGGGAGACGACGCGTCGCTCGATCTCCTCCCGATCCAGACCTGCTGGCCCGACGACGCCGCGCCCTTCATCACCCTGCCCGCCGTGATCACGAAGGATCCGCGCACGGGCACGCGGAACGTCGGGATGTACCGGATGCAGAAGCTCGGCCCGCGCGCGACGGCGATGCACTGGCAGATCCACAAGGACGGGCGTGCGGACTACCTCGCCACCGACGGGCGGATCGAGGTCGCCGTCGCGTTGGGCCTCGATCCCGTCACCGCGTACAGCGCGAGCGCGCCCCTGCCGAAGCACATCGACGAGCTGATGCTTGCCGGCTTTCTGCGCGGCGAGCCTGTCGAGCTCGTGCAGGCGAAGACCGTCGACCTCGAGGTTCCCGCGAATGCGGAGATCGTCCTCGAGGGCTACATCGACAAGGACGAGCTGACCGCCGAGGGGCCTTTCGGCGACCACACCGGCTACTACACGCCGGTGGAGCCGTTCCCCGTCTTCAGGCTGACGGCGATCACGATGCGGCGGGACGCGATCTACCCGTCGATCGTCGTCGGCAAGCCGCCGCAGGAAGACGCCTGGCTCGGCAAGGCGACCGAGCGGATCTTCCTCCCGGCGATCCGGATGACAGTTCCGGAGATCGTCGACTACGACCTCCCGATCGCCGGCGCGTTCCACAACTGCTGCATCGTCTCCATTCGCAAGGCCTTCCCCGGCCACGCGCAGAAGGTCATGCACGCCATCTGGGGCCTCGGAATGCTCAGCCTGACGAAGTCGATCGTCGTCGTCGACGAATGGGTGGACGTGCACGACTACGGGGAGGTCATGTTCCGGGTCGGCGCCAACGTCGATCCGGCCCGCGACGTCCTTCTCACCGAGGGTCCGCTCGACCACCTCGACCACGCCCCGACCCGCCAGTTCTACGGCGGCAAGATCGGAATCGACGCCACCCACAAGGGGCCTGGGGAGGGCACCCGCGAGTGGCCGCCGGAGATCGAGATGACCCCGGAAATCAAGGCTCTGGTCGACCGCCGGTGGGGCGAGTACGGCATCTCCCTCGACACCCCTGCAGGGAACGGGCAAATCCGTCAGAGTCCCCGCCCGTTGCGTCGATTGTTACGTCGTTGACACGTAGAACGGGGCGGCTATTGAATCCACTAGTGGTGACCCACAAAGGGGAGGCTCGGTGACGGAACCCCAGCACGGGGACCGGCCGCATTCCCCGGGGCCGTCTCTCTACCCGATTGCCTTCGCGGCCGGCATCGCCTGCATCCTCGTCGGGCTGATCGTCAATCCCAAGATCATCGTCCCGATCGGCGCGGTGATCGCGATCGTGTTCGGCTTCCTCTGGGCGCGCGACGCGACCGACGAATTCCGCGGCGAGCCTGTGAACGCGATCGAACCGGAGCGCGGCGGCCCGCCCGAGTCGACGGACGCGCCTGCGACCCCGGCCGACCAGGATGTGGACGCGCTGACGAGTGAGCGGTTCCCGCGCAACCGTTTCCTCGAGGGCGCGACACTCGGGCTCGGCGCCGTCATCGGCGGGCTCGTGACCGTGCCCGCGATCGGTTTCATGATCGTGCCGGCGTTCAAGGGGCAGGGCTATCCGAAGGTCGACCTCGGGCCCCTCTCGGAATTCCCGGAAGGGCAGTGGCGGATCACGTCCTTCTTCATGCGTCCCCCTGACGGTGAGGTCTCGCGCAGAACCGCCTACATCCGCAACAACGGCGCGCTGAATGGCGAGCCGAGCTTCACGATCATCTCGAACCGATGCGCCCACCTCGGGTGCCCGGTGCAGCCGAACGGCCCGGAGCAGCCCGACCAGACGAAGCAGTTCGACGGCAAGGGTGGGCAGAAGGTGACATTGACTCCGGTGCTGCCTGCAGGCGGGTTCGGCTGTCCGTGTCACGGCGGCCAGTACGACTCGGAGGGCAACCGGACGGCGGGGCCGCCGGTCCGTGCGCTCGATCGCTACCAGTTCGCGATCGTCGAGGGCCGACTGATCCTCGGTAAGCCGTTCAGCGTGGCGAAAGTGGACGGTCAAGGGAAGGACGCAAAGATCCACGCCTACAAGCTCGCCGGCCCCGGGCAGCACGTCGACGGCTGGGAGCAGATCCTCTACCCGTTGCAGCCGCCGCACTGATGGCTGTCGCAAGTTCCAACAAGAAGTCCGCGCGGCGACGCCACCTCGAGGCCGCGATCAACTACCCGATCGACTGGCTCGAGGAGCGCTCCGGCCTCGTCGGCGGGATCAAGTACTTCCTCTTTCGCAAGGTTCCCGGAGACACGAACTGGTTCCACACGCTTGGCTCGGCAACCCTCACGGCGTTCCTCATCCAGGCGCTGACGGGCTCGATCCTCGCGATGTACTACAAGCCCGACCCGCAGAACGCCTATCAGTCGATCCAGCACATCACGAACGACGTCACGCTCGGCTGGCTCGTGCGCGGCATGCACAAGTGGGGCGCGAGCGTCTTCATCATCCTCATGTTCTTCCACATGGCGCGCGTGTTTTTGTTCGGTGCGTACAAGTATCCGCGTGAGCTGAACTGGATCATCGGCGTGATGCTGCTCGCGATCGGGATGCTCGAGGGCTTCACGGGCTACCTGCTGCCCTGGGATCAGACGGCGTACTGGGCGACGGTCGTCGGCATCAACCTCAACGGGACGGCGCCGTTCCTCGGGCCGTTTCTCGCCGACTTCTTACGTGGTGGCGCGGAGATCGGCAACGAAACGATCAGCCGTTTCTACGCGTTACACATGCTCTTGATTCCGGGCTTGATCTTCGCGCTGATCGGTCTGCACCTCTACCTCGTCATCCGGCTCGGCGTGACGTCGCCGCCGTGGTCGAGCGAGGCGGCGGGCAGCGAGTCGAACGGCGACGCGCCGAAAGCGAACGGGCGCAGCGGCCTGACGCAGCCGGCCGCCCGCAGCGGCTGGCGCCGCAACGGAGGTGAGGGGTAGTGGCCACGACCGAGGAGTGGCGCAAGCAGTTCACGAAGTACAAGTCGGACGTCAAGAAGCGCGGCAAGCCCTTCTTCCCGTACGCGATGTTCCACGACACGGTGATGAGCCTCGTCGTCGTCTCGGTGATCATCGGGCTCGCCGCCGTCTGGTACTACACCTCCGGCGAGGATCCCAAGACCTGCGGCAGCGGTGACTCGTGCCTGCTCGGCCCGCGTTACTCCGAGCCGGCAGATCCGGGCACGACGAACTTCGTGCCGCGGCCCGACTGGTACTTCTACTTCCTCTTCTACCTCCTGCGGATCTTCAAGTGGCCCGACTCCGTGATCCTGGGTACCGTCGGGATCCCCACGATCCTGCTGATCATCGCGTTCCTACTTCCGTTCATCGACCGGCGCATGGAGCGCCGGCTCACGCGCCGCCCGGTTGCGGTAATCGCCGCCGTCCTGGTCGTCATCTCGATGGGTGTCCTGACGTACAAGGGCGCGACCGCGAAGGAGGCCCTCGCCAGCGAGGTCGTGCAGGCCGTGCCCACGTGGGCGAAGAGTCAGGGCTTCGCCGACAATCCGGACGCCGTCGCCGGCGCCAAGGTCTTTGCGAGCTCCGGCTGCACTGCGTGCCACACCTACCTCGGCACCGGCAGCTCCAACCTCGGCGCACCGGACCTGTCGGCGATCGGAAAGAGCGGTCAGGGGCCGGACTTCTTCTCCAAGTACGTTGCAGACCCGTCGAAGTACGGCAACAACGTGATGCCGAAGTTCGGCTCGCTCGGACAGCAGAAGCTGCAGCAGCTCGGCGTGTTCCTGAGCGAATCCAAAGGCCCGAAATAGGCCCGCGGTGCGCGTCTTCCTGGGCATAACGGGCGCCTCGGGCGCCCCGTACGCGGCTCGCCTCATTCGGGCACTGACCGTCGCGGATGTCGAGCTCGGCATCTGCGCGTCGAGCGCCGGCATCGAGGTGCTGGCGACCGAGCTCTACGGAAACCCGCGGCTGTCGCGCGACGAGACGCTCACCCGCGTGCTCGAGCACGCGCAGGGCGGCAACGTCACGGTCTACGAGCCGAACGACTGGAAGTCGCCCTACGCGAGCGGGTCGGCGAAGGTCGACGCGTACGTGATCTGCCCGTGCTCGATGGGCACGCTCGGGACGATCGCCTCGGGCGCCATGTCGAATCTCATCCATCGCGCCGCCTCGGTGGCCCTCAAGGAGGAGCGGAGGCTCGTCCTCATGCCGCGCGAGACGCCGCTGTCCCTCATCCATCTGCGGAACATGCTCACGGTCAAGGAGGCGGGGGCGACCGTGCTGTTTCTCGCCCCCGGCTTCTACCACGGCGCCGAGACGATCGACGACCTCGTCGACTTCATCGTGGCGCGCGCGCTTGACCAACTCGGCCTGGAGGTCGAGCATGTGAAGAGATGGGGGGACGGGGAGTGACGTGAGCGTCAACTACGAGTCCGGCCGGCTCGCGCCGGACAACGTGCGGCGCATGTTCGACCGGATCGCGCCGGTCTACGACGCCATGAACCGGACGATGACCGCAGGTCTCGACCGGCGCTGGCGCCGGCTCACCGCTGAGGCGGTCGTCCGTCCCGGCAACGAAGTCCTCGATGCGTGCTGCGGGACGGGTGACCTTGCGATCGCCGACGCTGCTGCGGGCGGCCGCGTCACCGGGCTCGACTTCTCGGAGCCGATGCTCGAGCGTGCGCGGCGCAAGGCGCCGAGTCTCGAGTGGATCCAAGGCGATGTGCTCGAGCTGCCCTTCGAGGCTGCGAGCTTCGATGCGGCGACCGTGGGCTTCGGCGTTCGGAACGTCGACGACCTGCAGCGCGCCCTCGTCGAGCTGCGCCGCGTTCTCCGTCCGGGCGGACGGCTGGGCATCCTCGAGATCACACACCCGCGCGGGGTCCTTGCGCCTTTCTATCGCTTCTGGTTCGACAGAGTCGTGCCGTTGCTAGGCAAGCTGTTGCCAGGTGGGTCTGCCTACACGTATCTCCCGGCGAGCGTGCGGCGCTTCCCCGGCCCCGAGGAGCTGGCGGAGCTGATCGCCGCGGCCGGCTTTCGCGAGGTCCGCTTCCGGCTCTTCGCGGGGAGCATCGTCGCGCTGCACACGGCGGAAGCGGTTTGAGCGCACTCGCGGAGATCCGTGAGGCGCCCGGCCTGGACGCCTACCTCGGCGAGCTCGAGGACCGTCTGGAGCATGCGGTCGGCGCCTACCGCGGAGTCGTCGCAGAAGTCGGTGCGGAGGCGCTCGCCGCCGGAGGCAAGCGGCTGCGGCCGCTGCTCGTGTACCTCTCGGCGCCGCCCGGGTCGGAGCCGCCGGTGGTCGCCGGCGTCGCAGTCGAGCTCATCCACCTCGCAACGCTCATGCACGACGACCTCATCGACCGTGCCTCACTGCGTCGCGGCCATGCATCGGCCTGGTCGGCGCACGGCCCAGAAGCCGCACGAGCAGCGGGCGACTACCTGTTCGCGCGTGCGTTCGCCGAGCTCGCTGCCACGAGAAGCGCAGAGGCGCTTGCGGTCCTCGCGAACGCGACACTGTGCCTCGCCCGCGGTGAAGCGATGCAGCGCTCGCAACGGTTCGATCCCGACACGACGATCGAGGCATATCTCGAACGCTGCACGCTGAAGACGGGGAAGCTCTTCGAGGCGGCCTGCCGGCTCGCAGGTGGCTCGGGGTCGTTCGGGCTCGCGCTCGGCGTCGCGTTCCAGATCACCGACGACATCCTCGACTGCTCGGGCGTGACGATCGAGACTGGCAAGATCGCCGGCACCGATCTGCGTGAGGGAACTCCCACCCTGCCGCTCCTCCTCGCCGCCCAGCGTGACGAGGCCGTTCGCGCAGCACTCGGGGGCGGAGCGCAGCTCGAGGGTGCACTGCTGCGTGTCGCCTCGACCGGTGCGATCGAGGAGAGTCGGGAAGTCGCGCTCGCCTACGCGCGCAATGCCCGCGCCTGTCTGAACGGCGAGCTGCACCGCGAAGAGCTCGAGTCCTTGACCTACGCCGTCGTGAACAGGGAGCGCTAGCCGAATGGCGTTGCTCGAGCGAACAGACACGCTCGCCGCGATCCGCGAGAAGGTGGAAGCCGGCGAACGGCTCGACTTCGACGACGGCGTGACGCTCATGGAGACCGACGACATCCTCGCGCTCGGCGAGCTCGCCGATCTGGCACGCCGTTTACGCGGCGGCGACGATCGCGTCTACTTCGTCCAGAACCTCTATCTCAATCAGACGAACGTTTGTCGCGTGAAGTGCAAGTTCTGTGCGTTCGCCGTCACGCAGAAGCAGGACGACGCGTACACGTACAGCGGCAGCGAGCTGGTTGAGGACGCGGTGCGCCAGCATGAGCTCACCGGGTTCACCGAGATCCACATGGTCGGTGGTGAGACGCCGCACGTCGGGTTCGACTACTACGTCGACATCGTCCGCTCGCTGCACGAGGCGCTGCCGGACGTCCACCTGAAGCTCTTCACGGCGAGCGAGATCCATCACATGACCAAGCTCTCGGGGTTGAGCCACGAAGACGTGTTGCGCGAGCTGAAGTCGGTCGGGCTCGGCTCGCTTCCCGGCGGCGGAGCTGAGGTGTTCGCGGACCGCGTCCGAAAGCTGATCGCGCCCGGCAAGGAGCATCCCGATTTCTGGTTCCGCACGCATGACGCGGCCCACCGGCTCGGGATCCCGACCCACTGCACGATGCTCTACGGGCACGTCGAGACCTACGAGGAGCGCGTCGACCATCTGTTGCGGCTGCGCGAGCAGCAGGACAAGACCGGAGGCTTCCTCGCGTTCATCCCGCTCGCGTTCCATCCGGAGAACACCGTCTTTGAACGGCGCGGCTGGAAGCACACGACCGGCTCCGACGACCTGAAGATGATCGCCGTGTCGCGCCTGCTGCTCGACAACATCCCGAACGTCAAGGCGTACTGGATCATGATGGGCCTGCCGCTTGCGCAGGTGGCGCTGCATTTCGGCGCAAACGACGTGCAGGGCACGGTGGTGCGCGAGCAGATCTTCCACGCCGCAGGTGCGCGTACCGAGACCGAGCAGAAGGTTCCGGAGCTCGTGCGTTTCGTGCGCGAGGCGGGGCGGATCCCGGTGCAGCGCGACACGCTCTACAACGAGGTGGATCGATGGTGAGGCTCGGCCGCATCTCCTACGTGAACATGGCGCCGGTCTTCTACCGGCTCGATGCCGAGGTCGAGGAGATCCAGGGCGTTCCGACGGA
>DATMZV010000094.1:0-14418 GCA_035573355.1 Gaiellaceae bacterium | reverse complement strand
GTAGTCCTCGATCGGCGAAATGTCGTCGATCGTCTCGCGAAGACCTTCGTCCAGAAACCACTGAAACGAGGCCTTCTGGATATCGATCAGGTTGGGAAGGTCGAGGACGTGCTTGAGACGCGAGAAGCTGGTGCGCGCGCTTGGCGCAGCGACCTTGGTGGTCAAGAGATGAAGCCTCCCTTAGAAATACGGTGCGAGAACGAAAATCGGGCGAGAAACGGGTACGGCGGGCAGACGGGCGTGGACAGGCGGAAGAGCGGCGCAACCCGTCAGGGTACCCGAGACCTGCGCTTCTGCGCAAGGGTACCCCTGCGGAATCCGCCGAACGCTGGAGGCATGGTAGCGCCCAGCGCGGAAAAGCGCCAGGGGCGCCCTCATCGGGCACCCCTGGCGATCTGACCTTCCTGGACTACTTGACCTCGACGGTGGCGCCGGCCTCCTCGAGCTGGCCCTTGATCGAGTCGGCCTCCTCGCGCGGGATGCCTTCCTTGACCGGCGACGGGGCCGAGTCGACGACGTCCTTGGCCTCCTTGAGGCCGAGACCCGTGATCGCGCGGACGACCTTGATCACCTGGATCTTCTGACCCCCCGCAGCCGTGAGGACGACGTCGAAGGCGGTCTGCTCCTCGGCTGCGGCGCCGTCCCCGGCCCCGCCGCCGCCCGGGGCGGCGATGGCGACCGGTGCGGCCGCGGTGATGCCCCATTCGTCCTCGATCTTCTTCTTCAGTTCGACGAGCTCGAGAACGCTCATCTTGCCGAGCTCGTCGAATACCTTGTCGGTCGCGCTAGCGGCCATTACTGCTCCTCCTCTTCAGTTTCAGTTTGAGTTTGAGTTTCGGTTGCTTCAGCTTCTGGTTCTGAGCCACCTGCCTCTTCGGCAGCGGGCTCCGCGCCAGGAGGCGCGTCAGGCTCCTCCACGGTTGCCGCCGCTTCTGGGTCTGAGCCACTCGCGGCCGCTTCGGACGTGTCCCCCTGCTCCCGGAGCTGCTCGATGCGAGCATCGAGCAGGCCGTAGAGGTCCTGCACCGGGGCCGTGAAGAGACCCACGATCGCCGTCAGCGGCGAAGTGATCGCGCCCAGCACCTGGCTTCGCAGCACGTCGAACGGCGGCAGCTTCGCCAGCGACTCGATCTCGTCGGCCTCGATCGGCCTGCCTTCGAGCAGGCCGCCCCGAACCTCGAGCACGCGAGTGTCACGGGCTGCGTCCACGAGCGCCTTCGCGACCGCGACGGGGTCGCCGTCGGACTCGAGAAAGGCGATCGCCGTCGGGCCCTCGAGCATCGCGAGCAACGCGTCTGAGCCCGCGGCCTCGGCCGCACGCCTCGTGAGCGTGTTCTTGACGACTGCGAACCGGGCCCCGTGCTCGATCAGCTTCGAGCGCAGGTCGTCGATCTGCGGCATGGTCAGGCCGCGGTAGTCGGCGACCAGGAGCGTCTCGGTGGTGCGCAGGCGCTCCGTCAGCTCGGCGACCACTCGCTCCTTGTCCTCTTTCTTCACTTACTCACCTCCTCGAACGAATCGAGCCCGCACAGAGGCGGGCTCGCTGAAGGAGGCGAAAACCTCTTCACCGATCCACCTCGGGAAGGCCTCTGGCGCTTGCGCGCCTGCTTCCTGTCTCTGGTGACGGACTCTGTTGACTAGGCCGAAACTGGTTCTTGTGTCTCCTCGAGCTCTTCGACGATGCCACGGACCTTGGCAGTGTCGACGTGAATTCCGGGGCCCATCGTAGTGGCGAAGGTGATCTGCCGGATGTAGCGGCCCTTCGCGACCGCGGGCTTCGCGCGGACGATCTCCTCCACCAGTGCGGCGTAGTTCTCGACGAGCTGGCGTTCGTCGAAGCTCTTCTTGCCGATCGCCACGTGGACGTTGGCGCCACGGTCGGTGCGGTACTCGAGCTTGCCCGCCTTGGCGTCGCGGACTGCCTTGCCCACGTCCATCGTGACGGTGCCGGTCTTCGGGTTCGGCATCAGGCCGCGCGGACCGAGGATTCGGCCGAGCTTCCCGACGTTCCCCATCTGGTCGGGCGTGGCGATCGCGACGTCGAAGTCGGTGAATCCCTCCTCGACCCGCTTGGCGAGATCGGCGGAGCCCACGACGTCTGCGCCGGCCTCCTGCGCCTCCTTCGCCTTGTCGCCCTCGGCGAAGACCGCGACCTTCGCGTCCTTGCCGGTTCCGTGCGGAAGCATGAGCGTGCCGCGGAGCTGCTCGTCCGCGTGGCGCACGTTCAGCCCCAGCCGGAAGTGGACCTCGACCGTCTCGTCGAACTTCGCCGTCGGCATCTCCTTGATGATGCGGACGGCCTCCGCGGGCGAGTACTCATGCTCGCGCTCGAAGAGGGACTTCGCGTTCCGGTAATTCTTGCCGTGCGCCATTACAAGACGTCCGTCTCGACACCCATGGACTGGGCGGTGCCGGCGATGATCCGCATCGCCTGGTCGACGTCACGGGCGTTCAGGTCGGGCATCTTCGTCTCGGCGATCTGGCGGACCTGGGCGCTGGTGAGCCGGCCGATCTTCTCGCGGTTCGGCTCGCCCGACCCCTTCTCGACCCGCAGCGCCTCCTTGATCAGGACGGCGGCCGGCGGCGTCTTCGTGATGAAGGAGAAGGAGCGGTCCTCGTAGACCGTGATCTCGACCGGCGTGATGCGCCCGTTCTCCTGCTGGGTCTGGGCGTTGAACGCCTTGCAGAACTCCATGATGTTCACGCCGTGCTGGCCGAGCGCAGGACCGACCGGCGGCGCAGGATTGGCCTGCCCCCCGGGGATCTGCAGCTTGATGAGTGTCAGAACTTTCTTGGCCATCAGTCGAGTTTCTTCACCTGGTCGAAGGTCAGCTCCACCGGAACCTGGCGCTCGAAGATATCCACGAGGACCTTGAGCTTCTGCTGGTCGGCGTTGACGTCGACGACCTCGCCGTCGAAGTCGGAGAGCGGCCCGGAGGTTACCTTCACGGACTCGCCGAGCGAGAACTCGACCTGGGCGCGCGGGCGGTCGCCGTCGCCGCGGCCGGTGTGCAGGATCCGGTCGACTTCCGGCTGCGCGAGGGGCACGGGCTTGGCGCCGGCGCCGACGAAACCGGTGACACCGGGGGTGTTCTTCACGACCGTCCAAGCCTCGTCGGTCATGTCCATGTTGACGAGGACGTAGCCCGGGAGGACGCGCTTCTCGGTCTGGACCTTCTGGCCCTCCTTCGTCTCGATCACCTGCTCGGTCGGGACGACGACCCGGCGGAACTTCGGCGCCTGGTTCATGGACATGATCCGGTGCTCGAGATTGGTCTTCACCTTGTTCTCGTGGCCCGAGTACGTGTTGATGACGTACCAGCGGAACATCTAGATGAACACGTCCTGGACGAGCCGCTTGAAGACAAGATCACACGTGTACAAGAAGACGCCGACGATTATGCAGGCGATCAGCACGACCACAACGCCCTGGATGAGCTGCGCCTGGGTCGGCCACTCGACCTTCTTGAGCTCGGCAATCGACTCGCCGATGAAGCCCCGGACACCTCCGCCACGGGCTGCCCTCGGCTCGCGCGCAGGCTCGGGACGAGCCGCGGCACGGGCAGTGGGCCTCGGGGGCGGCGCGGGCGGGCCGCCCGGAAGGGCGGCTTCGCTGCTCGGAGTCATCTGCGCCCTGCGGGCACGCCGCTGCGCACGCGTCTGGCGTGCCATCTAGCGCGTCTCCCGGTGAGCGGTGTGACCTCCACACCAGCGGCAGTATTTGCGGACCTCGAGCCGGTCGGGCGTGTTCCGCTTCGACTTGGTGCTCATGTAGTTCCGCCGCTTGCACTCGTTGCAGGCGAGCGTGATTTTGTCTCGTACTCCAGTGGCCATTTAGTTTCGAGTTAGAAGGAAAGCGCACGCCGAGACAAGACCCGGGCCTGCGCGGGTACAAAGTGTAGCCAACCGGTCGAAGTCCGGCCGATGCCGGCAAAGCCGGCATCGGCGGCGGATGTGGCTACTTCGTCCGGCTGATCAGCTTGTCCAGCCGAGCTGAGACCTTGGCGAGCTTTTCCTGGGCCTGGGCGGCAGTGATGCGCTTCGCCGCAACGGCCTTGTCTAGGTGGGCCTTGAACGGCTTGACGAGAGCCCCCTTCAGCCCGTCGGCCGTCTTCCCGTGAGTCGTCGCGACCTGGGCCAGCGACTTCCCGGCCTTCAGATCTGCTGCGAGAGCCTTCGGCGTGACGCCGATATAGCGCGCGGCCGCATGCAGCAGCCTCGATTTCCCCGCTTGTCGCGTGACCTGCCCGATCTTCGCATTGACGATCCGGTCGATGAGCTTCGCAGCCCGCTCGAGCTTGGTCTGCTCCTGAGCGCTGGTCGCCTTCCCCGCACCGACAGCCGTATCGAGCTTCGCCTTGACCGCTGCGAGCATCGCTGCCTTGAGCCCGTCGACCGTCTTGCCGTGAGCAGTCGCAATCTGCGCAAGCGTCTTCCCGGCCCGCGCGTCCTTGACGACGTCAGCCTTGCCAACCCCGATGTACTGCACAGCCGCCTTCAAAAGCAACCCGTCCCCGTGCCCCTTACCGGCAACTGCGGCACCAGCCCCAGCTCCACCAACAAGCACCGCAGCAGCAGCGATAGCCGCGAACGCCTTACGAGACCCCAGAAGCATGCTCAATGTTCCTCCCCTGTAAAAGTGACGGCCTCATGAGAACACGCCGATTTGAAGAAAGCGTGAAGCCCGCGCCGCCGAGGCCCGGCGCAGCCGGGCCGGATCTTGCGGCGGGCAAGTAGCGGCGGCAGGACTCGAACCTGCGACACGCGGATTATGATTCCGCTGCTCTAACCAACTGAGCTACGCCGCCCTGTAAGCCGATTTTAGCGACGATCAAAGTCGTCATGGCTTCGCGAAGCGAAGCCGGACTTTGATCGTTTATGTGCCGCCGCTATTCGGCACCGAATGAGTGAGGGCGCCTCTCGGCGCCCCCACCCAAACGGCCTGGACCGTCGAACTAGCTGTGCGCGGCCACGACGAGATCCGGGATCAGCAGCGCCGCGTTCGGCGTGCCGAGACCCGTGACTGGATCCCATCCGGTCGTCGCGTTGTAGCCAGGGACGCTCGGATCGCCCTGGTTGTTGTTCGGATGAGTGGCGTCGCCCGTCTGGGCGATGTCGAAGAAGTCGGTGCTGTACTTCCCCGGATTCGCGGCCAGCTTGTAGAGCGCCGGATTGATCTGTCCGAGGCCCAGCTGGCCGTAGTTCGCCTTGTTGATCTGGTCGGCGATCGCAACCAGCCCCGCCCACTGCGGGCAACTGAGCGACGTGCCGCCGATGTCGTACCACCCCGTCTGGTTCACGTTGCTCGTCGAACCGTCAGGCGGGAGCGACAGGTAGACGAGCGCCCCTGTTGCGGCGCTGGCCTGGAACGCGATGTCCGGCACTCCACGTGCGGACGCCGGGATCGCGGTGCTGCCGGCCGGAAGCCCGTCCTGATAGCTCGGGCGCGAGAACACGTGGCTGAAGCCGCCGCCCGAGAACGTCCAGGCGACCTCAGGAGCCAGCGACGTGTTGAAGGGGCTCGTGCTGCTGCACTTGGCCCCGATTCCGCCGGGCTTCGGGGCTGTCGTCCGCGGCTGGTTCGTGGTCGCGGTCGGGTCGGTGCACAGGTACGTGCCGCCGACGCCGGTGACGAGTGGATCCGAGGCCGGCCATTCGACCGTCGGGAACGTGAAGAGCGTCCCACCCTGGCTCACCGGTGACTTCTTCGCGTTCGCGGTGCCGCCGTCGCCCGACGAGCCCAGAACGGTGACGCCGTTCGCGGCGGCGTTCTTGAACGCATAGCGCAGGTTCTCGAGTGACGACTTGTTTCCGAACGCGTCCTCGGCCGAGGCGAAGCTCTGCGAGATCACCTGGGCGAGGTGGTTCGAGACGACGTAGTCCTCCGCCTTCATCATGTTCGGGAAGCCCTGCACGCCGAGCGTCTCGGCGTTGTTCGAGTGAACGAGCAGGATGTTCGCCATCGGGGCGATCGCGTGCGACGTCTCGACGTCGAGTGCGACCTCGAGCGCCCAGGCACTCTTGTCCTCCTGGTGCGTCCCGTTCCCCGGCTGGGGCTTCGTCGCGGGCGAGCCGTTGATCGCCAGCTCGCTGAACTTCGGCATCCCCGCAGCGCAAGTGACGCCTTCCTCGCCGCACATCGGCTGGAGGTTGAACGCCTGGTTGAACACGTGCAGGTCGTGCGCCATCGTGTCGCTCCCGTACGAGTCGACGATGGCGATCGTGATGCCCTTGCCGTCCCAGCCCGCCTTGTACAGCGGACCGACGTTGTACGCCGACTGGATCGCTTGCGGCGTGAAGCACGTCCTCCCGACGGCTTCGCAGTCCGCCTCGGTCGGCGTCGTCGTCTTGATGAACTGGAAGTCGGTGACGGCCGGATGCGGGACCGGATACGCGGCCTGCGCGTTCCCGGAGCCCGTCAAAGATCCGGCCAGAGCCGCCAGGCCCGCGAGCACGCCCGCGAGCGCGACGGCGATGAGCAGCCTTCGCTTCATTGGTCTCTCCCCCCTCGGAGTTCTCTCCCTCCGCGGAATTCTGCGGCTTGGTAGGCAGCGTAGAGAAGGCCGACAGAGCGTGTCGGAACAACCGTGTGCGAGGCGTTACTTGACGAGCGAGAGCATCTTGAACATCGGCAAGTACATCGCGATCACGATCACGCCGACCATCAATCCCACCAGGATCATCATCAGCGGCTCGACGATCGAGGTCAGCGACTGGATCGCTGCGTCGACCTCGTCTTCGTAGAAGTCCGCGACCTTGCCGAGCATCTTCTCGAGCTCTCCGGTCTCCTCGCCGATCTTCACCATCTGGCTGACCATCGGCGGAAAGATCGGGTTGTCGACGAGCGGCTGCGCGATCGGAACACCCTCGCCGACCTTCGCGCGAACGTCGCCGAGCGCTTGCTCGATCACCCAGTTCCCTGAGCTCTGACCCGTGATCTCGAGAGCCTGGATGATGTCGACGCCCGCGGCGATGAGAGTCGAGAGCGTGCGCGAGAAGCGCGCCATCGTCACCTTGAGGACGACGGAGCCGATCTTCATCGGAATCTTCAGCTTGATCTGGTCCCACTTCTTGCGGCCGGCGTCTGTCTTCTTGTACTTGCGCAGGCCGAAGATCAGCGCGCCCACAATGGGGAAGATGATGTAGTACTTCTGGCGCAGCAGATCGGAGACGCTGACGACGTATTGCGTCAGTGTTGGGAGCTGACCGCCGAGCTGGCCGAAGATCTTCACGAACACCGGCACGAGGAACATGAGCAGGCCGGTGAGCACGAGGGTCGCGAAGACGAGCACCATCGTCGGATAGAGCATCGCTCCCTTGACGCGGCGTTTGATCTGCGTGGACTTCTCGATCTGGTAGGCGACGCGGTCGAGCACCTCGTCCAGGATTCCCGCCGCCTCGCCCGCCTCGACCATCGAAACGAAGAGGCGGTCGAAGATCTTCGGATGCCGCCGCATCGCCTGCGACAGGAGGAGGCCTCCTTCGACGTCGGCGCGCAGCTCCTTGACGACGGTGGCGAAGTAGAGGTCGTCCGTCTGCTGCTCGAGGATCACGAGCGCCGCGACGATGTTAAGGCCCGCCTCGATCATCGTCGCGAATTGGCGCGAGAAGATCTGCAGCGTCTTCGGCTTGACCTTCTTGAAGACGTTCTTGGCGCCCTCTTCCCCAGAGGCCGGGAGCTCGTCCAGCCTGTTCGCCAGCAGGCCGCGGATGCGGAGCTGCTCGCGGGCTCCCGCGAGATCCGGCGCGTGGAGCTCTCCGGAGAGCTCGAGCCCGGAGGCGTTGATCGCGGAATACGTGAAAGCAGCCACAGATGTCCCTCGGGACAGCTATCGGCAGGGGGGTTGAGGGCCTAAAGAGGGATGCCGATAGCCGTTGTGTGCACCTGCGGGCGAGAGACCAGAGCGGCTTCGGCATGCTCGAGCTCCTGATGGCGATGGTGATGCTGAATGTCGGCATCCTCGCCATCGTCGCCGCGTTCTCGTCCGGGAACTCCGCGCTCGCCCGGGCCAGCCGGATCTCCACTGCCGGCGCCCTGGCGAACAAGCAGATGGAGATCTACCGCGGGATCAAGTACGACAACATCGTCTTTACGACCACCGAGTGGAACAGCGCGATCGCCGACTCGACGTACACGAACGACACGGTCTACCAGCAGAACATGCTGAACCCAACGGCCCCGAAGGCACTCGTCGGCACGGTCACGAACTGCCCGGCGAATGTCCCTACGAACGCCTGCGACCCGAGCTATACGACGACGGGCGCGGACCATCAGTCGTATCGCGTCGACACGTACCTCTACTTCGACACGCCGAGCTACGGCAACCAGCTCCGAACGGTGACGGTCGTCGTCCGGAACCCGGCCGACCTGACGCGCACGTACTCGCGCGTCACCTCCACGTTCGATCCCTCGATCGGAGCGTAAGACCGGACTTAGGGGGACGGAAGCGTGACCGTCGTCGACGACGGAGTTGTCGTCGTCGTGCCGCTGCCGCTACCGCTGCTGCCGCTCCCGCTGCTACTCGTGCCGCTGCCGGAGCTGCTGCTCGTCGAGCCTCCCGGCACGCCGGTGCCGAGCGGCTTCAGGATCAGCGTGTAGCGCGTGCCGTCCGCGGTGTTCACGAGTGTCACCGGCTTGTTCTCGTTCAGCGTGACCGTGGCGGCGCCCGACGAGTACGACCCGCCGGCGATCGAGATCTTCGCCGAGTGAGCCGTGACGGAGACGAGGTGGAAGAGCGGGTTCGCCTGCGGGAAGTCGCTCGCGGTCGCAACCGTATAGAGCGTCCCGTTCACCGAGATGACCGCACTGCCGGGCTGCGGTTTGCTGCCGCTCGGGATCTGCGGGCTGCTCGTGCCGCCGGAGCCGGCTGAGCCTGAGCCTGTGCCGCCCGAGCTCGACGACGGCGAAGAGCTCTTGTCGTCGCTCAGCTGCTGGTTGAAGGGATCTTTGCTCGCAAAACGACTGAACGAGGCGAGCTGACCGTCCTGCACGGTCGGCGTCGCCGAGACTGCGACAGGAGCGCCGGTGGTCGGATCGGTGGTCGGCTGCTCGGCGCCGCGGAGCGTCGGTGCCGCCAGGGAAGGCGTTCCCGTCGCGGTCGTCGTGGTGACGCTGTCGTTTGCGTGCGGGTTCGGCGGCGTCTTCATCATCTTCATGACGCGCGGGACCTGGAACGCGAGTACGCCGACGAACAGCACGCCGAGCACGGCCGCGATGATCTTCTGCCTCTTCTGCTTCGCCTTCAGCGGATCGACGTGCTTCTTGCTAGCCATTACGGAGCTCCTGTCGCCGACGCGCCGGCCGGGGGCGCGCTCGAGGTCGTGGTGGTCTCGGTCGTCGACGTCGTGGATGTGGGGGTCGTCGGGATCGTGGCCTGGGGGGGCGCGCCGTTGCCGTAGACGAATGCATCGATCACGAGGGTCGCCTGGATCTGCGGGAACTTCAGCGTGCTCTCGTTGAAGGTCATCGTGTCGACTGCGAAGAGTCGTCCGGTCGCATCGAGGCGTCCGGCGTGCACGGTGACGAGCGAGCGAAGCCGGTAGAGGAAGTCCGCGAGATTGTAGAAGTTGCCCTGGAACATGACGGAGATCGGCAGGACCGTGTAGCTCCCGATCGGTGTGATCGGCTGAGGCGAGATCGAGTCGAAGCGGATCCCGGTATCGCGGGCGAGCTGGCTGAGCTCGAGCACGAGGTCGGGCATGTCCGTGCGGTCAGGCATTGCCTTCGCGAGCCGGTAGACGTCTGCGACCTCGATCTTCGGCGCTGCCCGTGCGGCCGCGACTTGTTGGTTGTACGCCCCGATCTTCGCCTGGATGTCCGCGGCGTCGGCCTTGAGGCTTTTGACCTTTGCCCCCTGGGGCCGGACGAGCAGGAACCAGCCGGCGAGGCCGACGACGAGCACGGCCCCGACGATGATCCCGAGCAGGGGCCCGGTCTTGAGTGACTTGAGCTGGTTCATGCGCCTGCGACCTTGATGTCGGCCGCGATCGAGAACTCCACGACGTCATGTCCGGCCACGGTCGAAAGCGTCGAGCTGAGGAGCTGGACGTTGATCAGATCGGGAACGACCTGAAGGCGCGAAATCAGTCGCGCGACTCCGTCGTGTGAGTAGGTGCGTCCGGTGACCATGAACTGGGATGGCGCGGCGCCGCTCGTCGGAGCGTTCGTCAGCGGCGAGATCGGGGACTTCGCGCTCAGGGTCGTCAACCAGACGTCGTCCGGCAGGACGAGCGAGAACTCGCGGAAGACACGATCCCACGAGGTGCGGGTCGAGAGGGCGGTGCTCAGCGCGCTAACGCGTGCGCTTTGCTCACCCGCGAGTTGCTGCTGGGCGGCTGACGGTCCGGCGGGGGCCGGCGGCAGGGCCTGGTATTGGCGGTTGAGGTCGTCGACCTTGCGCTGTTGGGCGGCGATCTTGCCGCTGCCCATCATGAACATCGCGCCGAGCAACGCTACGACGAGGAGCCCCGAGCACCCACCGACGAGGACCGGCAGGCTCTCCTTCTTCAGCTGTCGCTGGCCACTGTCTCGCGGCAGAAGGTTGACGGCACGCATTCGGTCAGTCCTCGATTCCCAGTCCGATGGCGACGGCGAGTGAGCCGATCTGCTCGGGCTCACCGACCTTCTTCGAAACCTTCATCCGTGCAAGCGGGTCCCCGACGCGAACGCGCACGCCGATCATTCGCTCGAGCTCGCCTGAGATCCCCGGCAGGTGCGCGGTCCCGCCGGTGAGCACGATCTCGCCGATCCCCAGAGAGCCAGGCTGATTTTGGTAGTACTGCAACGACGAGACGAGCTCGCGGGCGAAGGTCTGGATCGCTCTTCGGATCGCCTCGCGTGCCTTCTTCGCCTGGTCGGCGTTGAGGCCGTCGGGGACCATCTCGTCCGTGAGCGCGAGTGCGCGCTTGAAGCCCTCGACCTCGGACGGAGCCGCGTCGATCGCCCGGGCGATGGCGACGTTCAGCGCCGATCCACCCCAGTCGAGCACACGGGTGAACTCGCAGACGCGACCGTCTGAGACGGCGAAGGTGGAGCGCTCGTGCCCGATCGCAACAGCGACGAGCGCCGCAGACGGATCGCTGCCGACGCCGTCCTGCGGCGCCTGCAGGGCGCGGAGCAACGCGAACGCCTCGAGGTCGATGCCGGAGAGAATGATCCCCGCCTTCTTGCACGCGTCCACGTATCTGTCGATCAGCTCGCGATAGGCGACGACGAGCAGGATCCGCTGAGTCGGGTTCCCCTCCTCGTCGACGCCCTCACCGAGCACCTGGTAGTCGAGCACAGCCTCGTCGATCGGAATCGGCAGCGCCTCCTGGGCCCGGAAGCGGACCGCGTTTCCGAGCTGTTTGGGGTCGGTGATCCCTGAGATCTCGAACGTGCGGACGCCGATCCTGTTGTTTGCAAGGCCGAGCCGGACGCCGCGCTTCGGGAGTCCGTTCTTCGCGAAGAATTCCTTCAGGGCTTCTGCAAGAGCGTCCGGATCGCGCAGCTCGCCGCCGACGACGATCCCGGGCGCGAGGGGCTCGCGCGCAACCTGCAGGAGCTCGGCGCTGCCGTTGTTCGAGACGCGCGCTGCAGCGAGCTGGGATGCGCCGATCTTCAGGCCGGTGATCCCCTTCGCTCCCTTGACGCCGCGTACAGCCTTGACCTTCGGAACCTTCTGCTTGCGCTCCTTGGGCTGCTTCGGCTCTTTCGTCTCGGTCGCGCGCTCTTCCTTTGAGGCCTTCGGATTGCGCTCTTTCTTCTCTTTCGGCTTCCGGTCGCTCTTCTTGCCGCCGATCTCCTTCTTCCAGAACGGCACCTTTGCCGTCTCGTCGGGAAGCGGCGGCAACTCGGCTGCGGGGACCGGCGGATGCACGGCGTCCTCCGGCGCGGGAACGCTCGCGGTCGGCGCTTCGTCGACGGCGGGAGCGTCCTCTGAGCCTTTCCGCCTGCGTCGCTTCTTCTCTTTCTGCGACTTGGGCTTGGGGTCGCCCTTCTTGCCGCCGAGCGAGATCTCCTTCTTCCAGAACGGCACCTTTGCCGTCTCTGTCACTTCGGGAATCACCGGCAGCTCCGCAACGGGGAGGGGAGGAACGGCAGCTTCGGGAGCGGGGGCGTCGAGAGCGGCTGCTTCGTTTACGACAGGAAGCGGCGGGAGCGCCGGCGGCGCATTCCACGGCTCGGGATCGACGGTGAAAGGCTGTTCGAGCGCGACGACCTCGGGAAAGACCGGCTCCTCGGGCACGAGCGGCTCGTAGGCCACGACCGGCTCGTAGGCCACGACGCTCTCTTCCGCGACGACCGGCTCTTCGACAACGACCGGCTCGTCGGCAACGACCGACTCGTCGGCTGCGACCGCGTCTTCGCTCGTCAGCGGCTCTTGCTCGAGGGCGGGCTCGGCGTCGGCTGGTTTCCGCCCGAACGAGACTTCCTTCTTCCACACCGTCTCGTCCGGACCGGGCTCAGGGACTGTCCCTGGAACATCTGCCGTCGGGACGGGTTCCTCCGCAACGGCGGGCTCCTGCGTGAGGCCGTCCTCGTCGGCGTCCTGCCGTGCGAACGAGACTTCCGTCTTCCACACCGTCTCGTCCGGACCCGTCTCAGGGACTGTCCCTGGAACATGTTCCGCCGGGACGTGTTCGTCTGTGACCGGCTCATCCGGAGAGGGCTTGCGGCTGAAGCTCACTTCCCTCTTCCAGACAGGCTCGTCCGGCCCTGTGCCAGGGACTGTCCCTGGAACATGTTCCGCGGCGACGGGCTCGTCCGTCACGGGCTCGTCGGCCGGCGTCTCCTCGACGACGGCCTCTGCCTCGGGGGCGCCGTCCGCCTCCGGCGACTTTTTCAGCGACAGCTCCCTCTTCCAGAGCGACGTCGACTCCTCGACGTCGGCTGCCGGTGGTGCGTCGTCGGTCTCGTCCTTCGGCTTGCGCTTGAAGGAGAGCTCCTTCTTCCAGATCGAATCGTCGGCCATCTCTAGCTTCCGGCGACGCGCAACCCGGCTGCAAGCGGCTGCTGGTCAGTGGTCTGCTCGTTGAGATCCGGCGGGAGCTCGACAGGGAAGCCTGCGCGCTCGAGTACACCGATCAGCTGCTGCGGCCGGCTCGATCGCGTCAGGCCGACCTCGAACGTGACGACTCCGCGCTGAATCAGATCGGCGAGCGACTGCTCCATCGTCTGCATGCCGCGGCTCGTGTTGGTCTGCATGACGGAGTAGATCTGCTCGACCTTGCCCTGCCTGACGAGGTTCCTCACGGCGTCGTCCGGCAACAGCACCTCGAGCGCAGGCACACGACCCATGCCGTCCGCGGTCGGCAGCAATGCCTGGGTAATGACGCCTTGCAGCGAGCTCGCGATCTGGATGCGGATCTGCTCTTGCTGCTCGGCCGGAAAGACGTCGATGATGCGGTCGATGGTCGAGGGCGCGCTCTGCGTGTGCAGAGTCCCGAAGACGAGATGACCGGTCTCGGCCGCGGTCAGCGCGGTCGCGATCGTTTCGAGGTCGCGCATCTCGCCTACGAGGATCACGTCCGGGTCCTGACGCAGGGCCGCACGAAGCGCTTCCGCGAAGCTCACGGCATCGGGGCCGATCTCACGCTGGTTGACGATGCAGCGCTTGTGACGGTGCAGGAACTCGATCGGGTCCTCGATCGTGAGGATGTGCTCGGAACGGTTCCGGTTGATCTCGTCGATCAGAGCCGCGAGCGTCGTCGACTTACCGGAACCGGTCGGCCCGGTCACGAGGACGAGGCCGCGCGGCTTGTCGGTGAGCAGATGGAGCGTCGACGGCATACCGAGCTCCTCGAGCGTCTTCAGCTCGGCGGGAATCAGGCGAAAGGCGGCACCGATCGACTCGCGCTGGAAGTAGACGTTGACACGGAAGCGCGCAAGACCGGGAATCGAATGCGAGAAGTCGAGCTGCCGCTTGATCTCCAGCTGCTTCTGCTGCTCGCTCGAGAGGATGCGGTAGAGCAGTTGCTGCGTGTCCTCGGAAGTGAGCGGCGCGTATTCGTCCAGGCGCTCCACTTCCCCACGCACGCGAATGACAGGAGGCGTCCCCACCGTGACGTGCAGGTCGGAGGCGTCGCGCGCCACCATGTGCTCCAGGAGCTCATCGATTGAATTGACCGGCCGCATAACTCGAATGAGGCATCGGCAGCCTGAGGCCCTCGCTTTACCTCTTCAGTCCCGCTTTTTTCAAATGAGGTTCTCACCCGTTGGGGGGTTCACCCAAAGTTGGTGAGCGGCCGATGTACGGGGAGCCACTAGTGACGTTCCCCATGGAAGGAGCTCTTCGTATGACTAGCAAGATCCGGCAGCGGCTGGCCGGTGAGGAAAGCGGTTTCACCCTCATCGAACTTCTCGTTGTCATCATCATTCTGGGCATCCTGCTCGCGATCGCGATCCCCTCGTACCTGAGCTTCAGGGATCGTGCGAAC
>DATMZV010000093.1:0-7901 GCA_035573355.1 Gaiellaceae bacterium | reverse complement strand
GAAAAGAAACCCTCGGGCTGTCGTCCGGTGGCGTCTCATAAGAGGACGGGCGCTCCGGTTCGCGCTCGAAGGGCCGGACACTAGCAAGCTCCTCGGCCCGGGTCACGCTCAGTAGAGTCCTGCGCGCATGAAGATCGCCGTATGCGTCAAGCAGATTCCCGAGGGAAACAGCCGGATCGACCCCGGAACCAAGCGCCTGGACCGTGGGGGCGAGGGGGCGCTGAACGCCTTCGACGCGAACGCCGTCGAGGAGGCTCTCCGGCTGAAGGATTCCGCGGGCGAGGGCGAGGTCGTCCTCCTCTCGCTCGGTCCCGCCAAGGCGCAGGACGCCCTGCGGAAGGCGCTCGCGATGGGCGCCGACCGTGCGGTGTTGATCAGTGACGACGCAGCCGCGGGCTCGGATCTGGTCGCGACGAGCTACGCACTTGCGAAGGCGCTCGAGCGCGAGGGCGCGGACGTCGTCCTCTTCGGCCAGCAGGCGGGCGACTCGGACGGCGCGGTGCTCTGGGCGGCGGTGGCCGACCGGTTGCGCCTGCCCGTCGTCTCACAGGCCGCGGAGATCACGCACGCCGACGGCAAGCTCACCGTCAAGCGTCAGACGGAGTTCGGCTACGACGTGATCGAGGCTCCCCTTCCAGCAGTGGTCGCCGTGTCCGACGCGATCAACGAACCGCGCTACCCGTCGCTCAAGGGAATCATGGGTGCAAAGTCGAAGCCGCAGGAGGCGGTGACGCTTGCGGATCTCGGCATCGAAGCAGACCGTGCAGGTGAACAGGGCTCGCGCACCGAGGTGTATGCGCTCAACGATCCGCCGGCGCGCGGCGATTCGAAGAAGATCGACGACGACGGCAACGGTGCGCAGGCGATCTTCGACTTCCTTGCGGAGAAGCGGCTGGTATGAGCACGCTCGTTTTTCTCGAGCACCACGGCGACGAGCTTCTGAAGGGTTCGCTCGGCGTACTCGCGAAGGCCGCGACTCTCGGCGACGGCGACGTCGCCGGAGTCGTGATCGGATCAGGTGTGCGCCCGCTCGCCGATGCCGCTGGGACGTTCGGCGCGGCGAAGGTCTATGTCGCAGACGATGCGCAGCTCCAGGCACCGCTGCCGCAACCGCGCGTCGACGTGATCGCACAGCTCGTCCGAGACAAGGGAATCGACACGGTCCTCTTCGGCAACTCGGTGCTCGCCGCCGACATCGCGGCCGGGCTCGCCGCCCGACTCGATGCCGGCATCAATTGGGATCTCGTCGACCTCGTGGAGCAGGACGCCAAGCTCGTGGGCAAGCGTCCGGCGCTGCAGGACTCCGTCTACGTTGACGTCGGCTGGACGACCGAGCCGCGCATCGCGCTCTTTCGTTCCGGCTCGTTCGATCCGAATGAGCAAGGCGGCTCCGCGGAGGTCGAGGACGTGCAGGTTGCGCTCGAGGACTTCTCTACCGAGGCGCGCATGGTCGACCAGGCACACGAGGAGAGCGAGGGCCCGTCGATCGAGGACGCGCCGGTCATCGTCGCCGGCGGCCGCGGGTTGGGCGGCCCCGAGAACTTCACGCTCGTGGAGGAGCTCGCGAAGGCGCTCGGCGGCGCCGTGGGTGCGACGCGCGCAGTGGTGGACGCCGGCTGGTACCCGTACGCGACGCAGGTCGGGCAGACGGGCAAGACGGTGGCGCCGAAGCTGTACATCGCCTGCGGCATCTCCGGCGCGATTCAGCACAAGGTCGGAATGCAGAGCTCGGGCGTGATCGTGGCAATCAACAAGGACACGAATGCGCCGATCTTCGAGTTCTCGGATCTGGGCGTCGTCGGCGACGTGCACGAGGTCGTCCCGAAGCTGACCGAGCTCGTCAAGCAGCGCAAGGGCTCGTGACCAAGCCGGCAGAGTTTCCGCCGCCGTTTCGGACAGCGGACTACGTCGCCGCGCCGAGCGATCCGCCCGAGGAGCGGATCGACGTCGGTGTGCTCATCGTCGGCGCAGGCCCGGCCGGCCTTGCGTGTGGCATTCGACTCGGCCAGCTGCTCGAGGACGCACCCGAGGTTCGTGAGCGGCTCGGTGAGGTCCCGGTCGCGATCCTGGAGAAGGGCAAGCAGGCCGGCTCGCACCTTCTGTCGGGGGCCGTGGTGAATCCGCGCTCCCTGCGGCGTCTCTTCAAGGGTCGCAAGCGTCTCGACGAGATGCCGTTCTACGGGCCTGTCGAGCACGAATCCGTCTACTTTCTGACGAACAAGAGCGCCCTGCGCATTCCCGCGCCGCCGACGATGAAGAACGAGGGCAATTACGTGGCGTCTCTGTCGCGGCTCGGCCGCTGGCTCGCCGAGCAGGCCGAGGAGGCGGGCGTGATGTTGCTGCCGGAGACAGCCGCGGAGAAGCTGCTTGTCTCGGACGGCCGGGCACGCGGAGTTCGGACTGGTGACAAAGGCCGCGGCCGCGATGGTCAGCCGCTCGGAAACTTCGAGCCCGGTTCGGATTTGGTCGCGAAGGTCACGGTGCTCGCCGAGGGGACGCAGGGCCACCTCACCGGCGTGGCGCTCGACCGGTTCGGGCTCACGGGCGAGAACCCGCAGGTCTGGGCGCTCGGCGTGAAGGAAGTCTGGAAGGTGAAGCGACCGCTCGACCGCGTCATTCATACGCTCGGTTGGCCTTTGCGCCCGGGCTCGAAGTATCGGGAGTTCGGCGGCTCGTTCATCTACCCGATGGGCGAGGACATGCTCACGCTCGGAATGGTCGTCGGGCTCGACTACCGCGACGTCGAGCTCTCGGTGCACGATCTTCTGCAGGAGCTGAAGACGCATCCGCTCGTGGGCAAGCTGCTCGAGGGCGGCGAGCGGGTTGCATGGGGTGCGAAGACGATTCCCGAGGGCGGCTATCTCGCGCTGCCGAAGCGACTGCACGCACCGGGGCTCCTGATCGCCGGCGACGGAGCGGGGCTCGTGAACGTCCCGGCTCTCAAAGGCATCCACTACGCGATCGAGTCGGGAAGGCTCGCGGCCGAAGCGGCGTTCGCCTCGTTGCAACGCGGGCAGACGCCGGCGACACCGGGGGCGCTCGCGGGGTACGACGAGACGCTGCGGCAGAGCTTCGTCTGGAAGGACCTGCAGGAGGTGCGGAACATGCGTCCCGCATTCGGCCGCGGCTTGATCTTCGGCGGAGCGTTGGCCGGCGCGATGACCGCAACGAAGGGGCGCTTCCCGCGGCGCGATCTGCCGCTCGAACGCGACGCCGACGTCGACCTGATCCGGACAGACCGGGCGAAGAGCTATCCGGCGCCGGACGGGAAGCTCACGTTCGACAAGCTCTCGTCGGTCTTCGCGTCCGGCAACAAGACGCGGGACGATCAGCCGAGCCACATCGTGCTCCAGCGGGAAGTGCCGCAGGACATCGCGCTGCTCTGGGAGCGGATGTGCCCGGCGCAGGTCTACGAAGCCACGCCGACGGGTGTCGACGTAACGCCGTCGAACTGTGTGCAGTGCGGTGCGATCACCGCCAAGGGCGGCCGCCTCACGCCGCCGGAGGGCGGTTCCGGCCCCGAGTACACGCTGACGTAGCCCGTCGAGCCACGTCTCGGCGGCCCACGTCCCGGTGTCGGACATGGTGACGAATGCATGACGTCGTGGCCGGCGCGAACGGACATGTGCCAGGGACTGTCCCTGGAACATGTCTGCTTAGTTACGGAAGCGCCAGATGTCCCGCCCGGCGAAGCTCGTGACCCACATGTCGCCCCCGGCACTGGTGATGGCGAGCGCGCCCGGCCCTGCGCCGGTGACGTCCACGATCCGATTCCGATCCGGGTCGATGCGGGTCAGGGTGTTGTGTTGCTTCTCCGCTACCCAGACCATTCCGTCGAGGCCTGCCGCGGCCTCGGCCGGGGTCCCCGGGATGACGAACGCTCCGACGACCTGCTTCGCAGACGGATCGAAGCGAACCGCGAACCCGTCGGCGGTCGTCGTCCAGAGTGAGCCGGCGATGGCCGAGAGAAAGCCGGGCCCGTTGTGACCGATCGACGACTTCGTCAGCGTTCCGGTCTTCGCATCCAGCCGGCCGAGCGACGAACCGTTCCGCCCAAATGCGATCCAGAGCGCGCCGCCCGCCTCCGCAAGACCCGAGGGATTTCCCCCGACGGCGTACACGCGCGACACCCTGTTCCGGCGCGGGTCGACCCTCGCGACCGTCCCGCGTTCGTACGCCGACACCCAGACACTCCCGAACGCGGCGGTGACGTGCGCCGGCCAGTTCGCCACCGGAATTCGCGCAACGATGCGTCGACGTCGTGGATCGATGCGGTAGAGCATGTTCGTCATGTCGCTCGCGACCCACACCGAACCCGCGGCGACGACGACCGGACAGATCCCACGCGCGACTCGGATGCGAGCGACGACACGATTGCTGCGAGGGTCGATCCGCACCAGGCGGCCGGTGCCGTAGACGGCGACCCAGACCGAGCCGAAACCGGACGCCGCGCCGCACGGCCCGGCGCCGGTCACGACCCGTGCAACCGGCTGAGGATTGGCCGAGGCCGACACCGTGCCGGCCAGGACCCCCGCGGCGACCGTCAGAACCAGGACAAGACGCATCCTCCGAGCTACACCCGGCCGTTGCATCCGGTTCCATGACCTGACAAACCGACCGGCGTCCGATCGGGTAAGGACCGACATGCGTGCACGACTCACATTGTTGCTCGCCCTGGGAGCGCCTTTCGTGCTCGCCGGCTGCGGCAAGGGCAAGTACTAGAAGTACGATCTCCGTCGTGGCTACGACGGGCTCGCTGCTTTCGCTGGACGACGTCTACCGGGCGCGCGAGCGCATCGGCGACCGGCTGCACCGCACACCGCTGCTCACATCGGCCACGCTCTCCAAAAAGATCGGCGCCGACGTGCGCTTCAAGGCGGAGCTCTTTCAGCGCACCGGGGCGTTCAAGCCGCGCGGCGTGCTGAACAAGCTCGCCACGCTGACCGACGAAGAGAAGAGCCGCGGCGTGATCTCGATCTCCGCCGGCAATCACGCGCAGGCGCTCGCGTACGCCTCCGCGGTCGAGGGGATCGATGCTCTCGTAGTCATGTGGAAGACCGCGAGCCCGATGAAGATCGCAGCTGCCCGCGGCTACGGCGCGACGATCGATACCGAAGCGGCTGACATCCCGGCAGCGTTCGATCGGCTCGAGGAGCTGATCGAGTCGACCGGCCGCACGCTCGTACACCCGTACGACGATCCACTCGTCATGGCCGGCCAGGGGACGGTCGGCCTCGAGATGCTGGAGGACGCACCTGATGCGGAAGTCGTGCTCGTCCAGGTCGGTGGGGGCGGCCTCGTCTCCGGTATCGCAACGGCCGTGAAGGCGATGAAGCCCGACGCCCGCGTGATTGCAATCGAGCCGGAACGTTCGCGCGCGCTGCACGAGAGCCTGAAGGCCGGCGAGCCGGTCACGGTCGAGGCGAAGTCGATCGCGGACGGCCTCAACGGTCCCTATGCAGGCGCGAATTGCGTCCGGGTCTGCACCGAGCTCGGGGTCGAGTCGGTGCTTGTCACCGAAGAGGCGCTCGAGGAAGCTTTCAGGTTCATGTATGGGCGGATGAAGCTCGCCTGCGAGGTCGCCGGAGCCGCCACAGCGGCCGCCTTGTTGTCCGGTGCGTTCGTTCCAGAGCCCGGTCAAACCGTCGCCGCCGTCGTCTCGGGCGGCAACGTCGCAGCCAAAACAGCCGCTGCTATCCTGAACGCCGATGAAGCCTGAGATCCACCCCGACTATGTCCTTGCGACCGTGACGTGCTCCTGCGGGAACACGTTCGAGACGCGGTCCACGAAGCCCGAGCTTCACGTCGAGATCTGCTCGAACTGCCATCCGTTCTACACGGGCAAGCAGAAGCTGGTCGACACGGGCGGACGCGTCGAGCGCTTCCAGCGCCGGCTCGAGAAGGCCGGCGGCGCAAGCCGCGGCTAGAACCGCTACATGACGAACGTTGGGGGACAGGCCGTCCTCGAGGGCGTGATGATGCGCGGCCCATCGAACTGGGCTGTCGCCGTGCGCAAGCCCGACGGCGACATCGCTGAGGTTCACCAGCCGATCAAGTCTCCGATGGCGCGACACGTGATTTTCCGGTTGCCGGTGATCCGCGGAGTCGTCGCGCTCGGCGAGTCCCTCGCGATCGGCTTTCGCGCGCTCGCCATTTCCGCGAACTACCAGGCCCCGGCCGCAGAAACGGAAGGCGAGGAAGGCGAGGCGGTCGACACCGAGCTGACGCGCACGCAGTTGATCTTCGCGTTCGCAATCGCGATCGGATTCGCGGTCGTGCTGTTCAAGGTTTCGCCGGCTCTCCTGACTGACTGGATCGGAATCAAGAGCACCGGCCAGTTCGTGATCGTCGAGGGACTGATCCGTGTGACGATCTTCGTCCTGTACCTCTTTCTGATCTCGCTCTTCCCGGATCTGCGGCGTGTCTTCCAGTACCACGCCGCGGAGCACAAGGCGATCAACGCGTACGAAGCCGGCGAGGAGCTGAGGCCGGACATCGTCCAGCGCTTCAGCCAGATCCATCCCAGGTGCGGCACGGCCTTTCTGCTGTGGGTGATGGTGATCGCGATCTTCGTCTTCGCGTTCTTCGGAAGGCCGGCCTGGTACTGGCTGATCGCGACCCGCATCCTGCTCCTGCCCCTCATCGCCGGCCTCGCGTATGAGTTGATCCGGTTCGCCGGCAAGCATCAGGACAAGAAGATCTTGATGGCATTGCTCGCGCCGGGCCTGTGGCTGCAGCGCCTGACCACGCGCGAGCCGTCTCTCGACCAGATCGAGGTCTCGATCCG
The DNA here is from genome assembly GCA_035573355.1 of Gaiellaceae bacterium. GTDB lineage: Bacteria > Actinomycetota > Thermoleophilia > Gaiellales > Gaiellaceae > 3-1-20CM-4-69-9. Next base: position 1,114 of record DATMZV010000093.1, on the reverse strand, counting down.
AGCACTCAAGGAAGTCCTGCAGCTCGAGACCAAGAACCCGCAGGCACGCAAGATCGAAGTGATGGCTTAGTGGTCTGCCCGGCCCCACGTGACGGCGCCTGGCCCGCGATCACGCTGCGCGCTGCCGCGTCCTCAGTCGCGCCCGGGCAAACCAGCCCGGGCACTCCCTGCGTCCTTGCATCGCTTGGTGCTCGCGACCCAGGCATCCGTCAGCGGAACCGGGCAGACCACTAGTGCCTCGCGTCCAGCGCGAAGCCAACGTCACCTGGACAGGCAACGTCGCCCGCGGTAGCGGCGCGATCTCCGCCGGCACGGGCGCGTTCGACGAGCTCCCATACTCGCTGGCAACGAGAATCGAGCGTCCCGACGGCAAGACGAGCCCCGAGGAGCTGCTCGCTGCAGCGCACGCGGCCTGCTTCGCGATGTCGGTTGCGAGCGAGCTGACGAGTGCCGGCACGCCGCCTGAACACCTCGACGTCACTGCGACCGTCACGCTCGACCAGGTCGAGGATGGATCGCACCGGATCGTCTCGTCGGAGCTGCTCGCGCGCGCGCGAGTAACAGGTATCGATGCTGCGGCATTCGAGCGCCTCGCCCAGGCCGCCAGCGAAGGCTGCACGCTCTCGAAGCTGATCGAGGCGAGCGCGAAGGTAACCGTCAACGCCCGACTCGAAGGAGGAACCGATGGCAACTGATCGCAAAGCCGAAGTGACGTGGCAGGGCGACCTGATGAGCGGCAACGGACGCATCGACTCCGTGACGAGCGGTGCCTTCGGCGGCCTCGACGTCAGCTGGCCGGCCCGCTCGGAAGCACCCGAGGGAAAGACCAGCCCCGAGGAGCTGATCGCGGCCGCGCACGCAACGTGCTTCTCGATGGCGCTGTCGAACGGGCTCGCGCAGGCCGGGCATCCTCCCGAGGAGCTGAAGACGTCCGCGACCGTGACGTTCCAGCCCGGCGAGGGAATCAAGAAGATCGCGCTCGACGTCGCCGGCCGCGTGCCCGGAATCGACGACGGTGCGTTCCAGCAGGCAGCGGACGGAGCCAAGCAGAACTGTCCGGTGTCGAAGGCGCTCACAGGCGTCCCGGAAATCAGCCTCACCGCACGCCTAGAGA
>DATMZV010000092.1:0-25204 GCA_035573355.1 Gaiellaceae bacterium | reverse complement strand
CCCACGTCACCGATGTAGAGGTCGCCGTTTGCGCGGTCGAACGAGAAGCGCCACGGGTTCCGGAGACCGAGCCCGACGATCTGCCAGCTCGCGCCGCGACGAAGCGGATCGATCAGCAACAGCTTGCCGAGCTTCTCGCTGGTCCGCTGCGCGCGGTTGCCCGGATCACCTCCCGAGCCGCCGTCGCCCATCCCCACGTAGAGCAGCCCCTTCGAGTCGAACTGCAGCTCGCCGCCGTTGTGGTTCGGGTACGGCTGACGCACGAACAGCAGCTGTCGCGCGGACGACTTGATCGCGCGACCGTTGCGCGACCGGAACTCGACAACGCGCGTGTTCCCGTTGCGATCGGTGTAGTTCACGTAGAAGCGATGGTTCTTCGCATAGGCGGGATGGAACGCAACGGAGAGCAGCCCCCGCTCGCCGCCGCTCGAAACCTGGTTCCTGATGTCCAGAAACGTGCCCCGAAGCTTGCCGTTGACGAAGTAGCGGATTCGCCCGACCTGCTCGACCGCGTAGAGGCGCCGAGGTTCCGCCGGTGTCGAGGCGACGGCGGTGAGCGCCGAGAGCCCCTGCGCGAACGGTCGGATTGAAAGTTGCTGTTGCGCCTGCGAGGCAGGGAGCGCAAGGGCGGCGGCTGCGAGAACGTGGGCGAGCACTCACCGAAACGTAGTCACGCCGCGGCTCGGCGGTTCGAGTCTTTACCTACTTCTTAAGAAGAATCCGGCGGAGCTCGTCTTCTTTGCCGGGCTGCAGGATCGCCAGAATCTGGTCACCCGGCTTGAGCTCGGTCGACCCGACTGCGATCTCCGCGGTGCCGTCGCGCATGACCGAGATGAGCCGAGAGCCTTCCGGCAGCCTCAGCTTCTCGACGGTCTTGCCGGCGGAGGGCGACTCCTTGTCGATCTGGACCTCGACGATCTCGAGGTTCTCCTTCCGCAGCTCGAGCAGATGCACGAGATCGTGCTCCGGGACCTCGTGCTCGACGAGCCCGAGGATGCTCGAGGTCGCGCACACCGTCGGCGAGATGCCGAGCAGGTCGAAGTGCGGCTGGTTCCGAGGATCGTTGACGCGCGCGATGATCTTCTGGACGCCGTACTTCTCCTTGGCGAGCTGCGAGATCACGAGGTTGTCCTCGTCATCTCCGGTGAGGGCCAGCACGAGATCCGGCGGTCGCTTGATCCCGGCTTTCTCCAGGGTGTAGAGCTCCGTTGCGTCGCCCTGCATCGCCTGGTGCTCGAATTCGGACTCGAGCCGCTCGAACCGGTCGCGCTTCTGCTCGATGATGGTCGCCTCATGGCCGTGGCGAAGCAGGGTGCGCATGACGTTCGCGCCCGCTTTGCCGCCGCCTGCAATCAGGACATACATACCTAGGCCTTGACCTCCTCGCGTACTGTCGGAATGTCGCACGAGCGCACAGCGTCGGAGAGCGAATCGATCGCCGTCGAGGTCGGGCAGATCGTTCGGAGGCCGCGCTCGCGGTAGAAGTCGGCACGGGCTGGATCCAGGATCCGCACGACGGTGCACTCGATCCCGAAGCGCTTCTGCGCAACCTGCCCGATGACGAGGTTCGTATTGTCGCCGTCGGTGGAGACGACGACGGCGTCGGCCTCCTCGATCCCAGCCTCGCGGAGAACGGCCGTGTCCATGCCGTGGCCGACGATGAACCCTCCGGTCCAGTTCTCTCCGAGGCGGCTGAGAGCAGACTCGTTCTCGTCTACTGCGGTCACGTTCCACCCTTCGGAGGCGAACCGCTTGGCGATGGTCGAGCCCACCCGGCCGCAGCCGATAACGATGAGCTTCACAGACTCAGCGTAGCTCGGCAGTCAACCCTGGTGTAGGTCGCCGTCCCCCTCGAGGACGCCCTGGGGAAACGCGACGATCAGGACTTCGCTCGGGGCTTTCTTGAGGACGTAGTCCACCGTCGGAGAGAAGAAGCGGGACTGGCGCCTCCAGCGCGGCGCCGAGCCAAGAACGATCAGGTCGGCCTCCTGATCCTGGGCCTCCTGGACGATCGCCTGGCCGATCGAGCGGGCACGAACCGTTCGCCCTTCGACCGCCACGCCGTGGTCGGCGCCGAGCAGCTTCGCCTCGGCGAGCGAGGCCTCGGCGCGCTCCTCGTCGTCGACGAGCTCCGCGTCGAGCGGGAGGTCCATGGGAACGCGGATGACGTGCAGCGCCTCGACGGAGGCCCCGCGCTCCTGCGCCAGCTTCACCGCCGTCGCGAGCATCTCCTCGCCGATCTCGCCGAGCTTCATCGGGACGAGGATCTTCTTGAACTCCGCTTCGGCGAGCCCGCGATGCTCGTCGGCGGAGACCACGCGGGCCAGCAGGCCCTCGCCGCGGGACTTGCGGACGGTGACGTAGATCACGAGCCCGACGGCAAGCCAGGCAGGGCCTGCGTAGCGGGCGCCCACGTGGGTCGCCATCGCGATGATCCACACGGTGGCGGTCAGGATGGCGCCGACCACAGAAGGGATCGGAACCCGGCCGACCGTGAAGGGAACACGGTATGGGCGCCGGCGCTGTGGCTCGCTGAAGCGCAGCTTGATCACCGCCAGTTGCGCGGCGGTGAAGGCGAGCAGCACGCCGAAGCTGAAGAGGCTGGCGAGGAAGAGCACAGGATGTGCGAGCACCGCCGTGCCGATCAGAAGCCCGATCGAGATCACGGCTGCGGCAACGATCGACTCCGGCGCGACGAGCGTGCGCGGCCTGAGCATTCCGAACCGCCGCGGTAGCTGTCCATGCTCGCCGAGCGAGTACGCGAGGCGACCGAAGCCGGAGATCGACGTCGTTGCCGCTGTCAGCAGGATGAGCGCACCGGAGAGGCCGACGAAGACCTGTAGGGGCGCACCGATCCAATACGGGACCTGTTCGCGGATCTGCGTCACGATTCCGACCAGAGGAGCACGGATCCAGTTGCTCCCGAGCAGCGTCCCGTGGGTCGGCGGGAACGCCGAGAGCCCGACGACCGCGATCAGCACATAGATGACGACGACCAGCCCGATTGCACTGAAGAGGCTGCGCGGAAGGTCCCGTCCGGGTCGTCGTGTCTCCTCTGCAAGGTTCGCGACGGTCTCGAGCCCTGTGTAGGCGAGCATCGCCAACGGGATCGCGAACGCGAGCGAGTGCCAGGTCGGCGAGGTGCCGAGTGACGTCCCGGTCGTGAGCACATCCGGCGAGAAGAGCATCGCGAGCCCGAGCGTGACGATGAGCAACTGGGTCACGAGGTCGACGAGCGCGACGACGAGTGCCCACCGATGCAAGCGTGTGCGGTGGACCAAACGGATGATCGCCACAGCCGAGATCACCCCGCACCCCGCGACGACGTCCCAGGGCCGGTGCAGCTTGGTGAAGAAGGCACCGGCGACGTAGTGCGGCAGGAACAGCGCCGAGAGTGCGATGACGATCAGGTAGTCGAGGAAGAGAGCCCAGCCGGTGATGAAGCCCCAGAAGTCGTTGAAGGCAATCCGGACGAATGTCGCAGCACCCCCGGTTTCGCGGATCGCCGCGGTTCCCTCCGCATACGAGAGCGAGACGATCAGGAAGAGCAGACCGGTCGCGAGCAGGAGCGCCGGCGTGAGCCCGAGGGCGTACAGCGTGATGATCCCGAGCGCGAAGTAGATCGAGGAGGCGATCTCCCCGTACGCGATTGAGAAGAGGGCGGGAGCATCGAGGACCCGCTCGAGCCGGGGCAGCTTGCGCGCCACTAGCTGAGGTTAGCGCCGCCGCCGGAGCAGATAGAGCCGGCCGATCCCGAGGGCGAGGAAGAGGAAGCCCATGAGGTAGCCGAACGCGGCGCCGCCTCGGACCGTCGTCACGACGATGATCGCAAGCCCGATCCCGATGAAGGTGACGGCGAAGATGGCAACGCCGTAGCGGTAGGCGTCGTTCATGCCGCCTTCTGCCCGGCGACCACCATGACCCTGCACGGGGCGTGCTTGAGCACGAAGTCCACCGTATCGCTGAACACGTCGCGGCCGCGGCCGGCACGCGGGGCGCCCATGACGATGATCTCGCTCTGGCGTCGCGTCGCCTCGTCCACGATGGCACGACCGGCGTTACGCACGCGGACGAGGCGCTCGGTGAAGTTGACGCCGTAAAGCTCGGCGATCGCCGCTGCGGAGTCGAGAGCGTCTTCGGCTCGCTCCTCCTCTTCCTCCAGCAGGGTGTCGAGCGGTAACTCGAGCGAGATGACGACGACGCTCAGCGAGGAGATCGACGCGCCCCTGTCGGTGGCAAGGCGACAGGCGACGTCGATCGCCTCTTCCGACGGCCGCCCGGGCTTGACCGGGACGAGGATGTTTCGGTACTCGAGGGCGATCGCCGGGCCGATGATCACCGGAGCGCGCAAGGTCTCCGTCACCGGCTCATGCAGCACGTACCGCCGGTACACGATGTATCCGATCAGGCCGGCGATGAGCCAGCCCAGCCCGACCCACCGGGTCTCCGGCTTCTGAACCACGACGACCAGCCAGGCGATCCCGGTGCCCAACGCGCCGAAGATCGCGAAGAGCGGCCAGTCGACGCCGCGCACGCGGATGTTCGGGCGGGCCTTGAACGACTCGTGGTCATCGCGCGACTTGACGCGCAGAGCGATCACCGAGACGTGCGCGATCGTGAACGACAGCATCGCGCCGAACGCGTACATGTTTCCGAGGAAGTCCGTCTGGCCCGGAAGCAGGACGAGGATCGAGATGATCCCGCCAAAGACGACGAGCGCCAGCCAAGGCGTCTTGAACCTTGGATGCAGCCGGCGGAACACCTCGGGCAGCTGCCGGTAGGTCGCCATCGCGTACGTGATCCGGGACGCGCCGATCACGCCCGCGTTCGTCGCGATGAGCAGAATCGTCGCTGCGAGGATCCCGACGTAGATCTTCGACACGTGCAGCACCTCGCCGTGTAAGCCGAGGTGCTCGACCAGGCCGAGCACCGGATCGTTCTTGAAGCCACCCTTCTCCGGCCCGACGCCCAGTAGCGTCTGATAGCCGTTCGCGGTCTTCTCTACGGGCAGCGCGGAGAGCGCAATCAGCGGCAGGGTGAAGTAGATCGCGAAGACCGCGCCGGCGACCCATGTGATCGAGCGCGGAATGTCGCGCGGTGGGTCGCGCGCCTCCTCGGCCAGGTTCGAGACCGTCTCGATCCCGGTGTACGCGATCATCGCGATCGGGATCGCGAGGAAGAACTGGCTCCAGGTCGGCGCGACTCCCCAGTGGATGTTCGCCGAGAAGACGATGTGCGGGTTGAAGATCAGCGCGAACCCGATGATCACGAGCACGAGCTGCGTTGCGAAGTCGATGACGGCCAGCAGGATGTTCAGGCGCGCTGCTTCCCTGATCCCGATCACGTTGAGCAGGACGAGAAAGACGACGACGACGACCCCGCCCACGATGTCCCACGGGTTCTCTCGCAGTGGGCCCCAGAAGATCGAGAGGTAGTGCGGCACGAAGAACGCCGAGATGGCGATCGTGATGATGTAGTTGAGCATCTGCGCCCAGGCCGCCCCGAAGGACACGAGCTCGTTGAACGCATGGCGCGCGAAGCTCGACGAGCCGCCTGCTTCCGGATAGCGCACCGTCCCCTCCGCATACGTCGCGGCGGTAGCGGCGAAGATCAGGCCGCTGATGACGAAGACGAGTGGCGTCAGCCCGAGAGCGATCCCGGCGACAAGACCCAGCGCGTAGTAGATCGAGGAACCGACGTTGCCGTAGGCGGTGGCGAAGAGCGCAGGCGTCCCGAGCACCCGCTCGAGCGTCTGCTGCCTGCGCCTGCCCCTACGTCGCGGCTGCGGGGCGACAGTGCCCGGCGGCGTCGTGCTCATGGCGCCGGAGCGTAGAGCTTCGGCAGGCTAGCCGTGAATCGAAACGATCAGAGGGATGATCAGGATCGCGACGATGTTCGTGATCTTGATCATCGGGTTGATCGCCGGCCCGGCGGTGTCCTTGTAGGGATCGCCCACCGTGTCGCCCGTCACCGATGCTGCATGGGCTTCCGAGCCCTTGCCGCCGAAGGCTCCGTCCTCGATCAGCTTCTTCGCGTTGTCCCAGGCGCCTCCGCCCGAGGTCATCGAGATCGCCAGGAAGAGGCCGGTCACGATCGTGCCGATCAAGAGGCCGCCGAGCATGCGCGCGCTGATGATCCCCACGACGATCGGAAAGACGATCGGGATCAGCGCAGGCAGCAGCATCGCCTTGATCGCCGAACCCGTGACGATGTCGATGGCCCGCCCGTATTCCGGCCGGGTCGTCCCCTCCATGATCCCCGGGTTCTCACGGAACTGCCGGCGCACCTCGGTGACGACCTCGCCGCCCACCCGGCCGACCGCTTGCATCGCAAGCGAGGCGAAGAGGAACGGCATCAGGCCGCCGATGAACAGACCGGCGATCACCCAGGCGTCGTTGAGGTTGAAAACCGAGGGCAGGCCCTGGTCGGCCAGGCCGGTGGTGTACGAGTCGAAGAGGACGAGCGCGGCCAACGCGGCAGACCCGATCGCGTAGCCCTTGGTCACCGCCTTGGTCGTGTTGCCGACCGCGTCCAGAGGATCGGTGATGGCACGGACCGAGTCCGGCAGGTCGGCCATCTCCGCGATCCCTCCTGCGTTGTCGGTCACCGGGCCATAGGCGTCGAGTGCGACGATCAGGCCGGCCATCGAGAGCTGCGCCATCACCGCAACGCCGATGCCGTAGAGCCCCGCGAAATGATGCGCAACGAGGATTCCCGCGGCGAGCACGACCACCGGGAGCGCTGTCGCCTGCATGCCGACGGCAAGGCCGGAGATGATGTTCGTGGCGTGTCCGGTCTGTGACGCCGAGGAGATCGACTTCACCGGTCCCCAGCGAGTGCCGGTGTAGTACTCCGTGATCGCAACGAGCAGAAACGTCACGACGAGGCCGACAAGGGACGACGCATAGAGATCCGTGAAGCTGAACTTCCCGCCGTCGTAGGCCATCGTCACCGGGATGAACCCGATCGCAGAGAGCACGGTCGCTACGAGGACGGCCTTGTAGAGGGCGTTCATGATGTTTCCGCTCTTCCCGACGCGCGCGAAGAACGTGCCGATCACCGATGCGAGGATGGACATCCCGCCGAGCGCAAGCGGATAGAGCGCTAGCCGGCTCGACGGGAACTGCGTTCCGAGGAGCATCACCGCGACCGCGGTCACGGCGTAGGTCTCGAAGAGGTCGGCCGCCATCCCTGCGCAGTCCCCGACGTTGTCCCCGACGTTGTCCGCGATCACCGCCGGGTTCCGGGGATCGTCCTCGGGAATGCCCGCCTCGATCTTCCCGACGAGGTCGGCGCCGACGTCGGCAGCCTTGGTGTAGATGCCGCCGCCGAGCCGCGCGAAGACCGAGATGAGCGACCCGCCGAAGGCCAGCCCGATCAGGTCGTCGATCGCCGAGTCCTGCGAGTGCCCGAGCCAGCCGGTGAGAGCCCAGTAGTAGCCCGCGACGCCGAGCAAGCCGAGGCCGACGACCATCATGCCGGTCACCGAGCCGGCGCGGAACGCCACGTCGAGCGCCGGCTTGAGCCCCTCGCGGGCGGCCTCGGCGGTGCGCACGTTTGCGCGCACCGCGACGTTCATCCCGATGAACCCGGCTGCTGCGGAGAGCACCGCGCCGACGAGGAAGCCGATCGCCGTTCCCCACCCGAGCTTGTTGTAGAAGCCGAGCAGAAGGAACGGGACGATCGAGACGACGCCGATGGTGATGTACTGGCGACGCAGGTAGGCGGCCGCGCCTTCCTGGACCGCCTTCGCGATCTCCCGCATCCGGTCGTTGCCGGCCGGACGGCTCAGCACCCAGTAGGTCAGCACGATGCCGTAGGCGATTGCCACCCCCGCGCAGATGAGCGCGAACAGCACCGGATGCTCGTTGAAAAAGCTCCCGACGATCAGCGTCCCTACCCCCTCACAAAGTCGGCGCCGAGGGGTCTCGGCGCGGCGGCTTTTCTATCACATGGCGGCCCTGCGAGCGCCGCTCGAGGGCTCAGGCCGCTGCTTCGTCCTCGTCCGCCGGGCGGGCCAGCTCGAGCGGGGAAAGGGTGCCGACGAGGTCGGGATGGGCGTTTCGGACGTGGAGATCGGCGGCGACCAGCAGGTTCTGCTCGTCGTCCCCCCAGAGGACGTACCCGCAGCCACAGCGGATGCCGCTTGCGATCTCGACTGCCATCTCCCCCACAAGACGGACGGCCACGGGGCGTTCTTCCAGGTCAGGCGCCGGTTTTCGTCGCGTCCGCGTAGGCGAGCTGGAGGTTCGCGGTCACCTGCTTGAAGTCCCGGATCAGCTCCTCGGCCGCCGAGCCCTCGAGCACGGGAAGGAGCGCCCGCAGCGCTTCGATCGCCAGCCTCGCCTGGTCGAGGTCCCGCTCTTCCTCGGAGAGCCGCCGGTAACCGAGTGAGGACACGGTGTAGAGCGTCTGGACGAGCAGGTCCGAGACCTTCAGCTTCTTCAGCTCCTCTTCGAGCTGCTTCACGAGCTGCTCGTCGGACGGCGTGCTCATACGGGCTGCCAGAGCTCGAATCGGTTCCCTTCCAGGTCGGTCGCCCAGCCGAACCTGCCGAACTCCATCTCCTCCACCCGTTCGTCGACGGCGACGCCCGCGGCGCGGAGCTGGTCGAGCATCGCGTCCAGGTCGCGCACGCGAAAGTTGACCATCGACTGCTGCCCACTCGAGCCGAAGTACTCGGTGTCGGCGGCAAACGGCGCCCAGACCGTCTGGTCGCCTTCGGCCGCGGTGAACGTCGTGCCGTAGGCCTCCATGTCGATCCCGAGCTGCTCGGCGTACCAGGCACGAAGCGCTTCCGGGTCGCGCGCCCGAAAGAAGACGCCGCCGATCCCCTGGACGGCCTCAGCCACCGACGCGTTCTCGTGGCCGGCGCACGAGCTCGGCGAAGACGTCGCGATGCGAGCCGAGCTCAGCTTGACGGTCGTACTGACGCTCGGCCGCATTTGTCGCCGGGACGGCGAGGAAGGGCGCGGCGCCGATCTCACCCGCGACCGGCTCCACCCATTCGATCAGCGCCTCGATCCGCGCCCGCGTCGGAACGACCTCGCTTCGCTCGAAGTCGATCAGCTCGCCGCCGAGCCCGTAGCGGATCGCTCGCCACAGGTTCTCCTCGATCAAACGGTGCGGCAGGTCGGGCAGAGGCTCGCCCTGGTCGATCGCGCGCGCGAACCGGGCGCCGAGGGCGTAGATCAGTGCTGTCAGCGACTGGGCTTCAGCGAGGTCCGGCTGCGCGTCGCAGATGCGGACCTCGACGGTCGGATACGCAAGGTGCGGGCGGACGCTCCACCAGATCTGCGTGTGCTCCTCGATCGACCCGGTCGCATAGAGGAAGCGCACGTACTCCTCGTAGGCGGACCAGCCGTCGAAGGCGTCGGGCACGCCGCAGCGCGGAAAGGTCTTCGTGAAGATCTCGGTGCGCGCCGAATGCAGCCCGGTGACACAGTCCTCGACGAACGGCGAGCTCGCGGAGAGCGCAAGCAGCTCGGGGAGCACGTTGCGAAACGCATTGCACACGGCGATCGCCCGGTCCGCGCCCTTGATGCCGATGTGCGCGTGGATGCCGAAGCTGTTGTTCCGCCAGACGACGTACTGGAGGATCTCGCTGTTACGGCGATAGTGAGGCGTGTCGATGATGCGCTGGTCCTGCCAGCGGCTCCAGGGATGCGTGCCCGTGCTGCTGAGCCCGACTCCGAACTCGTCGGCGAGCTCGCCGAGCTGCACGCGGCGTCGCGCGATCAGCTCGGACGCTTCCGCGAAGTTTGCGCACTTCCCCGTCTTCACCTCGATCTCCGAAGCGATCAGCTCGCCGACGAGGTTCTCGTCGAGCTCGGTGCCTCCGGCGCCTGCTTTCAGCTCCTCGAATCGATTCGTGAGCTCGAGCGTGTCGGGATCGAGCAGGGCGAACTCCTCCTCGACCGCGATCGTGAAGTCCTGCCCCTCGTCGAACGCCTCGCGAGCAGAGTTGACCTGCTCGTCCGGGCTCAGCTTTTGCGAATCCCCCACGTCGCTAGCGTAAATGAAGCGATAGGAGGCGCTCGCTAACGCTCGACCAGCTCCAGCGCTCCACTGCGACGCGGCGCGCCGCGGCGCCGAGGTCCGCTCGGGCCTCGGGGGTGAGCGCAAGCAGCTCGCCGAGCTTTCCGGCCAGGTCCGCCGAATCGCCCGTCGCGAAGCTCGCGAGGTGCCGCAACTCGGCTGGATAAGCGGCCTCCAGGTCCCGCGCCACCTCGGCGAGCCCCGAGTGACGGGCCACCAGCGGCGGCGATCCGGCGGCTGCCGCCTCCGCCGCAACCATTCCGAACGCCTCCGGGAAGATCGACGGCACGACGGTGACTTCGGCCAGCGGCAACAGGTGGACGAGGTGGCGATGCTCGAGCGGGCCGGTGAAAAGCGTTCCGAGCGGCGCTGCTCGCTCCAGCTCCTCACGGTAATCCCCGAAGCCGACGATGACCGCACGGGCATCGACCTCACGGAGCGCGTCCAGCAGGATGTGGACGCCCTTGTTGTAGATGAGCTTGCCGAAGTAGACGACCGTCGGCTCGTCGCTTGCGAAGAACTCGGAGAAGCGCTCCGCATTCGCGGCGTCGGGATGACGCTCGTTCGCATTCCCCGGGTTCGGAGGATCGGTTCGCGCCTCGGCGAGCAGTTCCTGCAGCGCCTCCTCGCGCGGCGCGGGGCGAAACTCGTCGACGTCCACGCCCGGCGGCACCTCGTGGACGCGGTCGACCTGACCGACGACGTCCTCGAGCACCTCGCGGATATGGGCAGATCCCACGTACACGGCTTTCGCATAGGGAAGCGTCTCCCTGGCCCAGGTCGTCAGGTCGTCATTGCCGCGGATCGAATACTCGAGCTCGGAGCCATGCGCCTTGACGACGAACGGCAAGCCGCTTGCGACCCCGACCGGAGCGCCGAGCAGCACGTGGTTCGCAAACACGAGATCGGCGGGCATGTGTGCGCACAACGCCGTCGCGTTCAGGGCGACGTAGCGGTCACGTTCGGCGCGCGTGAAGTCCTGCAGCAGCTTTGCCTCGATGCCCTCGTAGCGATCGAGCACGAAGACCGGCAGCAGCGGTCCCACGTTCGGGCGGAAGACCTTCGCGCCGCCGAGGTCATAGCGCTCGGGGTGCGGCTCCTGGCAGATGACCGTCACGTCGTGACCCGCGCGGCTCCATTCTCGTGCCAGCGCGCGGGTGTAGACGTTCGACCCGGTGCCCCCGAGGAGGTAGCCGTGCCAGAGCAGGATCCTCATCGGGCTCCCGACGGTGCCGCTAGGTCAAGTAGAAGTAGAGCGCGTAGAGGAGCTCGACCGCAGGGTTCGACGTATGGACGGCCACGTCCTGCGGGACGTCGAGCAAAGCCTCGGAGTAGTTGAAGATGATCCGGACCCCGGACTCGACGAGATCGTTCGCGACCTTCTGCGCGTTGTCGGCAGGCACCGCTACGACGCCGACGATGATGTTCTTCTCGCGAATCGTGTCGGTGAGGCGCGTGTAGTCGCTCACAGGGACGTTGCCGACCCCGCGGCCGACCTTGTCCGGATCGGTGTCGAACACGGCGGCGATGTTGATCCCATGCTCCGCGAAGATCGGCGAGCTCGCAATGGCCTGGCCGAGCCGGCCGGCCCCGATCAGCGCGATGTTGTGCTGACCCTGCGTGCGGAGGATCTTGCGGATCTCGCCGAGCAGCGAGTCGATGTTGTAGCCGACGCCGCGCTTGCCGAACTTGCCGAAAGCGGAAAGGTCACGCCGGATCTGAGTCGCGTTGATGTTGGTGTAGTCCGAGATCTCCTGGGAGGAGATGCGCTCCTTGCCCATCTTCTTCGCCTGGGTGAGCACCTGGAGGTAGCGGGACAGACGAGCCGCTACGCCGACGGTGAGCCGGTCGGACCCGGCCACGACGCCCTTTGGATCGAGAGTTTGTGACAACCCGAACCCGTTGTATCACGCGGCGACGAGCCGCCGCGTAGGTCAAGTTTGTGCGGCCAGTTTGCGCCTCAAGGCGCCTGAATCCACGTAGTAGACGAAAGCCCGCTCCCCGTCGATCTCGACGACGGGGAGCCATTCCCGGTAGCGCGCTTCCAGCTCAGGATCGCCGCCGATGTCCACGGTCTCGAGCTCGAAAGGCACCTCCGCCCGAACGTCTTCGACGATCTCGAGCGCACGCTCGCAAAGGTGGCAACCCTCTGCGCGGTAAAAGAGGACTCTAGGGATAGATCCCGCGGGTGGTCGTCGCTTCGGCGACGCGTTGGACGGCGAGACCGTAGGCGGCGAGGCGCATCGAGATGTCGCGGCTCTCCATCGTGGCCCAGGTCTCGTTGAACGCGCGCGTCACGATGTCGTTCAGCTTCGCGTTCACCTCGGCCTCTTTCCAGAAGTACTCCTGGAGACCCTGCACCCATTCGAAGTAGGAGACGACGACGCCCCCGGCGTTGGCCAGGATGTCCGGCAGGACGAGCACGCCCTTCTCCTCGAGGATCTCGTCCGCCGCGGGGGTGATCGGGCCGTTCGCGCCTTCGACGATGATCCTCGCCCTGACCTTGGCCGCGTTGTCTGTCGTGATGACCTGCTCGAGGGCGCACGGCGCGAGCACGTCGCACTCGAGAAGCAGCAGCTCGTCGTTCGAGATCGGGTCGGCGGCCTTGAGTCCTGCCAGGGAGCCTGTCTCGCGTTTGTGCGCGATCGCCGCCTGGACGTCGATCCCATTCGGGTTGTGGAGACCGGAGGTCGAATCGGAGATCGCAATCACGGTCGCCCCGTCCTCGGCCAGGAATTTCGCGAGGAACGAGCCGACGTTGCCAAAACCCTGTACCGCGACCCTCGTCCCCTGCAGCGACATCTGCTTCTTCCGCACCGCTTCGCGCACGCAATAGAGAGCACCGCGTGCCGTCGCCTCCTCGCGGCCCAGTGAGCCGCCGATCGTCAGCGGCTTGCCGGTGACGACGCCCAGCACCGAGTGGCCCTTGTTCATCGAGTAGGTGTCGAAGATCCAGGCCATCACACGCCCGTCCGTGCCGACGTCCGGTGCCGGAATGTCCTTCTCGGGGCCGATCTCGTTGATGATCTCGGACGTGTAACGGCGCGTCATCCGCTGCAGCTCACCCTCGGACATCGTCTTCGGATTGCAGATCACGCCGCCCTTTGCACCGCCGAACGGGATGCCCGACAGCGCGCACTTCCACGTCATCCACATCGCAAGCGACTTGACCTCGTCGAGCGTGACGTCCGGGTGATAGCGGATGCCGCCCTTCGACGGCCCGCGCGCGACGTTGTGCGTCACGCGATACCCCTCGAAGACCTGAGTCGTGCCGTCGTCCATCGCGACCGGAATCGAAACGGACACCGCCTTCTTGCACATCTGAAGGACATTGACGAGGTTGGGATCGATGGCGAACGTCTTCGCCACCTTGCGCAACTGCGACTTCGCGATCTCGTAGGGGTTCTCGCGCAGATGCGAGACGGGCGCATCGACCGTGGTCACGTCAGCTCCTTTTTCCGCGCAAATGGGGACATTTCGGGCTGGGCCGGCGGAGCCTACTTGATCGTGAAACCGATTGTCCGCACTGTCGGCGGTCCTGCGTCCGTCCCGAAGGCGACGAGCCTGAGCTGGTAGTCGCCGCTCGGCAGCACGGCCCCGGTCGGGTCCCTACCGGTCACGCCGAACGAATAGCGTCCGGGAAGCACGTCGCGCAGTCGGGCGAGCAAACCGATGCGGCCGCCGGCTGGGCTCCAGAGCTCGAGGTCCAGACGGGACAGCGGCAGCACGTCGGACGCGGCCGCCGAACGCCGCACGGACCCGGCCACGAAGCTCAGCAGTGGAGGCGCTGCGTCGGAGGGTGTGAACGTGCGTTGTGAGAGTCGGACCGTGGTCAACTCGGCCGGGCGTCGCCGACCGAAGACGATCGTCCACGGCACACGAATTGCGCGACCCGCGGCGGGCGTCACTACCACGACGCCCTCGGCCGGGGCAGTTCCCTCGAGCTTGCTCGTCGCGCGCGCCCGCACGTGCACGCGGATCGAGCGTCCCGACCCCAGCGAGAAGCGTTGGGGCTTCACGTCGAACTCGACCGATGCCGCTCCCTCGTTCACGACCGCGACGTCGAGCGACAGAATCAGACGGCGGTAGGAGACGTTACGCAGGACGACCACCTGGTCGGTGCGCCAGTGGCTGCTGTCCGCACGGCCGAGTGCGAGAGAGGCAGGGCTCGCCCCGACTTCGGTCGCCGCAGCACCCCCGAGGTCGACGAGTCCCGCACCTTGCGCGGTGATGCCGTCGTCGGGAAGAGGCCGGGCCGCACCGACGAGCAGGCTCTTGAGCGCGTCGGCGTCGAGGTACGGCCGAGCCTGGGCGAGCAGCGCGGCGGCACCGGCGACAAGGGCGGCTGCGGCACTCGTTCCGTTCACGGTGCCATAGCGGGCCGAACCGTCGGCGTTGGCTCCGGGCTCGGCGGTTTCCAGGGCAACCCCCGGGGCGACGAGCTCGGGCTTCACGCGTCCGTCGAAAGCAAGCCCGGTCGACGAGAAGGGAGTGACGCGGCCCTCGCCGGCATTGGATCTCGTGCGCGCCGCGCCGAGTGAAAGGGTCACGGGAATGCCGCTGCGGATGCGCGCCAGCAGCGTCTGCGCGGCAGCCTCGGGAACGGAAACTGCGGGGATCGGTGCGCTCTCGTCGAGACCGATGCCGCCCGCCGGCAGGTCAGCGCCGTAGAACAGGACCGCAACGGCTCCGGCCTGAGCTGCGTTCGCGAGCGAACCGTTCGGATCGGCCCCGGCCGGTAGGAGGGCCGCCCGGCCCGCGACGAGACTCTCGCCGTGACGGTCGAAGAAGTCGAGCAACGGAACCGGCCCGCCGTAACCCACCGGCTCCGTCGTCTGTGCACGTGGTGCGCCGATCCCGATGTCCAGTGGCTCCGACGGGGTGACCGCGCCGACGAGCGGGCTCATGCCATCGAACTCGACTCGGAGAGCCGCGCGGAGAACCACCCGCACCTGACCGAAGCGGGGCCGCAGATCGGCGGCACCGACCGTCAACACCGCCGGTGCGCCTCCCGGGCCGGCGACCGAGCCGTATCCAGGCCCTGCCGGCCCGTCGTTTCCGGCGGGCGCGACGACGAGCGTGTCGAGCCGCGTGGCGCCCTCGACAGCACGGGCGATTGGCCCGTCTGCGAAACCGGCGAAAGGCTCCGCGACGCCTACCAGCGCCACGCGAGCTGCATCGTGCGCATCGCCGTCACCATTCGGATCGACCGCGCGCTCGAGCCCGGCCAGCACCTGGTCGGTCCTCCCATAGACGGCCCAGCCTGCCGAGGCGTCTCGCTGCCAACCAGCAACGCGGATCGGCAAGACGGTGGCCCCCGGGGCGACGCCGGCGAGCGCACCGGGCCCACCGGAGCCGACGAGGAGGCCGGCCATCTCGGTGCCGTGCCGTTCGAGCTGGGAGGGCTCGCCGGGTTGTGGCGCAGCGAGGGCACCCGCGTCGCCCCCGACGATGTCGATCCCACCGGTGACCCGCCCGCGCAGGAAGGGCTGAGCCCGATCGACGCCGGTATCGAGGAGCGCGATCGTGACGCCACGCCCATCCTTGTCCGACAGACTGATGTTCGGCCGCTCTCCGAAGCCCGTCGTCGTCAGGAGACGCGAGCTGAGCGACGCCGGATATGCCGCCCGCACGGGATACACGCCCGCGACGTCCGGGGCTCGTTCGAGGAGCGCGATCCCGCGCGCGTCGAACGCGGCCGAGAAGCCGTTGACCGCTCGCGTGTAACTGAACTCGGGCTGGACGACGACGCCCTGGACTCGCAGCCGTGCGACGAGAAGCTTTTGAGCAGAGAGCGCGCTCTGCGTCCACTGGCGCTCCTGCTCGCTCGTCGCCAGGCCTCCGGCGTTGCCGACGCGGTCTGCGAGCGCGGGCGCCTTGAGCAGGACGATCACGCGCTGGCCGACCGCGACGCGCGGACGCTGGGCCCCGGCAAGCCCCTGCCAGCTCGTTTCTCCCTCGGCCGTCAGGCCGCTGCTGTGACCTCCGGCCGCGATGAGGACGGCCGTCGCGACGACCGCCAGAGCCGCGAGCACGAGCGCGTTTCTCGGCTCACGCGGTGGACGCGTACGCATCGAGCCCAAGATAGCGGGGATACTGGATGGGATTGGTGAAGCGCGCAGCCGAGGCGATCATCGCCGCGTTGTCCGTGCAGAGGGGCAGTGGCGCGAGGGCGGTAGACGGGGGAAGCGCGGCGCGCAGGTCCGAGTTCGCAGCCACCCCGCCCACCACGGCGATCTTCGACGTGCCGAGCTCCGCAGCGGCCTGCTGGGTCCTTTCGACGAGAGCGCGCACGATCGCCGACTGGTAGCTCGCGGCGAGATCGGCACGCCGTCGTGCGAGCTCATCCGCCGGCAGGTCCTTGACGGCGTAGAGCAGTGCTGTCTTGAGCCCCGAGAAGGAGAAGTCGAGCCCGGGCACCCGTGCGACGGGGAAGTCGTAAGCGCCGGCGTCCCCCGCTCGCGCGATGCGGTCGATCTCGGCGCCGCCTGGGTAGCCGAGCCCGAGCAGGCGCGCTCCCTTGTCGAAGGCCTCTCCCGCGGCGTCGTCGAGCGTCGTGCCGAGCACTCGGGCCTTGCCCGCACGATCCTGAACGTCCAGCAGCATCGTGTGACCACCGCTCGCGAGCAGGCAGAGAAACGGCGGCTCGACCGGGTCCGGCTCGAGATAGAGGGATGCAATGTGGCCGTGAAGGTGATCCACCGGCGCCAGCGGCAACCGCCTCGCCCACGCGATCGCCTTCGCCGCTGCAACTCCGACGAGCAGGGCACCGATCAAGCCGGGACCTGCCGTCACCGCCATCAGGTCGACGTCGTCGAGCTCTGCGCCGGCATCGCCCAACGCTTCCCGCAAGACGGGCGTGACGAGCTCGAGGTGACGCCTGGACGCCACTTCGGGCACGACTCCGCCGTAGCGGGCGTGCAGATCGGCCTGAGACGAGATGACGTTCGCGAGGATCTGCCCGTCCTGCGTGATCACCGCTGCAGCGGTCTCGTCGCAGGACGTCTCGAGACCCAGGATCAAGTGGGTCGCGGCTCGAAATCGCGCCACATGATGAGCGCGTCCTCACGGTTGTCCGTGTAGTAGCCGCGACGAACTCCGCGAGCCTTGAACCCGGCCTGCTCGTAGAGACGGATCGCGACGTCGTTCGAAACTCGCACCTCGAGGGTGTAACCGCGGCGTCCTTCGCCTCCGGTGAGCTCGAAGAGGCGTTCGAGCAAGCCGGTGGCGATCCGCTTGCGCCGGTGTTCCGGTGCAACCGCGAGGTTCATCACGTGCCATGCGTCGACGTAGCGGGAGATGATCAGGTAGCCGAGCAGCTCGCGCGTGTCGGGCTCGAACGCGCCGAGCGAAATGGAGGACGGCTTCGCGAGCTCGCCCGCAAACATCGACCGCGACCACGGTGTCGGATACGAGGCGCGCTCGATGGTCTCGATCGCGTTGAGGTCCCGTAGTTCGAGGCGCCGGAAATCCACCTTGTTGGCCGTCGCGCTCATTACGTGTTTTTATCAGCGTCGGGGACTCGCAGGTAGAGGGGCTCCACTTGGTCGGCCGGCCCGAAGTCGTGCGCAAGCTCGGCATGGAAGCGGGCCCGGGGCAGATGCCGCTCGTCTCCATCCGGCGGGATCTCGGCTCCGGCAGCTTCCAGCAAGGCGCGGTAGCGGACGGCGCCGCTCCCGACGCAGATCGTCCCGTTCGCCACCTCGAGCTTTCCCGGGTCGAGCACTCTCGGCTCACCCATCAGCACGAAGACCTCGCCGCGCCGGGCATCGACGACCGGCAAGGCTCCGAGGGAGCCAGCGGCGAGCGCGTCGAGTGTCGACACGCCGGCCGCCGGAACGCCTAGGGCGAAAGCCAGGCCACGCGCGGTCGCGAGACCGATGCGAACACCGGTGAAGCTGCCAGGCCCGATGCCCACCGCGAGCGCCTCGATCTCACGGGTCTGCGCACTCGCTTGACGCAGCAACGCGTCGACGTCCTCGAGGACCGTGGACGCCCGCGAGGAGCGCTCGCCGAGCACCTCGCCGTCGGAGACGAGCGCGCTCGTCGCTACGTCAGTCGCCGTGTCGAAGGCCAGGATCAGCATCACCGAGAATCGTGACAAGCCGGCGCCCTTCTCCGCCATGCTCGAGCCGCACTCCGATGCGTATCGGCGGCAGAACTCCCTCCCCCGCCTCGGGCCACTCGACGAAGACGACCGCGTCGTCGAAGTACGGCTCGAGATCCCCCCACTCCGCCGCCGACACCACCTCTTGGAAGCGAAAGAGGTCGAGGTGCGACACATCGACCCGGCCCTTGTACCTATGGCCGATGGTGTACGTCGGGCTCGTTACCGGCCCTTCGACGCCGAGCGCACGGGCGGCGCCGCGGACGAACGTCGTCTTGCCGGAGCCGAGCTCGCCAGAGACCGTCACGACGTCGCCCGGCCCCAGGTCGGCGGCGAGCCTGGCAGCGAGCTGCTCGGTTTCTTCGGGCGAGTGTGTCTCGATCAGAAGAGGCCGAGCTGGACCGCCGGCTCGGCGGCCGCCTGGGCGGCGAACACCGGCTGTGGCGGTGCGACCTCGCGGCCCATGAGCTCCGGTAGACGCGCGAAGTCCGACTTCAGTACGTCGAGCATCCGCGGTGTGTAGAGCGCCGCTGCGGGATGAAAGATCGGGTAGAGGAGCACGCACCGTCCGCCAAGTGTCACCTTCTGCTCCTGACCGTGCACACGCGTGATGCCGGTCGGCTTGCCGGAGAGGAGCTTCGTCGCGAAGTTCCCGAGCGTGGCGACGACACGCGGCTCGATCAGCTCGATCTGCCGCCAGAGATGGCCCTCGCAGGCTTCGATCTCGTCGGGCAGTGGATCGCGATTTCCCGGAGGGCGGCATTTGAGAACGTTGACGACATAGACGTCGTCACGCGCAAGCCCGATGTCGGCGAGCAGCTGGTCGAGCAGCTTGCCTGCCGCACCCACGAACGGGACGCCTTGCTTGTCCTCGTGGAAGCCCGGAGCCTCGCCCACGAACATCAGATCGGAGTCCGGGTTCCCCGAGCCGAACACGACCTGCGTTCGCCCTCCTGCGAGTGCGCACTTGGTGCAGCCGGCAACGACCTCGCCGAAGGCGCGAAGCTCGTCAACCCTGGTCAGCTCAGTGACCGCAGCCACAGCTTCCGCCGCAACAGCCGCCGCCACTGCTGAACGCGCCGGTCTGCCCGGCGGTGCCGACCATCGAGAACGTCGAAAGCTGCCGGGCGACGTTGGTCGCGCCGCACTGCGGGCACGCAACCTCCTGATCCCCCCGGACGAGCTCCTCGAAGTGCTCCTCGCACTTCATGCACACGTACTCGTACATCGGCATCGCCCGGGCAGTTTAGGGGCGAGACCGGACGGGTCGCAAATCCTCTAGTACGTGCCCTTGATGCTGTGGCCGCCGAGCTTGCCGGAGACCGAATTCTTCGTGAATTTCAGCGTTCCGGCCGTGGCCGCCGGGCCTGAGACCTTGATCGTGCCCTTGTAGGTCGACGGCGGACCGATGTCGACGAAGGTGATCTTCCCGGTCACCAAGACCCCTGGGGCGATCGCGTACTTCGTCAGGATGAAGCCGTCGCCGTTCTTCGTGTTCGCGAGCTTGCCACCGTAGACGCCGCGCGGAGTGAAGCTGACCGAGGAGAAGAGCAGCTGCAGCCACGTTGCCTCCGCTTCTCGCACGGTCTTTGACGCGAGCACCAGCGTCGACTTCGCCGTCGGCTTCGCAGGCTTCGCCGGGAACGCGCCGAGGATCTTCACGAGCGGCGGCACGCGCGGGCACGCAGCCTGAATCGGTGCGTCCAGCGTGCCGAGGATCCACTGGCGCGTCGCGCGCTGCGAGCAATAGGAGAAGTCGGCCGTGAGGACGCTGTGACCCACGCCCGGAACGACGATCAGTCGACCCTGCGGGAACTGGCTGATCACCGCGATTGCGCTGGCCGTCGGCGTACGGAGGTCGTAGCCGCCGCTGACGGCAAGAACGGGCACATTCGGGTACGGGCCCGGCCCAAGCGGGGTGTTGCCGGACGGCGAGGGCCACTGCTCGCAGAAGTACGCCGTGCCGAGGCGGGCGGCCCACTTTCCGAACGGGCCGAGTGCGCCTGGTGCAAGCCCGGCGACAGCCGTGTCGATAGCGGCCTGCCGCGCGGACGGATCCGTGCCGGGCGACCACGGGAAACGACCGTCGGCGCAGTTCGTCGCGGCGTTGAGGCCGAAGCTCAGATCCTCCGACGAGAGCTCACTGGTGCGGAGGTCGAGGTCGTAGATCCGCAGGAGCGGCCGCACGTTGCCCTTGAGGGCGGCGTGCACCGCGGCGGGAGCCTCGGCAGCGAGGCCCGGGCTCAGATCCGTATCGATCAGCATCGAGAGGAGCTGCTCACCGTCCATCCGCACCGTCTTCAAAGTGCCGTTCGGGGCAACGATCTTTCCGGCGATCGGCTTCGCCTCGATCTTGTTCGCGAGCACGGCGACCTCGGCCGAGAAGTTCGGCGTGGCCGCGCGGCAGAGGCCACCGTCGCAGAGCGAGCTCAGAGTGTCCGGCATCTCACTCAACACGTTGCGATCGAAGGGATCCGGCAACTGCGGCGGAACCACGGAGTCGAGGATCATTCGCTCCACGTTGCCGGGATGCGCAAGCGCGTACGCGAGCGCGAGCTTCGTCCCATACGACACGCCCATCAGGCCGATCTTCGGAACGCCCAGTGCCGCGCGTACGGCATCGATGTCCTCGGCATGGTCGCGGGTCGCATAGAACTGGCGCTGCGGGCCTATGATCGCCGCGCAGTCGCGTGCGAGAACCGCACTCTGCTCGGCGGTCGCGATCAACGTACTCTGGAGCTGCGGACAGCGGATCACGCCCGAGTCACCCGTGCCACGGTTGTCGAAGGCCACGAGCGTGTAGCCGGGGAGCATCGCCCGCATGAACTCGGCCGTGTCGGTCGATCCGAGCCCGTAGACGTGAGCCGATCCCTGGCCGGGGCCTCCGGCGATCAGGAACATGGTTCCGCGGGGCAAGCCCGTGGCAGGCAGAACCTCGACGTGCAAGGCGATCGTCCCGGGAACCACACCCGTGCGATCGAGGGGAACGCTGACCGTTCCACACTGAAGCCCGTTCGTCGTGTCCGGACAGGGTGTCAGCGGGATCGCCGCGTGCGCGGTGCCGGGCGCGGCCAGTGCGACGGCGAGGACAAGCCCCAGGAGGAGACGACGACCCACGGAGCACGCCAGAGTACCAGTGCCCGTGTACGCTTCAACTGCCCGGTATCCGCTACGGAACTGGAGCTAACAAAGTGCTCAGAAGTGTCAACGTCATCGGGTCCGGCCGCGTCGGGTCGGCCGTCTCCGCCCGGCTCCGCGAGCGAGGCATCAGCGTCGGTGGCGACGGCGAGCTCGTGCTGCTGTGCGTGCCGGACAGCGTCATTGCGGGTGTGGCCCGGACGATCGAGCCCGGCCCGTGGCTCGCGCACGTCTCGGGCGCCACGCCCCTTTCGGCGCTGGAACCGCATCGACGCCGTTTCTCGCTCCACCCGCTGCAGACGTTCACGCGGGCACGCGGGCCCGAGCAGCTCGACGGGGCCTGGGCGGCGGTCACGTCGGAGTCGGCTGAGGCGCGGTCGGTCGGCTTCTGGCTCGCCGAGCTACTCGGCCTGCAGCCCTTCGAGCTTGCTGACGATGCGCGCCCGCTCTACCACGCAGGCGCCGCGATCGCGTCGAACTACGTGGTCACCCTGCACGAAGTCGCGTCCGAATTGTTCCGCGCCGCGGGTGCGCCGCCCGAGGCGCTCGTTCCGTTGATGCGGCGCACCATCGACAACGACTTCGAGCTGACAGGCCCGATCGAGCGCGGTGACTGGGAGACGGTCGAGGCGCATCGCCGGGCGATTCGCGCCGCGAGGCCCGAGCTCGAGCCGTTGTACGACGTCCTTGCGGAGGCGACGGCAAAATGAGAATCGCGCGGACCATTCCCGCTCTGCGTCTTGCTATGAGCCCCGGCCGGGTCGGGCTCGTGCCGACGATGGGCTCGTTCCACGAAGGACACCTGTCGTTGATGCAGGCCGCACGCGCGGAGTGCAACGTCGTCGTCGTCTCGCTGTTCGTGAATCCCGCACAATTCGGCCCGAACGACGACCTGAAGCGTTACCCACGTGACGAGGAGCGTGACGCGCGGCTCGCGGAGGAAGCCGGCGTCGACGTGCTCTTCATCCCGAGCGCCGAGGTCATGTACCCGAAGGGATTCGGCACCTGGGTCGAGGTCGAGGAAACCGGCGGAGAAGGTGCGGCGCGACCGGATCACTTTCGCGGTGTGGCGACCGTCTGTCTGAAGCTGTTCAACATCGTGCGCCCGGACGTCGCGTTCTTCGGCCAAAAGGATGCTCAGCAGACCGAGGTGATTCGTCGCATGGTGCGCGACCTGGAGCTGAAGCTCAACCTCCGCGTGCTGCCCACCGTGCGCGACGAGAACGGCCTCGCCCTTTCGTCGCGCAATGCTTATCTGTCGGCTGAGGAGAGACAGCTGGCGCTCGCGCTGCCGCATGCTCTCGAAGCCGGACGCTCGGCGCATGCCGCGGGCTCCGATCCGGTTGCCGCAGCGCGCGCCGCACTCAACGGCCTCGAGCCCGACTACGTCGAGCTGATCGACCTCGAAGCCGTCACCGTGCTCGCGGCCGCCGTCCGAATCGGCCCCACCCGTCTGCTCGACAACGTCGTCCTGGAAGGAGACCTGAGATGAAGCCCGGCAAGCTGACATTGCACGACCTCGCCGACCTGAAGAGTCGCAGCGAGAAGATCGTGATGGTCACCGCCTACGACGCTCCGGGCGCTCGGTTCGCCGAGCAGGCCGGCGTCGACATCCTCCTCGTCGGCGACACCGCCGGCATGGTCGTCCTCGGCCACGACGGAACGGTTCCGGTGACCATGGAAGAGATGCTCTTCCTGACGCGTGCCGTCTCAGGCGCGGTCGAGCGACCGCTCGTTGTCGGCGACATGCCCTTCGGGAGCTACCACGTGTCCGACGAGGACGCGGTTCGAAACGCGATCCGTTTCGTCAAGGAAGCCGGCGCCGACGTCGTCAAGCTCGAGGGCGCG
The DNA here is from genome assembly GCA_035573355.1 of Gaiellaceae bacterium. GTDB lineage: Bacteria > Actinomycetota > Thermoleophilia > Gaiellales > Gaiellaceae > 3-1-20CM-4-69-9. The sequence continues at coordinate 2,073 of DATMZV010000092.1, read as the reverse complement.
GGACCGTCGCTGACGCGCGTCCGCTCGATCGCCTCCGCCGGTATCGGAGTCATGGGACACATCGGCTTGACGCCTCAGTCCGAAACGATCCTCGGTGGCTTCAAGACCCAGGGCCGCACGGCTGCGAAAGCGCAGCAACTGCTCTCGGATGCCCTGGCGCTGGAGGCCGCGGGCTGCTTCGCGATCGTGCTCGAGGCGGTGCCCGTGCCGGTCGCGGCGCGCATCACCGAATCGGTGACCGTGCCGACGATCGGGATCGGTGCCGGACCGGAGTGCGATGGGCAGGTGCTCGTCTACCACGACCTGCTCGGCCTGACCGAGGGACGGGCACCGCGCTTTGTGAAGCGCTACGCCAACCTGGCGGAGGAGATTCGCGGCGCACTCACGACATACGCAGCAGAGGTTCGCAGCGGTGCGTACCCCGCACCAGAGCACACATATGCAATGCCGGAGGACGAGCTCGAGTTGTTTTCAGAGGCGTACTTTTCGAAGTCCGAGCGGCTCGATCGGTCATTTCAGACGGAGACGCGGGCAGAGCCCGCGCCTCCTGAAGGAGGCACCGCAAGCGGAGCCTCAGCCAAACGTGTGCAAGAGACTCGCAGCGACGGCTAGCGCACCGCCGATCGTTGCAGTGACTGCAACGCCCACCAGCGAACGGCTCCACGTCCAGCCGTGGACTGTCCGCACTCCGACGACGAGCAGCACGACCGCCCAGGCGACGAACCCGTAGAAGAGCCAGGCCACCGCAGGCCCGGCGCCACGCCCGTCCGCACCGCCGGTGCGGAAGAGGTCCTCGCCGTAGATCGCCATCCGGACCGGCCAGTAGACGAAGAGCGCGAGGGCGATCGGCGCAGCTGAAAAGGCGAGCAGGTGTCGCGCTCGACGGAAGCTGCCGCGGCCGCCCAGGCGGCGAAGCGAGACGTGCAGCAGCTTGCCGACGGCGAAGTACAGCACGAAACCGTAGAGACCTCCCGCGAGAAACGCCCAAACGGCGAACAAGGAGCCGTCGATCACGACGTCGTCTCGCACGGTGCTCCCCGCTGCCAGGATCGTCGCGATACCGGCGAGCCACACGATCGCGCCCGCAGTGTCCTGCCGAACCGCAGCGACCTCGTCAGAATCGTCGCGGAGCGCTGCGAAAACCGGGCGGGGATGCTGCAGCACGAGCAGTCCACGCAAAAACCAGGACTTCTCGTCCTGCCGTGGCTCGACTCGCGCGACCACGTCAGGCAGCCGCGACTGCGGCCTTCGGCAACACGTGCCGGAGGAACTGGCCGGTGAACGACTCGTCGACGTCGGCGATCTGCTCGGGCGTTCCGGTCGCGATGATCTCGCCCCCGGCCTCGCCGCCTTCCGGGCCGAGATCGATGATCCAGTCGGCCTGCTTGATTACGTCGAGGTTGTGCTCGATCACGAGCACCGTGTTCCCTGAGTCGACCAGCCTTTGTAGGACGTCCAGCAGCTTCTCGATGTCGGCGAAGTGGAGCCCCGTCGTCGGCTCGTCGAGGATGTAGAGCGTCTTGCCGGTCGCGATCTTCGAGAGCTCGGAGGAGAGCTTCACCCGCTGCGCCTCGCCGCCGGAGAGCGTCGTCGCCGGCTGGCCGAGCTTGATGTAGTCGAGCCCGACGTCGTGGAGCGTCTGCAGGCGCCGCCGCAGCTTCGGGATCTTGGCGAAGAACGCGAGCGCCTCCTCCACCGACATCTCGAGCACGTCGGCGATCGACTTGCCCTTGAAGCGCACCTCCAGCGTCTCGCGGTTGTAGCGCGCGCCCTTGCAGGTCTCGCACGGGACGTACACGTCGGGCAGGAAGTGCATCTCGATCTTGATCTGGCCGTCGCCGCGACAGACCTCGCACCGGCCGCCCTTGACGTTGAAGCTGAACCGTCCGGGCTTGTACCCGCGAACCCGGGCTTCCTTCGTGCGCGAGAAGAGGTCGCGGATGTGGTCGAAGACGCCGGTGTAGGTGGCCGGGTTGGACCGCGGTGTCCGGCCGATCGGGGACTGGTCGATGTTGATGATCTTGTCGATGTGCTCCATGCCCTCGATGCGGTCGTGAGCGCCCGGGCGGAGCC
>DATMZV010000091.1:0-7781 GCA_035573355.1 Gaiellaceae bacterium | reverse complement strand
GCCGCCGGAAAAGAAGTCCATGCAGAGCTCGACTCGGTCTCGATCGCAGGCAACCGTGCAACCGCCCTGGCGCTGGTCTTCAGCGAGCTCCTCCAAAATGCCCTGGAACACGGCGGCAACAGCGTGAGGATCGAGCTCGCACAAAACAACGGCCAGGCAGTCCTCGTAATCGCAGACGACGGCAAGGGAATCGAAGGCGACGCAGCAGGCACCGGCCTATCGATCGTGCGAGCCCTGGTCCGAGACGAGCTACAAGGCCGCCTAGAGCTCAGCAGCAAAGACGAAATGCGCGCCGAAGTAACTTTCCCAACCTAAGTTCGGCCGGTTCTTTCAGCATTGTTCACGTAGGCGGTCGATCGGATCGCGTTGGCCCTGGATCGACTCTGAGCGGTCGAGCAGCTCGAGGACGCCGTCGCAGCTGCCGAGGTGGACGCGCGTCGACGCGAGGTTGTAGTCCGCGTACGCCTCGGTGAGGGAATTCGTCCCCTGCAACCTCTGTACGGCGCGCTCGAGCAGCGGCAATGCGCCTGCGTAGTCGCCGGCCTGCATCTTCCGGAAACCCGCGTCGTTCAGTGCCGCGCCGCTCGCGCCCGACGAGGGCGCCGGTGAGTTCGATGGCGGCGCCGAAGTCGATGCGGCCGCCGTCGTGACCGTGACCTGCTTCTCGACCGTCGTGATCCGACCTTGCGTCGTCACCCGTTGCACATGGGTGACCACCGTCGGAGATGGGCCGTCGCCTCGCGTCAAGACGTAAGCGAGGACCGCACCGCCGACGGCTCCCAGCAGGAGGAGCGCGGCGAGGAGCGGCCACGCGCTGCGCGAGCGGACCGGTGGGTAGCCGACGCTTCGGTCGCGGTGCAGCGACCGCGTCGCCTCCGTCGGCGGCGGTGCGGAAACGAGGATCGGCTGTGCCCGCGTCGACCCTGCCGCATCGGCGAACGCTCCTCGTAGTGCAGCCACGAACTCGCCGGCCGTGCCGTAGCGCTCGGCGGGATCCTTTGCGAGCGCCTTGGCGAAGACCGGATCGAGCTCGCAAGGAAGGCGGCTCTGCTCGCACACTGACGGGATCGGCGCATTGACATGCGCAGCCGCTTCGGCCGTGGCGCTCTCCGACTCGAACGGGCGTCTACCGGTCAACAGCTCCCAGGCAACGATCGCCAACGCGTAGCGATCGCTCGCCGGTCCCGCGCGCTCACCGCGCGCCTGTTCGGGAGACAGGTAGCCGGCAGTGCCGAGCACCGTTCCGGTCATCGTCAGCGAGTGCATCCCCGCGGCGCTCGCAATGCCGAAGTCGGCGACGTGAACGTGCCCCTCCGCGTCGAGCAACAGATTTGCCGGCTTGACGTCTCTGTGCACGACGCCTTCACGATGTGCGACGTCGAGCGCGCGAGCGGCTTCCTCGAGCCAGGTGAGGACCTGTTCCGGCGGTCGGGCACCCTCGGCGCGAAGGATGTCGTCGAGCGATCCGCCGGCGAGGTACTCCATGACGATGTAGGGACGACCGTTGTGCTCGCCGACGTCGAAGATCGTGACGGTGTTCGGCTCACCGGAGAGGCGGGCGGCAGCCAACGCCTCCCGTGTGAACCGCTCACGGACCGACTCGTCCTGCGCGTAGCGATCGGCGAGAACCTTGACCGCCACGACGCGGCCGAGCACCGAGTCGGTGGCGGAGTAGATCTCGCCCATGCCACCGTGCCCGATCCGTTCGGGGCCTCGGTAGCGCGGCGGCAGGATGTGGATCTGAACGGTCACAGCGCTAGTTCAACGAGTTTCCCCCCGTCGTGGTCGCGCAAACGATGAGATGAGCGTTCCGTAAAGAAAAGGGCTGCTCATGAAGCCCTTTGCTAGCCTCGGACGCGTCCTTCCGGGGGTCAGGTCGATGCGTCGAACTCTCCTACTCGTCTCCGTGCTGTTGCTCGTCGCCGGTTCGGCGGCGCATGCACGTTCGAGCGCACAGCCCGTTCCTCAAGGCGCAGCGACGTTCGTCGTCACCGGCCACGGCTGGGGCCACGGAGTCGGGCTGAGTCAGTGGGGTGCCTACGGGTATGCCCAGAAGGGCTTCGACTACGAGAAGATCGTGCTGCACTACTTCCCCGGAACGGAGCTCGGTGACGCACCCGTGTCGCGCGTTCGAGTGCTCCTCACGAGCGGCGTCAAGACACTCACCGTCAACTCGACCGTGGACTTCAAGGTGCGAGACGGAAGCGGCGTCGTCCACACGCTTTCGGCCGGGGCCTATCCGCTGACAACCGCCCTGAACCTGCGCGTCGACGGCCAGTCGAAAACCACTGCACTTCCCGGGCCGCTGCTCTTCCAGCCGGGCAGCGCCGCACTGGCGCTGAAGCACCGCTATCGCGGCTCGATCCAGATCGACGTGAGCGCGGGCAAGCTGCGTGCGATCAACATGGTCGGGCTCGAGCAGTACCTCTACGGTGTCGTCCCGTCGGAGATGCCGTATACCTGGGCCCCCGAAGCGCTGAAAGCGCAGGCGATCGCCGCCCGCTCGTATGCGCTTGCGACGCGGCGCACCGGCGCGTTCGATCTGTATCCCGACACGCGCAGCCAGGTGTACCTCGGAATCGAGCACGAGAAGCCTTCGACGAACGCCGCCGTCAACGCAACCGCCGGCCAGGTCGTCCTCTACGACGGTGAAGTCGCGAAGACGTACTTCTTCTCGAGCTCGGGCGGGCGGACCGCGTCCGCCGAAGACGTCTGGGGTGAGCCGGTTCCGTACCTGGTCTCCGTCCCCGATCCCTACGACTCGATCTCGCCGCATCATGACTGGGGCCCGTTCGTCTTCACCGGGACCAAGCTCGCGAAGATGCTGAAGATGAAGGGCCAGGTCGTCGACCTCCAGCCGGAGCTGAACTCCTCCGGTCGGATCAAGGTGCTGAACGTGATCGGAACGAAGGGCACGCTCGCCGTGCCCGGCGCCGTGCTCCGGACGAAGATGGGGCTGCGCTCTACCTGGTTCAGTGTCGGCGTCCTCTCGCTGGCCGCTCCGACACAGACGGTCGTGTTCGGCGGACGTGCCAAGCTCATTGGCGTCGCGCGTGGGCTCACGCAGGCCGTGCTGCAACAGCGTCAGGCAGGAACCTGGACGGACGTCAGCTCGGTGAAGGCAGACAAGGACGGAGCCGTCAGCGTGCTCGTCAAACCTTCGGTCACGACGCAGTACCGGCTCGCTAGCGGAAAGGTGCTGGCAGCCTCGGTGCGCGTACCCGTCGCGCCGCTCACCCGCTTCTATCCGGTCAGGACGCAGACGCAGCTCCGCGGTTACGTGCGGCCGGCCTCGTTGGCAGGCACGACGGTCCTGATTCAGAAGCAACAGGGCGCAGCGTGGCCGACCGTCGCACAGACGACCGTGGGTGCAGACGGCGACTTTCTCGCGGCACTGCAGCTCACGACCGGCGTCTACCGCGCCCGCGTCAACTCGGGACACGGCTTCGTGGTCGGCTTCTCGCCGGTCGTTCAGGTCACCACCCCGTGAAGACAGCGGTATTCGCGGCCCTGGCGCTCCTCCTGGCGCCGACGGCCGCAGCCCTGCCCGTACGCAGCGGGTTCTTTCCGAGCGACCCGCTCGCGCCGAAGCAGTACTACCTGACGCAGGACCACGCGTTCGACGCATTCTCGGCCGACCTGCCGGTCCTCAACCCCGTGCGTGTGGCGATCATCGACTCGGGGCTCGACGGCGGCCATCCGGAGTTTCCGAGATCGCGAATCTGGCCACAGGCGAGGAGCTGGGTCGGTGGGAGCGCGCTCACCGACGAGGAAGGACACGGCACCTTCGTCGCCGGGATGATCGGCGCCGCCCTGAACAACAACGAAGGCATCGCCGGAATCGCGTTTCCGGCGCAACTGGTGATCGCGAAGATCGCGCGACCCGATCAATCGATCGACGTGCGCGACGAGGCCGAGGCGATCCGCTGGGCCGTCGACGCCGGCGCACGGGTGATCAACCTCTCGATCGGCGGCCTGCGCGATCCGTTCCACCCGCGCCGGGACACGTTCTCGCAGGTCGAGGCGAGCGCGATCAACTACGCAGTCAGCCGCGGCGCAGTTCTCGTCGCGGCTGTCGGCAACTCGGACGATGCGCCGCAGTCTCCGTGGCCCTTCGCGAGCTATCCGGCGGCGCTCCCCCACGTCATCGGAGTGAGCGCGCTCACTCCGACCGGCAACGTGCCGCAGTTCTCCGACCGGGACCGCATCTACAACGACATCTCCGCGCCGGGGCAGGAGATCTACTCGACCCTGCCGCGCGCGCTGACCGCGATCCACCCGCTCTGCCAGAACCAGGGCTACTCAGATTGCGGCCCGGACGACTTCCGACATGCGGCCGGAACGTCGTTCGCAGCGCCCCAGGTCACCGCCGCGGCCGCAATCCTGTTCGCGCTCCGCCCGACCCTCCAACCGGACCAGGTGATCAACATCCTCGAGCGCAGCTCGACCGACGTGAACGCGTCGAACGGCTGCAAGCAATGCCCACTGCTGCGGGACACGTTCAGCGGTTGGGGCCGGCTGGACATCGCGAAGGCGATCGCTGCCCTCGACGGCGTTCTGCCGCCGCCGGACCGGCTCGAGCCGAACGACGACGCCGGGGGGAACGCGGCCAGGCTCGGCAGCCGCGTCACCTCGGTGAAGGCGACGATCGACTTCTGGGACGACCAGATCGACGTCTACCGGATTTCGCTTCGCAAGGGCCAGAAGGTCAAGCTCGTGCTGAACGGCCCCGAGGGATCGACCTCGAACCTCCTGCTCTGGAAGCCGGGGACGAAGCACGTCAACGACTTGCGCGCGCAACACCTCCGCGCCGCCCAGGCGATCGGGCCGGGCCCGACCCACGCGATCGGCTACAGGGCGCCGGCGAGCGGGTTCTACTACGCCGAGGTGAAGTTGACCGCTCGCGGCTTCGGGCCGTACGAGCTGACGATCACGCGGCGCTAGAGGAGCTCTTCGGAAGGGACGTCGCGCAGCACCCGCGCAGGGTTCCCCACGACGACGGCCTGTGGCGGGACGTCCTTCACCACCACTGCGCCCGCGCCCACGAACGCCTCGACTCCGATTTCCACGGCCGGACAGATCACGGCGCCGGCGCCGACACGCGCTCCACGCCTGATCGTCGGGCCCTTGCGCAGCGCGTGTCGCTTCTCCGTCCGGCCCATGAAGTTGTCGTTCGTCGTGATCACCCGCGGCGCGATGAACACGTCCTCCTCGAGGGTCGAGTACGCCGTCACGTAGGCGTCCGCCTGGATCTTCGTGCGAGCGCCGACCGTGGTGTCGTTCTCGACGAGCGAGCCGCGTCCGATCACGACGTCGTCGCCGACGTCGCAGCGTTCTCGGACGCACGCCTGGTCACCGATGATCGCGCGCGCACCGACTCGGGTACCGGCGAACACGATCGCCCCAGTGGAAACGACCGTTCCGGCACCCAGCTCGAGCGGCGGCAGCTCCTCGTGCTTCGTAGTCGAACGCGGCCCGAGCGTCGGCTGCTTGCCGACAACGGCGTAGTCGAGGATCTTGCAACCGTCCCCGAGCACCGTCCCCGGATAGACGATCGCGGTCTCGGCGACCTCGGCGTTCAAGCTGTGACGGTTTCCAGGGAGGCCTGCAGCTGATCGAGAGCGCGGACGACGGGAATGGCATCGCGCGCAGCCTTGTGCGGAGCGCCCTCCCCGGCTATCAGGCGCAAGAAGTGCTCGCACTCACGTCGGAGCGGCTCTGTTGCATCGACAGTCGGGCTGTAAATGTCACCCGTACGGGTGCGCCAATTGTCGTAAACCGTGATCTTCCGTTCGCGCTCCATGTCGTCGAACACCGCCATCCTCTCGTTGCCGACAACGGTGATTCGCCGAATCTTGTGAGGATCCAGCCACGACAAGTGCATGTGCGCCATCTTCCCGGATGGAAAGCGCAGATAGCAGAAGACGACATCCTCGACCCCTTTGCTCAGGAAAGCGTTGCCGTGCGCTCGTACTTCGACCGGCTCCTCTTCGACCAGGTAGAGCAAGACAGAGAGGTCGTGCACGCCCAGCGACCAGAGAGCGTTCTCGTTCGTCCTGAATGTTCCGAGGTTCTGCCGATTGCCGTACACATAGAGGACCTCGCCCAGCTCTCCTGAGTCGACGATCTCCTTCAGCTTCTGGACGCCCGGGTGGTAGAGCAGCAGGTGTCCCGGCATCAGGACCAAGGCGCGTTCCTCGGCCAACTCGCACAGCTCTTCGATCTCCGCTCCGCGCATTGCCGGCGGCTTCTCTACGAACACGTGCTTGCCGGCCTCGAGTGCGCGCCGCGCGAGCTCGTAGTGCGTCGGCACAGGCGTAGCGACGACAACTGCCTCCACCGAGTCATCCGCCAGCACGTCGCCGAAGCTCGAGGCCACCTGCGCCGCCGGATACGACTGGGCCGCCTGGGCGCGGCGCTCTTCGTCGACATCGCAAAGCCAAACGAGGTCCGCGAGCTGATCGAAGTTACGGGCGAGGTTCTTGCCCCACTGGCCCAGGCCGACCTGACCGATGCGCGTCACAGTTTCCAGACTTTCTCGTGGTTCGACCCGTTCCTGCCGGTGGCGTTGCGGAGATCGACCACGACCTGTGCGCGGTCGACCAGATCCTCGTAGTCGATCGAGCTGTGCGCCGTCACGATCACCACGCAGTCGTAGCTCTCCGGTGCGTAATCGACCGAGCGCATGCCGTCGAACTCGGCGACGTGCGGGTCGTGATACGCGACGTCCGCGCCCGCCTTCTGCAGGAGCCCGACGATCTTTTCCGCCGGCGACTCCCGCACGTCGTCGATGTCCGCCTTGTACGCGACGCCGAGGACGAGAATGCGCGAGCCCTTGAGCGACTTCTGCGCGCCGTGGTTCAGCGCCTGCGAGATGAGCGAGCGGCAGAAGTACGGCATGTTCGCGTTGACCTTGCCGGCCAGGTCGATGAACTCGGTGTAGAAGTCGTACTCGCGTGCCTTCCACGTGAGATAGAACGGGTCGATCGGGATGCAGTGCCCCCCGAGCCCGGGGCCCGGCTTGAAGCTCATGAACCCGAACGGCTTCGTCTCCGCGGCCTCGATTACCTCCCAGACGTCGAGATCCATTCGCTCGCAGAGCTGAGCGAGCTCGTTCACGAGCGCGATGTTCACGGCGCGGAAGATGTTCTCGAGCAGCTTCGTCATCTCGGCCGTCTCCGGCGAGGAGAGCGGAACGACGGTGTCGACTGCAGCGCGGTAGAACTCGGCCGCGCGCTCGGTGCACGCCGGTGTGAGACCACCGACCACCTTCGGCGTGTTCTTCGTCGTCCAGTCCGTGCGTCCCGGATCGACGCGCTCGGGCGAGAAAGCGAGATGGAAGTCCTCGCCGGCCTTGAGCCCGCTTCGCTCGAGGATCGGCTGCAGACATTCGCGGGTCGTCCCCGGGTAGGTCGTGGACTCGAGAACGACGAGCTGGCCTTTGCGCAGGCGCGGCGCGATCTCGGCGACGGCGCCCTTCACGATGGACAGGTCCGGCTCTCGCTGGCTCGAGAGCGGCGTCGGGAGCGCGATCAGGATCGCGTCGACCTCCTTCAGCGCGTCGTAGTCCGTCGTGGCCGACACCCGCCCCGAATCGACGAGCGGCTTGAGCGCGTCCGACGTGACGTCCGGAATGTGGCTGGCTCCCCGATTGATGCCGTCGACGACCTCACGATCCACGTCGACCAGAAGGACGACCTTGCCGGCGTCCGCAAAGACGCGCGCAAGCGGCATCCCCACGTACCCGGCACCGATGATGGCCACGTCTGCTCCCATGCGCG
>DATMZV010000090.1:0-29528 GCA_035573355.1 Gaiellaceae bacterium | reverse complement strand
TGGCGTCGGAGGCACAGGCAGCCAGAACAAGGCCGGCCCTGTGCTCGCGAACTGACTGGCTAACGCTTCGCGATGAAGAAGTCGCTCGCTCCGATGAGCGGCCCGTACTTGTTCGCGGTCCGCTTGCCGACGCCCGGGTAGACGTACCAGCGATAGTGGCCCGGCGCGAGCTTGCGGGCCTTGCCTTTGAACTTCCACGCCTTCTTGAGCCGGTATCGCGACTGCAGCGGCCAGGCGCTCAGGACCTTGCGGCCGCTGACGCCTACCGAGGAGAGACGCCGCATCGTCGCTCCGACTCCGTAGTAGAGCTGCAAGTTGTAATAGGCAGCCCCCGCGACAGGTCGCCACGCCAGCAGCGGCGGGCTCTTTAAGGTCGTCCCGCGGGCAGGCGAGTAGAGCTTTGCTCCGGGAATGATGCTGACGCTATCGGTGGCCTTGTTGCCGGCGTCGTCGAAGACGCTGATGGCGTAGACGTACTTGACCTTGTTCGTCAGGCCTCGATCCTCGAAGCTCGAGGCGAGACCCTTGAAGACCGCCGACGGATCGGGGCCGGCGGTTCCGGGCGTCCGGTCGATCTCGATCGCCTTCGTATCCGGCGACGCGCTCCAGGTCAGTGTCGCCGTTCCGTCATCCCAGTCGAATCCGACGTTCGAGAGGGTCGGTGGAGTCGAGTCGTACTTGAACGACGGCGACGTGCCGCCGGCTCGGTTCCCGGCGTTGTCGGTGCACGTACCGTTGACAGTGGTGCCGCTCGTGTCGGGGCCCGCGTAGTTCACGGCGCTGCACGACCCGATGCCGGACCCTCCGTCGCTGCCGTGAAACGTGACCGTGACGGGATGGTTGTACCAACCGTTGCTGTCGGGCGGACGGTCGAGCGTCACACTGTCAATGGACGGCGCCGACCCGTCGTAGTTCACCGAGGCACCTGCACTGCCGCTGTTGCCGGCGTTGTCCGTGCAGCTCGCCGCCACCGACCCGCCCCCGCCGATCGTCCCGGAGTTGCAGGAAGCGATGCCCGAGAGGTTGTCACTCCCGGATGCATGGAAGTCGACCGGATGGTTGTACCAGCTACCGGAGTCGGGACCTCGAGCGAGTGACAGAGAGACCGCCGGCGGGGTCGCGTCGTACTTGATCGGCCCGAAGCTCGCAGGTCCGCTTACGTTCCCAGCGTTGTCGGTGCACGTTCCGGAGAAGGAAGCACTAGCGCTGTCAGGGCCACCGTAGGTGGTCGCGTTGCAACCAGCGAGACCCGATGTCGCGTCCGAGCCGTTGAAGTTGATTCCTACCGGGTGGTTGTACCACCCGTTCGAATCGGGACCGCGCGTCGGGGACGCGCCCGTCACCGTTGGAGGAGTCGCGTCCCGCTTGACATCGAAAGCGGCTGTCGCCTGCGTTGGAGGCGTTCCGCCGTAACTCACCACGCAATTGAAGTGGCGAATCATGTCCGAGCTGATCGTCTGGGTATCGCAGCCGCTTGTCGATGTAACCCCCACGGGATCCCAAGCAAAGGCGACCGTGATGTTGACCTTGTACCAGTCAGGCGCGCACGTACCCCCATTGCACGTCACGGTCAAGGGAGCGGCGCTCGCGGCCGGAGCCAAGATCAGCAGCGGCACACAGACGAGAAACAGTACGAGCGGATAACGCCAGCTCACGTTTCCCTCACCGGACGTGCGGTCCGCATCGTCAGCATCAGCAGTGACAACCCGGCGAGCGCGAGCACCGCGAAGGAGCTCCCGGCGAGCCAGAGGTAGCGGTCGCGTTCATCGCTAGCGGTCACGAGCGGACGCTGCGCCGTTGCAGCGATCGCCTGAAGCGACGCGAGGTTCAACTTGAACGGCGGCGGGACTGTTCGGCTCCCGGCCGCTCGCGTTCGTTTTTTCTGGGTCGCCTTGGTCTGGTGTTTCGTCGGATGCGGCGGCGCGGCGACTCGGGCCGGTGCGACAACGGCCGGCGGTACATAGTGCGTGGTGGGCGCCGACCTCACGGCCGGAGCGACGGAACGAGCCACAGGCTTCGGTTTGGTCGTCCGCGCCGGCGGGCTGTACGGGTCCGGAGGCGGTGCGTCCGTCGTGGTCGTCACGCCGGGAACTGGCGGCGCGTCGCCGGCAACCGCAGGAGCCGCGCTCCACAATGCGGTCGCGACGACAACGCACGCCGCCAGGCGAAGCGCAACAACCGACGCGCCGCGACGCCTCGCGCGCGAAAACGGCTGTTGCTCCTTGTGACGCCGAAGCGTCAGCAGCATCCGCAGGCCGCGCTTCGCTAACAGGGCCGCCCCTCGGGCCCAACGCGGTCGCCGCAGTAACGATCTTCTTCGCCGAGGATCCGTGTTCACGGTCTCCTCCTCCCCGTTCGCGATCGTTACCCGCACCGAAGGTACTCCTGTCTTTCATGGATTTCAATGCCGATTGTTAAGCCGCCCCGCCGTGTCGCTCGAGCGCCGGCACCGGAGCCGTTCCGGTAATCACCGCTCCGACACCCGGGAGATACGTCTCCATGGCGATCCCATTCGCGCGCACAGCACGCTTCAGCGCCGCGGCGTCGAGCCCGTCGACGTGCCGCTGAAGGGCTGTCTTATAGCGGACTTCTCCGTCCGCAAAGTCGAGCTCGAAGTTCCCCGCCGCAAGCCCGTAATTCGCCCGGGTCAAGAACTCCGAGACCTCGGCGCGCCGCTCCTCGGGAACCCGAAACGGGCAGACCGAGTAGAGAAGGATCAGGTCCTGCTCCTCGACCACCTGTGCGTAGAACTTCCAGCGGCCGAGAATGCCGGACAGCTCGCTGAACAGCACGGGAGCGCCCCGGACATCGGAGAAGGGCCAGCCGTTCTCGCGGAAAAGAGCCCGGAGGTCGGCGAGCAGCGACCCGGCAATGGGTTCGCCTGAAGACACAGTCCCATTCGACCCGCTCTTCGAGAGAGCCCTCAGGTCGTCGCGCAATCTCTCCGATCCTTTCCACGTCGCATCTGGAACAGACCGGGGCCGACGGCCGGCGCGGAACCAGAGACCGGCTCCGCAACTCGCACAGCACCGCAATGCGGCCCGGTCGCTCGGCCAGACCCGAAACTCGAGCTCGCCTGATCCGCAGGCGGGGCAGCGAAGGTCGTCCGACGAAGCCCAGGGAGGCACGCCGGGCGCGTGCTGGACAGCCTCCCAGGAAAGGTCTGCCGCCGCCAACGAGACGTCGAAGGCCGTGTTGTGTCGCACGTATCCGCTCTCGGCAGCTCTTGCGATCAGGGCGGCGGTCGCCCTCAGCCGTGCGGCACTCTCGGCGTCCCCGCTGCGTTTTCCGGCCAGAGCCCGAAGGACCTCGAGCACCGAGCGAGCTGCAAGAACATCGGGGTCCTTTCCGATGCGTCGCAGGTCACGCGGCTTCAGCTCGAAGAACAGCCGCGGGCCTCGTCGTGTGTCCAGAAAGCTCGCGCCGATCCACACCATTCCGCCGGAGCTCCCATCGAACCGGAACTCGTCGTCCGCAAAGCCGCCGTCGGCCAGCGATTGGACGAGCGCTCGTGCGCGTTCGCGTCCGAGTGACGAGATGACAGTCGCCACGAGGTGGGCAAAGCCGACGAGCTCGGCCTGCAGCTTCAGCTCGTCGTCGGCATTGGTCTCGACCGTCACACCGGCGAAGTTGTCGTCGGAGAACGTGATCTCGAATGTGGTCTGAATCATGGTCTAGGCATTCGCGAAGACGATCCGGGGCGACCGCTCTGCGGCGGGACGGCCGCCCCGGGCTTTTAGCGCCTCACGGCGCTTCGTCTTTCGAGCGTCTTCGTTAGTAGGTCATCACCCGACCTTTCGGCTGACGCCCATACGAGAGGGCGAACGGGACGTCGCTGTTCAGCAGGTACTGCTTCGCCCACGCGTCCGCGTCGGCGTCCTGCTTCGTCTTGCCCTTTTGCCGGACGTTCTGCGACTGCCCGTGTCCTCCGCAGCCGTACCAGCAGCTCAAGCTGCCGGCGGTCTGCGTCGGCCTGGTCGTCTGCGTCGTCGTGCTCGTGTTCGGCGCGCTCGCAGTCGACGTGTTCGTCGCCGTCTGGTTGGCAGTGCTCGAGCCGCCGTTCACGTTGCCCCCGGAGATGTTCAGGGGAACGTTGGCATTGACCGCATCCTGCTTGGCCTTGGCGTCGGCGTCGGCGTCCTGCTTGGTCTTGGCCGACTGGTCGACGTTTTGACTTTGGCCGTTACCGCCACAGCCGAACCAGCAGCTGGTGCTGCCGGCAGTCTGCGTCGGGGTCGCGGTCTGGGTCGTGGTGCTCGTGTTCGGCGCAGTGGCTGTCGCGGTGTTGGTCAACGTCTGGTTGGCCGTGCTCGCACCGCCGAGGATGTTCCCTCCGGCGATGTTGACCGGCACGTTTGCGTTGACGGCGTTCTGCTTGGCCTTGGCGTCAGCGTCGGCGTCCTGCTTGGTCTTGGACGACTGGTCGACGTTCTGACTCTGGCCGTTACCACCACAGCCGAACCAGCAGCTCGTGCTGCCGGCGGTCTGCGTCGGGGTTGCGGTCTGCGTCGTCGAGCTCGTGTTGGACGCATTCGCAGTCCCCGTGTTCGTCAGCGTCTGATTCGCTGTACTCGCACCGCCGAGGATGTTCCCTCCGGCGATGTTCACTGGGACGTTGGCGTTGACCGCGTCCTGCTTGGCCTTGGCATCAGCGTCGGCGTCCTGCTTGGTCTTGGACGACTGGTCGACGTTCTGACTCTGGCCGTTACCACCACAGCCGAACCAGCAGCTCGTGCTGCCGGCGGTCTGCGTCGGGGTTGCGGTCTGCGTCGTCGCGCTCGTGTTGGACGCATTCGCAGTCCCGGTGTTCGCCAGCGTCTGGTTTGCGGCGCTGGATCCAGCGTTCACGTTGCCTCCGGCGATGTTCACGGGAACGTTCGCGTTGACCGCGTTCTGGTTGGCCTTGGCGTCAGCGTCGGCGTCCTGCTTCGTCTTGGACGACTGGTCGACATTCTGACTCTGGCCGTTGCCGCCACAGCCGTACACGCAGCTGGTGCTGCCCGCGGTCTGGGTCGGCGTTGCGGTCTGCGTCGTCGTGCTCGAGTTCGATGCATCAGCGGTCCCGGTGTTCGTGGCCGTCTGATTCGCCGCGCTCGAGCCACCGTTCACGTTGCCTCCGGCGATGCTCACGGGAACGTTGGCGTTGACGAGGTCCTGCTTGGCCTTCGCGTCGGCGTCGGCGTCCTGCTTGGTCTTGGCCGACTGGTCGACGTTCTGACTCTGGCCGCTACCACCACATCCCGAGTAGCAGCTGGAGCTGCCGCCCGTCTGCGTGGGGGTTGCGGTCTGGGTCGTGTTGCTCGTGTTGGCAGCGGTGGAGTCGGCGGTGTTCGTGGCCGTCTGGTTGGCCGCGCTCGAGCCGCCGAGCACGTTCCCGCCCGCGATTGTGATGGGGACGTTCGCGTTGACCGCGTTCTGCTTCGCCAGCGCATCTGCATCGGCGTCCTGCGTCGTCTTCGCCGACTGATCGATGTTCTGACTTTGCCCCGCACCACCACAGCCGGCCGTGCAGCTGGAGCTGCCGCCGGTCTGCGTCGGGGTCGCGGTCTGCGCGGTCGTGCTCGTGTTCGACGCATCAGCGGTCCCAGTGTTCGTGGCCGTCTGATTCGCCGCGCTCGAGCCCGGGGCCGGTGCGAGAATCGTGCCGCCGTAGGCGTAACCGGTCGGCAAGCTCGCATTCGATCCCGTCTGCCCCGCCGTGCCCACTGCCGGCGCACCTTGCAGCGTTCCGGCCATTTGGCCGAGAAGCTGGTCGGCGCCCGGCGGTGGAGGATCACCGGCGGCGGCCGAAGCCGTCCCCACCCACGCGGCGAGGGCAATCAATGCGATGCCCACCGCAATGAGATGGCGTTTCATGGTTTCGAATGTCTCCTTTTCTTGTCGTCGTTGCGATCCGTTTTTGCCGGGGCGCACCGGAGCACCGCGGCAAGGTCCGACGGGACGAAGCTGTCCGTCGGACTCGCCGGGGCTAGCCCGGGCGCTCGAGTCGCAAGACGACGCTCAGCAGCCGCCGGATGGCCGCCGAGCGATGGCGACGAGCCCACCAAGGGGCCGTCAAGAAGAACGGAACGAGCAAGGCTGCGAAGGCCCAGAGTGAAACCCCCGGCGCGCCGTTTCCGGCCGCGCCGAGCAGGGACGACTCCTGTGGGCCGGGCTGACGCGGTTCCTGTGGCGCGCGCCGACTGGTGTCGCGCACATCGCGTCGGCCACTCTCCGAGCGGATCGAGCTGGACTCGGCCGGACTGCCGCTCGATGCCGCGAGCCAGGTAGCGCGGGCAGTCCGGGGAGACACAGCAAGCGAGGTCGCGCTGCTCTTGCCGCGCGAGTGGCTGCCGGCGTCCTGCACGACGATCTGCACCTGGCTGTCTCCGCCGGTCTGGACCTGCACCGCACTCTGCGAGACGGCATTCGAGCCGGTGTTCGTCGAGCTCGAGGACGAGTGGCTCTCTCCTGAACCTGCCGCTGACGATTCCGCGTTCACCCACTGGGTGGTCGGAGCTTCCTGGCGGATCACCTGGACCTGACTTCCCCCGACTCCGCCGTGCTGGATCTGAGAGGCCGACTGCGTGACCTCACTCACGTTCGACGCCTGCGCGGCCGCCGAGGAGATCCAGGTGGGGCCTGCGCCCCCCTGAATGGAGGTGGCCTGGGCGTTTGCAATCTGCGTCGTGGGTGCGCTCTGTTCGAGTACCTGGGTCTGGGCGCCTCCCCCCACCTGGGTGGGGGGGCCCGACGACGGGCGTCCGCCGGCGTCCTGCTGCTGAACGGCCGACTGCGTTACGTGGTTCGTGTTGCCGGCGGATGCCGTCGCGGTCGAGCTGTTTGCCCCCACGACCTCGCCGGCTGCAGGGGAGCCCGCCGGCGAGGTTTCGGGGTCGTTGGGAATCCAGACCTGAATCAACGTTCCGATCGCCCCCGAGCCGTTCGGATCGCTAGCGGCGGGATCGATCCTCACACTGGTGTTCGTCGGAGCACCCTGCAGCGAGGTCGCCGTCGAGCCGGCCGTCTGAACGGTGGGCGCGCTCTGCGTCGCACCCTGCGACTGGCTGCTCCCCGGACCGCTGCCGCTCTGAGGCTGGCTCGCGGCCTGATCGACCGCGTTCGAGTTCGCGGCTCCCGCCGTCGACTGCACGGAGTTCGTCTGGGTGACCGGCCCTTCGTCGCCAGGGCTCTTGTTCCGGATCACGATGTTCGCGTTCAGCGGGTTGACCTGGGTCGAGGTCGCCGTCGACTGGGAGCTCTGCGTCGTCGGCGCGCTCTGACTCGAAGACTGAGACTGGCCTGCAGCCGATCCCGCGCCGTTCTGGGATTGACCAGACCCCTGGGAGAGGCTGTTCGTGTTTCCGGCATCGGCGTTTGCCTGTGAGCTGTTCGTCTGAGCCACCGGGCCGTCGTTTCCTGGGGAGTCGAGCCGGATCACCACGTTGACGTTGGTCGGTGCGATCTGCGTCGAGTTTGCGCTCGCGTTCGCAGCCTGCTCTGTCGGCGCGCTTTGCCCGGTCGACTGCGACTGGCCGCCCGCCGACTGCGGTGCGCTCGCCTGCTGGGTCTGGGCGCTCTGCTGGGTCGTGTCGTTGGTGTTGGCGGCCGTGCTCGAGGCCCCGGCGTGATTGTCCTGGCCGGAGGTGCCCCCGGCCGAAGCGTTGGTCGAATTCTGCTGGGAGACCGAGGCCGCGTTGGCCGTCTGCTCGGTCGGAGCGCTCTGAGTGACCGTCTGCGACTGTCCGCCGTCGGTGCCGGTCTGGGTCTCCGTACTGGTCTGGCTCGTGTTGCTGACGTTCTGCGCGGTTGCGGTCGCGCCGTTTGAGCTCGTTTGCGCCGCGGAGGCCGGATCCCCACCCGCTGCGCCGGCGTTCGCGGCGTGCAGGCCCGCTCCAGCGAGCACGACGCACACCAGTAGCGCGAAGCGACACCGCCCCCTCCCCATGCTCTTCACGATGAGCTTTCCGCCCGTCCGTCGGTAGACCCCGGGTGGCGGGTCTTCCATCCCCCCGATGAGGTGGGTCTACCATCACCGGTATGGCCACTCGCGTTCTCGTGGTCCAGCCGAACCGGATCGTCCGGCGCGGAATCTGTGCGGAACTGGTTGCGAGCGGCGTGAGCGTGGTCGCCGAGGCGGAGAGCGGGACGGAGGCTGTTGCCACGGCAGTCGAGCATCGGCCCGACGTCGTGCTGCTGGACTCCAGGCTTCCCGACGGCTCCGGAGCCGAGGTCTGCGCGGCGATTCTGAAGCGACAGCCGGGTACCGCGGTCATCGTCCTCTCGTCCGAGTGCGACGAGAGAACTGTCGAAGCGGCGCTCGACTCCGGTGCTCGCGGCTTCCTCGTCACCGATGCCGAGGACCTCGATCTGGGGCGAGCGATCGAGCGGGTGGTTGCGGGCGAAAGCGTGATCGATCCACGCGCCGCGGCCGTGCTGATCGATGCGCGCAGAACGGAGGAACCGAAGCTGAGCGGCCAGGAGCTGAGCGTTGTTCGGCTCGTCGCCGAGGGTCTGACGAATCCTGAGGTCGGCGAGCGCCTGCACCTCAGCAGGCACACCGTGAAGGAGTACCTCAGCCATGCGATGCGAAAGCTCGATGCCGGCAACCGCATCGAGGCAGTCCGGAAGGCTGCTGCGCTCGGTCTGATCGACGGAGTCGGTCCTTCACCGGCGGATTCCGCCTCGAGCCCTGACACGGTCGTCTACAACGACGAGGGCGGACCGATTCTCAGCTCCGAGCTGAAGGTCACGCCCTTCAAGATCGACAAGCTCGAAAGATCCCGGGAACCGCACGACGGCTCGACTAATCGCGATACCTGATCGAGTCCGGCGATTCGTCCTTCGACGCTGCGCGGATGCTGCCCGCCCTGCGCGAGAAGCCCTTGCTCCGCAGGCGCGCCGAGAGCTCGAGGGCGACCGCCGGCACCCACACTGTCAGCGAACCGGCCGCCGAGAGACCGAGAGCCGCGGCGCCGGCCAGCAGAACCGCGAAGACGAGCAGCCAGGCCCCGCCGCGACCAGCTTCACCGCGTGAAGAGACCGGAACGTTCGCGAGGTTGCCGAGCGGCGGCGCCGCCAGTGCCAGACGGAACTGACGCGGCTCCACGGAAGTAATCGGTGAGGGCTCAGCCCGGTTGGAAACATCGCCGCGTGGCACCGGCTCGGCTCGAATAACGGCAGCCGGCGCTGAAGCGGAAGCCGGAGCGACAGGCGGGTCCGCAGCCGCATGGCTCGTGCTCACCTGTGACCAGCCTTCGCTGTCGCGGGCTTCCTGTTGAGCCGCCGTGAGCGGGGACTCAGCGCGACCGTCGGTACTGCCATGTGGCCGTGCGACGGCCGGTGCTGTCGTCGGTTGCTCCGCAGGCTGGGGTTGAGTCGGCGGAAGGTCTGCAGGTACCGGTGCCGTGGTCGAGTCCGGAGCGGAAACCGCAGGCGTGACGGCACCAGCTGCACCGCATCCGGTCTCGACCGGAGCCGGTTCGCACGCCGGGTCGCTTTGATACTGCCCGTCTGCCTGCTGATACTGGCCGGCGCTCGGAGTGGAAACGGCGCATTCAGGTGCTGCTGGAACCGTCTCGACCGGTGGGATCTCTGTGCTGCAGTACGCGATCCACTCGCAATTCCAATCGCTGTTATGAGCACTACCTTCGGAACAGATCGGCGCGGTTTCTGTGGACAGATCAGCGCAATTCGTTCCGTAATTGGAACCGCTGCCGGCGCTCTCACCGTTCGTCTCCTCAGGGCTGTCGGGCGCGGGAGGTGAGACTGGCGGTTCGGTTTCGGAGCGCGCCGCGTGGTCGACTGTCGCGCGGCGCTCGAGCGACGGCTGATACTGCTGTGTGACGCTGTGATACTGCCCCGGCGTTCTGCGTGAGAGCCCCGGATTAGAGGACGCGCGACGAACGTGCGCTTGCACGACGGCAGGGAGTGATATCGCTCCAGATTGCGTCGTAGCTTCCGCCGGCGACACTGCGTCGTCCACCGAGGAGACCTCATTTGCAGGGTTTTCCGTGGCCACCGACTCCGGAGCCGCAGCGGTAGCGGACGCCGGAACGATCACGTCGGGCACCGCTGCGGCATCGACTTCGGCAACGACCAAGGCTGCCGATCGATCGATCCGCAACGGCGGTGTCGAGCTCGTCTGGAAGTTCTCGTCCGCACGCGCAGGCGCAGCAAAGGCAATCGCGGCGAGCGCAGCAACGAGCAGCAGGGCGAGCCCTCCCCAGCTTCCCGTTGGCCCTCGCGAATGTTGCCTTCCTCCCACCAGTCCTCCGTGCGAAGACAAGACCATCCGAGAAACAACTACCCAATGTTCGTTGCGCGCACCCGCGCGATTTGAAAATGAATTTGGAAATGTCTACAGTGTCGATGAGAGAAATGACGATCGTTGCGGCGGAACGGTTGGCTCGCTCGTACAACTCGTCAGCGGAGTTGCTGCGCGCGTATCGAGAGGAGGGGGACCTCTCCGCTCGAGAACGCCTGATCGAGGCGTACATCCCGTTGGTCGTGTCGATCGCCCGCCCGTATGCGAACCGCGGCGAGCGTCTCGAGGATCTCGTGCAGGTGGGCTCGATCGGCCTCATCAAGGCGGTCGATCGTTTCGAGCGCGACCGGGAGGTCGAGTTCGCCGCGTTCGCGATCCCGAACATCCTCGGTGAGATCAAGCGGCACCTGCGCGATCGCTGCGGCGCGATCCGGATACCTCGGCGTTATCAGGAGGCGAGCGTCCGCGTCCGCACGACTCGCACCCAGCTCGCCGCCGACCTGTGCCGAGACCCGACCTCCTCAGAGCTCGCGGCTGCGGCGGAGCTCGACCAGGAGGAGCTCGCCGAAACACTGCGTGCGGAACAGGCACGGGCGCCGCTCACGCTTGCCGATGCATCGAATGCCGCTAGGCCGCAGGACGACTTCGACGCCGCCGATGATCGTCTCGCCATCGAGAGCGGCCTGCGCTCGCTCGACCCCCGTGAACGCCAGGCTTTGGGCTTTCGCTACTTCGGCGATCTCCAGCAAAGCGAGATTGCGGCGCGACTCGGCGTCTCGCAGACGCACGCATCGAGGCTGATCGCCTCCGGACTGGCCAAGCTTCATGACGATTTCGAGGGAGATTTGCGTTGTGCGGGCAACGAGAAGCCCCTAAACTCGTGGTATGGCGACTCCAGAAGCCGTCGGGGAAGCGCCGCAGGAAGACGCCGCCGCCAAGCCGCGTCAGCGGTCAGCGCGAAATAGCGGGCGCCTGCTGCTCCGCATGCCCGCGGGCCTCCACGAGGAACTCGCGCGTGCTGCGGACCGCAGCGGCATCAGCCTCAACCAGTTCATCACCAACGTGCTCGCCGGCGCGGTGGGCTGGGGACGACCGTCAAGCGCAGCTGCGGGGGCTTCGAAGCGGCGACCTCAGACGCTGACGATCCTGCTCGCCCTGAACCTGCTGCTCGTTGCTGCGGCTGCCGCGGCTGCGATTGCCTTCCTCGTCGCAGCCTGGCTGAACTGAACCTCGAGCCGACCTAGCGTCGACGCCGCCAGAACCCGGCTCGCGATTCGTCCGAGCCGTCCTCGCCCAGTGCCCGGGCAGCGACGACGAGGTCGTCGCCGCGAAGCGTCATCAGCTCCGACCGTTCGAGGTCTGCGAGCTCAGCGCCCTGCACGCCGGCGAGCCGTAGCGCCTGTGCATTGAGCGCCTGCTCGAACAACGTGCGGGCAAAGCGCGCGTTTCCGAAGCCTTCGCCGCGCGCGGCGCGACCGAGAATCTGCCGCAGCGCCTCGACGGCGTCCTCGTCGAGTGAATACTCGTACTCCGCGCCGAGCTTCCGCGTGATCTCCACGAGATCGTTGGTCGAATAGTCGGGAAACGTGATCTCGCGCGAGAACCGCGAGCGCAGCCCGGGATTCGATTGCAGAAAACGATGCATCAGCCGGGGATAGCCGGCCACGATCACGACGAGGCGGTGCCGGTAGTCCTCCATTCGCTTGAGCAGCGTCTCGATCGCCTCAGGCCCGAAGTCCTGGCGTTCGTCTCCCGGCGCGAGCGCGTACGCCTCGTCGATGAAGAGGACGCCGTCGAGCGCGCGCCGGATCACCCGGTCGGTCTTGATCGCCGTCATGCCGACGTACTGCCCAACGAGCCCGGCCCGGTCGACCTCAACGAGATGGCCGCGGCTCAGCAAGCCCATGGCTCGGTACATCTCCGCGAGCAGCCGCGCGACCGTGGTCTTGCCCGTCCCTGGATTCCCGAGGAAGACGAGATGCTGCGAGGTCGCAACCTCCGGGAGCCCGTGCCGCTGACGCTCGGCCTGAACCTGGAGAAAAGCGACGAGCGCCCGCACCTGCTCCTTCACCGTCTCGAGTCCGACGAGAGCGTCGAGCTCGGCCTGGAGCTCGGGCATCGTCCGCGCAGGCTCCGGCCGCCGGAGCTGATCCGAAATCCATTCGGCCGGATCGCCGCCGCCCGTCGTCTGGGACAGCCGCTCGCCCAGCACCTTCAGACCCCTGGCCACATCTTCGAGTGGTTTCCGTGCCACGGACGCCATTGTGCCCCCCGGAAGAGGGATTACGCCTCAAGCCGACGGCAAAGCCGGCCGATTAGTTAACCTGGTTAACGAAATGCCAGCCGTCGCCTCCGATCCAACAGTCCTCGCAAACCGCCTTCGCCCGGTTCTCCTGCAGCTCAACAGGCAGCTCCGGCGGGAGGTCCACTCGCTCGGGGTCACCGGCGGCCAGGTCTCGCTCCTCGTTCAGATCAAGATCCGTCCGGGAATCGGGGTACGCGAGCTCGCCGCCCTCGAGCGCATGTCCGTGCCGGGGATGTCGAAGTTCGTCACGCGGCTCGAGGAAGCCGGGCTCGTCGGCCGTGCGCCCGTCGAGGGCGATCAGCGCCGCGTCGGGCTGACGCTGACGGCCGCTGGCCACAAGGTGCTCCGCTCCGTCAAGTCGAAGCGCACGGCCTGGCTGTCGGCGCGGCTGCGCTCGCTCGATCCGGACGAGCTCGAGGCGATCGACGCCGCGATCGAGCCGCTTACCCATCTGCTCGCTGGAGACGAGGCTTGACGGCAGCCATCCTCAGGGCAGGCGCCCGCACGTTCTCGAGCGTTCGTAAGCACCGCAACTACCGCCTCTTCTTCGCTGGCCAGGTCATCTCCAACACGGGGACATGGATGCAGCGCGTCGCGCAGGCGTGGCTCATCCTCTCGCTGACGCATTCCCCGGTCGCGGTCGGGATTCTGGCGCTCTGCCAGTTCATGCCGTTCACGCTCTTCAGCCTGATCGCGGGAGTCATCGTCGACCGGCTCGACTCGTGGCGGACGGTGATCGGAACCCAGATCACCCAGATGGTGCTCGCCTCGACGATGGCGGTCCTCGCCCTCACCGGAGTCGTGCAGCCGTGGCAGGTCTACGTCATCGCCGCGCTGATGGGGCTCGTCCAGGTGCTCGACGCTCCTTCCCGCCAGTCGCTGACCTTCCGGATGGTCGGCCCGGCTGAGCTGCCGAACGCGATCAGTCTCAACTCGGGGCTCTTCAACGGCGCACGCATCTTCGGGCCGGCGCTGGCAGGCGTTCTGATCGCGACGACCGGGACAGGTATCTGCTTCGCGCTCAACGCGGTCAGCTACGTCGCCGTCATCGCCGGGCTGCTGCTGATGCGGCCTTCGGAGTTCCACGCTGTCGAGCGCCGCGAGCGCCCGAGAACGCTCCTGACGGGCCTCAAGGAAGGCATCTCCTACGCACGGCACGAGGAGCAGATCGCGCTGATGCTCGTCCTCGTCTTCGTCATGAGCACCTTCTGCCTCAACTTCAACGTGCTGCTACCGGTGCTGGCGAAGCACACGCTCCACGCCGGCCCGCAGACCTTCGGCATTCTGTCGGCGGTCTTCGGAGTGGGCGCGCTGATCGGCGCGCTCGTGTCTGCGCACGTGAGCCGTGCCACCGTCGGAACGACCGCGCTCGGGAGCGGCGGCTTCGCTCTCAGCGAGCTCTTGATCGCACCCCTGCGCTCCACCGTCCTCATCGCGCTACTCCTGTTCCTCGGGGGAATCTGCTTCACGACGTGGTCGTCGAATTCGAACTCGCTGATCCAGCTCGCCGCGCCCGACCACCTTCGTGGCCGGTTGATCGGCATCTACTTCTTTGCTTTTGCCGGCACGGGCACCCTGGGCGGAATCCTCTCCGGCTGGCTCGCAGCAGCCGGCGGGACGGAGCTCGCATTCACCGTCGCCGGTGTCGCCGGCTTGTCTGTCTCGTTGTACGTGTGGCTTCGCTCTCGCGCTGGGGTCCTCGTCCACGAGCGGGCGGCCGAAGAGCGGCTCGCTGCTTAACGAAATCCTTGCGGGAGCGACACGGCTCCCACACACCCAGCGGGAATAACGGGAGCACTGGTTTCGCAACAGGGGGGAATAGCGATGAAACGCAGGCTCGGACTCGCGATCGCGGCGTCGCTGGCGCTCGCCGCAGGAATCGCCGTTGGTGCCCAGCACCATGGAAGCACCGCACAGGCGGCCGCAGCTCCACAGCGCCCCAACGTCCTCGTCCTGGAAACGGATGACCAGACGCTCGCGGAGATGGCCGTGCTTCCGAACGTTCGCCGCCTGATCGGTGATCAGGGCGTGACGTTCGACAACAACTTCGATTCGTTTTCGCTCTGCTGTCCGTCGCGCGCAACCTTCCTGACGGGCCAGTACTCGCACAACAACAATGTCCGCGGAAACGCGCCGCCGCAGGGTGGCTATCAGGCGCTCGACAAATCGAACACACTCGCGGTCTGGCTGCAGCGGGGCGGGTACTACACGGTCCACCTCGGCAAGTTCCTGAACGGCTACGGCCGCCAGAATCCGACGGAGATCCCACCGGGCTGGAGCGAATGGCATGGATCCGTCGACCCGACGACTTACCGGTACTACAACTACACGCTGAACGAAGGCGGAACGCTGCACACGTTCTGCGCCACCCCGCAGCCGTCGTGCTACCAGACCGACGTCTACCGGGACAAGGCGAACGAGATCATCAAGCGCCGGGCCACGCAGGGACCGTTCTTCCTCTGGGTCGCATTCCTCGGAGATCATTCCGGTACGCCCCGCGAGCCCGACGATCCGCCCCAGCTCGGCACCCCCGTTCCGGCACCGCGCCACCACGACGCGTTGAAAGGGACACCGCTGCCAAGGCCGCCGAGCTTCAACGAGGCCGACGTCTCCGACAAGCCACAGGTGATCAGGCGCCGGCCGCTGCTGAACGCGCGCCGGATCGCGGCGATCCAGGAGAACTGGCAACAACGCCGCGAGACGCTGATGTCCGTGGACGAAGCGATCTCGTCGATCGTCGAGACGCTCCGTCAGACCGGCGAGCTCGACAACACGTTGATCCTCTTCACGTCCGACAACGGCTTCTTCCACGGAGAGCACCGCGTCGCGAACGGCAAGGTGCTCTGGTACGAGCCGTCCATCCACCTGCCGCTCCTGATGCGCTGGACCGCGAACAAGTCGCTGCCCCGCGGCGTCCATCGCAGCCAGCTGGCGATGAACGTCGACGACGCCGAGACGATCCTCGACGCCGCGAACGTGCGGGCCGGTCGTACCGAGGACGGCGTGTCTCTCCTCCCGTTCTGGCACGACCCAGGCATGGAGATCGGCCGCGACGTCCTGCTCGACAACTCACCGGGTGCTGGCCACTTCGACGGGATCCGAACGCAGCACTACAAGTACGCGGAGTACGCGAACGGCGACCGCGAGCTCTACGACCTGCGCAAGGATCCGGACGAGCTTCAGAGTCAGCATGCGAACCCCGCTTACGACGCGTTGAAAGCGTCGCTCGTTGCGCGGCTCCACAACCTCGTCTCGTGCTCGGGCGCAAGTTGCCGGGCGCGCCCGGCCGTGCGCTTCACGGCCGCTCGCCGGGGCGGCTGCGGCATCGTGACTGCAACCGTCTCCGGGCCGGGCGTCCAGTCTGCGACGTTCCTCGTGAACGGCCGGCAGATGCTGACGGACAGCCGGTCGCCGTTCCGCGCACGGTTGCTTGTGAAGAAGCGCTCCACGATCCGTGCCCGCGTGAGCGTCGCCTTCGACCGGTTCGTGACGCTCGACCGCACCGTGCGCGCCTGCGACTAGACAAGTTCGGTCCGGAGGGGGCCGAAGACGGAGCCCGTTGTCTCCCAGCGGGCTCCGTCACCTCTGGTCCCGGCACGGCCCGAACGGCACGGGTCAGCCTCGGACCACGAGCTCGTGCCAGAGCAGTCCGCCCGTTGCCGTGGCGTCGACCTGGGGCCACTGTGCCTCCGTGCCGCCGTCGTAGGTCGCTGCCTCCTCGAAAGGGGACGCTGCGATTACCTCCGCCCAGGTCGCGGGCGTCCAGGCCGTCATCTCGTGCACCTCTTCGACGACCTCGCCAGTGCGTGGCCCGGACAGCACCTCGATCCGCGACCGCTGGCGCGAGCTGCCCTGCACGACGTCGAGCTCCTCGTCGACCCAGTCGACACGAAGACTGGTGTCGCCGCGGCTCGCCTCCCAGTGCGAGCCGGCGAACGGCTCCTGCTCTGCCCCGACGAGCCCGACCTGCACGAGATACCGCGCACGCGGCTCGAGATGGCGCGCCATCAGATGGAGATGCCGGCCGAGCTCGACGCCGCTCAGATGAAGGAGCGTGTTGATCGGGCAGACGGCGCCGTCGAATGTCGTCCCGAGATCGAAATGCGTCATGTCGGCCTCGAATACGTCGGCCCTCGTCCCCAATCGTCTGCGAGCGATCTCCACCATCCGCGGGGAGCGGTCGATTCCGGCCACCTTGCAGCCGCGGTCCGCGAGCGCCTCGAGCATCCGGCCGCCGCCGCACCCGGGCTCGAGCACCGTGGTCGCCTCCAACCGGGAAACGAGCCAGTCGGCCTCGTCGGAGATGTCCCAGTCGAAGGCGATGTCGTAGAGCTCGGCGTCGTCGGTGTAGAGCCGGGTCACGCCGGGATCCTAAGTCGCATCGTTAGGCTGCCGACGCCCAGTGGCACGCGAGCGACAGCACTACAACGTGACGCTCGCGATCCTCACGCTGGCGGGGATCGCGTTCGCGCTGCAGCAGACGATGGTCATCCCTGCTCTGCCGACCCTGCAGCAGGACCTGCACACGACGACGACCTGGGTCACCTGGGTCTTGACGGTCTTCCTGCTCGTCGCGTCGGTTGCAACGCCGATCCTCGGCAAGCTGGGCGATCAGTACGGCAAGGAACGCCTGCTCGTGATCTCGCTCGCAATCTTCTTCGTGGGCTCGGTCGGTGCGGCCGCCGCGTGGAACATCTGGTCGCTGATCGCCTGGCGCGCCGTGCAGGGCGCCGGCGCAGCTGTCTTTCCCTTGAGCTATGGGATCATCCGCGACGAGTTCCCGCGTGAGAAGGTCGGCGTCGCGATCGGGCTCGTGTCGGCCGTCTTCGGGATCGGTGGAGGCTTCGGGATCGTGCTGTCCGGCGTGATCGTCGACAACGTCTCGTGGCGCTGGCTCTTCATCGTCGGTGCCGTCGGGATCGGTATCGCGATGGTGCTCGTGTACCTTTTCGTGCCCGAGTCGCCGGTAAAGACACCGGGGCGTGTCGACTATGTCGGCGCAGTGCTCCTGTCCGGCGGGTTGATCTCGCTGCTCCTTGCGCTGACGGAAGGAGAAAGCTGGGGCTGGACGTCCGGCCGCACGCTGGGCCTCGGCGCCGCGGCGCTCGTCTTCCTCGTCGCCTGGGGTTACGCGGAGCTCCACGTCACAGAGCCGATGGTCGACATGCGGATGCTCGCCCGACGGGAGATCCTGTTCACGAACATCACGGCCCTCATCGCCGGCTTCGCCATGTTCGGGACGTTCGTGCTCGTGCCGAACTTCGTCGAGACGGCGCACGGTCTCCCGGCCGCAATCCAGCGGGTGGTCGACTACGGCTTCGACGCGAGTGCGACGAAGGCAGGCCTCTATCTCCTGCCAAGCTCGTTCGCACTGCTCTTCGCCGGGCCGATCGCCGGGCTGATCGGGCGGCGGACCGGGTTCAAATGGCCGCTCGCCGCGGGGATGTTCCTCGTCTCCATCTCCGCCGCAGGGCTCGCCGAGTGGCATGACAAGCCGTGGCAGATCCTCGTCGCGATGCTGATCCTCGGTGTCGGTGTGGGATTCGCCTTCGCGGCGATGGCAACGCTCATCACCGAGGCCGTGCGACCGACGGAGACCGGAGTCGCCACGGGGATGAACACGGTCGCCCGCACCGTCGGCGGCGTCGTCGGCGGCCAGGTCGGTGCCGCCCTCCTGACTGCTCACACGATCCGGGGAACGAACGTCCCCTCGGTCGACGGCTACACGATCGCCTTCACACTCGCGGCGGTCGTCGCTCTGGTGGGTGCGGTTGTGGCCGTGTTCATCACACCGCCGTTGCGACGCCGCGAACGACTTACGGTCGCCACCTCCGAAGCCGCGGATTAGAGTAGTCGTCGCATGAACGAGGGCCTGCGGCTGCACCTCGCGCTCTGCACCGTGGCTGAACGCCTGGCTGCGGTGATGGAAGGGGCACGGTTCGAGCGGCGAGACGGTTACGCGTTCGTCACCTTCCCGACCCTGCCGATCCCCTCGTTCAACGGGGTCTGGCCCGACGAGGACTCTTCCGCGACCGCGCTTCCCGACGCCCTCGCGGAGATCGAGGCCAACGGAATTGCACCAGGCGTCGTCGTTCGGAACGAGGAGACGCCGGCGGTGGTCGAGACGGCCCGCGAACTCGGGCTCACTGCGGTGGAGCACATGCCCGGAATGGTGGCGAACGCGGGTGACCTCGTGGGACCCGCAGCGTCAGAGCTCGAGATCGTCCACGTCAAATCCGCGGACGGGTTCGCTCAGGCACTGGCAATCGCGACAGAGGGATTCGGTGCGCCTGAGGGTTTTCTCACGCCGCTTTACATGCCAGAGGTCACAAGCCTGGACGGATACGAGTTGTTCCTCGGCCGAGTCGATGGTCGCGACGTAACCACGGCGGCGAGTTATGTCGTCGATGACGACGTTGGGGTCTTCAATGTCGCGACTCCTTCCCAGGACCGTGGTCGCGGCTACGGCGCAACCATTACGGCTCATGCGGTGCACAAGGGCTTCGCAAACGGGGCCGAGCTGGCGTACCTCCAGTCGAGCGCGCTCGGCGAATCGGTTTATCGACGTCTCGGGTTCCGCGAAGTCGTGAGGTACGACCTCCTCTCGCGCCCTGCTGAAGTCTCACCGACTTCTTAGACCCGTCTTCGGCTGCTCTTAAGAGCCAGGAGTTCCATTTGAGGAACACCACGACCGAAAGGAGGTCACACGTGTTCCGACCCAAGCACGCCGCTTTGCTCGCCACCGCCACGGCGTTGGCCCTAGGCGGCACGGGTGTAGCCATCGCCGCAAGCGGCGGAAGCTCGAGCTCAAAGTCGTCCGGCGCCGCAACGACCGCCACGACGACGACCCCACAGTCGAGCTCGTCGCATTGCGATCACGACAACGGCAACACCACCAACAACAACACCTGAGCGAGCGACAGGACAGCCGGCGCCGCGATCCGTGGCGCCGGCTGTTCCTTTCGTTAGCTCATCGACTGGACGG
Organism: Gaiellaceae bacterium; assembly: GCA_035573355.1. Lineage (GTDB taxonomy): Bacteria > Actinomycetota > Thermoleophilia > Gaiellales > Gaiellaceae > 3-1-20CM-4-69-9. Next base: position 9,992 of record DATMZV010000090.1, on the reverse strand, counting down.
CGACCTCGTAGAACTCGACACCTGTGCGGGCGCCGCCACCTGAGGGAGACATCGAATTCAGCGCCTCGTCGCCCTTCTTCATCGCGTCTTCGCTGTCGAAGAGCGTGATCCCGATCGTCTTCCCGCTCGAGCGGTCGACGAGCATCATCATGCCCTTTGCATCCTCGAGGCCGGGCGGGCGATTGTCGTTCTCGACATCGTTTCGAATCTGATCGATCGTCTCGTCAATCCCTTCGTTCATCTTGAAGCTCGCAACGCGTGCGTACATGCTGCCTCCTCTAGTTGGTAGCGACGCCGGCTGACTGCATTTCGTCATCGGTCATGTCGCGGACGTGCGTTCCGAAGTACCACTCATGTCCCTCCGGATCGTGCGCGAGGTAATTCCGGTCACCGTAGAACTGATCCTCGGGTTCCCGCGCGATCGTCACACCGGCCTGCTTGGCGTGCTCGTAGTGGGCGTCGACGTCGTCGACGTACACGTAGATGTTCCCCGTCCTTCCTCCGAGCTCGTCGGGATTCTTGTAGTCGCCTTCCGGCGTGCCGAACATGATCACTCCGTCGCCGACGCTGACCTCGGCGTGGTTGATGCGGCCGTCGTCGCCGGTCAGGCGCATCTTCTCGGTGAAGCCGAACGCGCTCACGAGAAACTCGAGCGCAGCGTCCGAATCCTTGTACAGCAGATACGGCATCACACGCGGATAGCCCTCTGGTGGGTTCTGCGGCATTCCTCCCCCTCTCTGTTCGCTCCCCGCACGGCTTCCCCAGGGCGGGCCCGAAGGATCAACCTACAGGTGGGCGGGTGGTTAGGCCAGGCGCAGCGAGGTCAGCGCGAACACCCCATGCTGTGGCGCGGCGAACGTGACGACCCCCGCGGCGTCAGAGGTGACGATCTTCGACGGACCGACGACCCCGTCGCCTGCTTCGTTCCAGATTGCAAGATGAAACTTCTGGGAGGGCGGCAGGCCCCCGAGCGTGTAGGGAACCTGTAGGTCGGAGAGCGCGTTGAGCTGCGCGCCCGCGGTATCGAGCCCGACGACCGTGTGCTCCCCCTTCTTGCCGACATAGGCCGCGAGCAGCCTCGACGTATCGGGAATGCCGTCGACGTTGACCGTGCGCCAATTTCGCTTCACCGTTGACGTCAACAGGTGCACGAAGTTGTAGAGCGGATAGAGCGGCCAGCCGTTCGCAGGGCTCCCGATCATGAAGTACGCCTGCGTTCCGTTGTCGTACTTCCCGAAGTACGAGTCCCACTTGCTCGTCCCCATGTAGCCGAGCCGCGCGGCAAGGATGTCGAACCACGCGTGCTGGAAGGCGCTGATGTTCGTCTGCGTGATCGGCGTGCCGTCCTGCCAGACGCCCGGGTCACCGGCGGGAAGATCGTTGAACTTGCGCAGGCCACGAACCCCGTACTCAGCGACGTAGAGCGGCTTCCGGCCCGCCTCAGGCAGGGCGTCGACGATCGCCCGGACCTCGGTGAGCCGGTCGACGAGCTTCTGCGCGTCCCAGTAGTCCCAGAAGACGTGGATCGAGTAGGCGTCGAGGATGTCGGCCATGTTCGTCGCCATGTACTGGAACCAGGCGTCCTGATCCGGCGCACCGACGTCGGGGCCGCGCACGAGATCTCCTCCCATGTACTTGACCTGGCCGCGGATGCTCTGGATGTACGGGTCGAGGGCCCGGTACTGCGCCTCGTAGGCCTGCTTCGTGATCTTGGTGCGGTTGGGCTCGTTCTGGAGCGTGAGCCAGCGCAGGTTGGTGATGCCGCGGTTGCGAACGAGGTCGATCAGGACGTTCGCGAACTTCGGGATCGTTCCGTTCGCGACGTTTAGCACACCGCCCTGCCAGGTGATGTTGATCACCGTCCCCGTGCTCTGCGCGAGTTGAACGGTACGGATGAAGGACTGCATCCGGTCGGCATCGTTGAAGGCGGTCCCGTTGAAGAAGATCCGGGAGAACTCGGGATGAAGGGCGCGCATCTTTCGTTCCATGTCGCCCACGTTGTTGTCGGTGACGCCGACGGACCGGGAGATCGCCGCATAGACATGGTGGTTGAACTGGCCGCCGTAGCCGGCGAAGCTCTGAACGAGCGTCGCCGACTCCTGCAGCCTGAACTCGGTTGTCTCGACACTCGTGCGGCGGGTGTTGTTCTTGAGCGTCGTCTCGACGGGAGCCGAAGGCGTGACTGTGACCGTGAGCCGGATCCGGCCGAGCTCCGTCAGCGAAACCGGAACCTGCACCACCACGCGGCGCCGAGCGCCCACCGTCACGTTCTGCGTGGCCAGCGCGGAGCCGCCTGCCGAGACGGTGACGATCGCCGCGAGCCCGACGTCCTTGGTGCGCTCCCGGACGATCGCGACGACGAAGAAAGGGCGTCCCAGGAGGACGGATCGGGCGGTGTAGGCGCGCGTGAGCACGAGGTCGGGCTTGAGGAGCGTCTTCGCCTGGCCGGCGAGGCTGATCTCCGCACCGAACGAGACCGTTGCCTGGACGCGCCGGAGCCTCGGAACTCGCCCGAGGTTCACGGTGGCCACGCCGCCGGGCGCCGGAACCTCGCTGAACGCGAGTGTCTTGGCCGGCGCGCCTTTGAACGGCAGGAGCTTGACCTGCGCGCTCACGGACTCCGGCAGCACACAGTCCGGGACCTTCGCGGCGATCCGGATGATCAGGTCCGCGCGCGGCGGTCCCGTCAGGGACTGGAGCGCCAGCGAGTACGAAGAGGCGTCACAGGTCGGTGCGACCTGAGCCTGCGCGCCGGCCGGCTGGATGCCGAGAAGGCCCGAGGCGACTGCCACGGCGCACACGCCGACCCAGACTCTGTCTTTCAAGGCCATGACCCCCACCTTCGTTGCAACCGCTAACCGGCCTCTAATCGGCACCAAGAGTTGCCGCACACGGCGCATGTGTCAAGGCTTCAAGCCTTGATCGTGCGACGATGCGCAGGTGGCCCCCAACGCGGAGAGATTCGTCAAGCGGGCGGCGGAGGCGAAGCGGAGCTCGAAGCGTGTTGAGCTGAAGGAGAGCTTCGACCCGAGCTCGAGCGGCGCCCAACTCGAGCTCGTCCGGGACGTCGCCGCCATGGCGAACTCGGGAGGCGGCGTCGTCGTCCTCGCCGGAGGCGACGTCGACGAGGAGTTGATCCACGAGCAGCTCGCCCGCTACGCGGAACCGGAGTTCGAGGCCTTCACGCTCGAGGAGGTGACGCGCGGCGGCCGTCCGGCAGTGGCCGTGGTCGTCGAGGCCGCGGTCTCGCCCCTCGTGTTCACGCGGCAAGGTCGCCACCGGAGCGCGGACGGAGGGGAGCACATCGCCTTCACGAGAGGCGGCCTCTACTTCCGGCACGGCGCGAAGAGCGAACCGGCGACCGGCGCGGACGTGCGCGACTTCATCAAGCGCCAGCTCGACGCGACGCGGTCACAGTGGCTCGCGAACATCCGCCAGGTGATGCACGCGCCCGACGGTGCCGAGGTTGCGGTAATCGAGACGGCCGAGCGAGACGACCAAGGACGGCCGACGTTGATCCGCCTGACGACCGACCCGCACGCGCCGCTGTACGGGCAGGTCGACCCGGACCAGTCGCATCCGTATCGCCAGAAGGAAGTAATCCGAGAGGTGAACGCGAGGCTCGACGGCTACAGCGTCAATGCGTTCGACATTCTCAGCGTGCGGCGTGTGCACGCCATCAGCGAAGACACGAGGCCCGAGTTCGTCCACGTCCCGAAGTTCGGCTCGCCGCAGTACAGCGATGCGTTCGTCGACTGGCTCATCGGCGAGGACGAGCGTGATCCCGAGTTCTTCGCGAACGCAAAGGCGAAATATCTCGCGACGAGGCCGCGCCGGCGCGCGGGCACCACTCCGTAACCCAACCGCTGTAGCGCAACGGATATCGTCGGAGACACCGCATCAGAGAGGAGAAACAATGGCTGGAAAGCCCGTTCATTTCGAAATACCCGCGAAGGACACGAACCGCGCGCGCGAGTTCTACGGCAACCTCTTCGGCTGGCAGTTCGATTCGATGGAGGGCCCGACGGAGTACCACATGACCCGGCTCAGCGAAGACACCGGCGCGGCCGTGTTTCCCGGAGACACGGGTGCGATCCGCATCTACTTCGAGGTCGATGACATCAACGCCGGCGCCGCACGCGTCAACGAGCTGGGAGGGAAGGCCGACGACCCGCAGCCGGTTCCCGGCATGGGCTGGTTCGCCACGGGAACCGACACGGAGGGAAACCCGATCGGCCTCTGGAAGACGGATTCCTCGGCCGGCTAGAGCGTCCAGGTATCGCCGGAGTGCAGGAGGGCGGCGATGTCGCCTTCCTGCTTCTCCCGCGCGGCGTTGAGCTGGTCGGCCATCAGCTCGTCGTAGACCGGGCGCTCGACATCCCTGAAGACGCCGATCGGCGTCGTCCCCCACGTCGACTGAGTGAGCCGGCTGAGGGCGAATGCCGCGCTCGGTTCCGCATGGTGCGAATCGTGGACGAGGAGCTCCGATTCGTCCGTCACGTCGACGACCTCGACACTTCCATCCCCGCGCTGCCGCACACCCCTTTCGCCGTCGTCACCGAATCGAATCGACTTCCCGTGCTCGAGGTAGATGCGGTTCTCCTTGTTCTCGCGGACGAAGTCGAACGCGCCGTCGTTGTAGATGTTGCAGTTCTGGAAGATCTCGACGAACGCGCTGCCCTTGTGCGCGGCCGCAGCGCGCAGCACATCCGTCAGGTGCGCGCGGTCGGTGTCGATCGCGCGCGCGACGAACGAAGCTTCCGCCCCGATCGCGAGCGACAGCGGATTGAACGGCCAGTCCAGCGAGCCCATCGGCGTCGACTTCGTGCGCGTTCCGAGCGGGCTCGTCGGCGAGTACTGCCCCTTCGTCAGCCCGTAGATCTCGTTGTTGAACATGAGGATCTTGACGTTCACGTTTCGCCGCAGCGCGTGGATCAGGTGATTGCCGCCAATCGACAGCGAATCGCCGTCGCCGGTCACCACCCACACCGACAGGTCGGGCCTCGAGGTGGCGAGACCGGTCGCGATCGCGGGTGCGCGGCCGTGGATCGAGTGGATCCCGTAGGTCTCCATGTAGTACGGGAACCGCGCCGCGCAGCCGATGCCTGAGACGAAGACGATGTTCTCCTTCGGGATGTCGAGCTCCGGCATGAACGACTGCAGCGCGGCGAGGATCGCGTAGTCGCCGCAGCCCGGGCACCAGCGAACCTCCTGGTCGGTCTTGTAGTCCTTCGCGGTGAGCTTGCCGTTCGTGGCCACGTTTCGATGATAGACCGACGGCTAGGCTCCCGGCGTGACCGCTCTCCGAGGAAGCTGCCTCTGCGGCGGCGTGAAGTTCGAGGTCTCCGAAGCGCCCGAGACGCTTCGCTACTGCCACTGCGCAAGCTGCAAGAAGCTCTCGGGCGGCACCGGTACGTTGAACGGACGCGTGCGCTCGACCTCGATCCGGATCCTCGAGGGTGGGGACCTGTTGGAGACCTTCGAGCCACCCGGCGGAAGCGCGAAGACGTTCTGCAAGAGGTGCGGCTCGAATCTCTTCGGCGGCGGCTGGCCGAACTCGGAGATCACGAGCGTGCGGGCGAGTGCGCTGGACGACGAGTTCGCCGCGCGTCCGAGCGCGCACATCTACGTCAGATCCGTCGCTGCCTGGGAAACGCTGCCGGACGACGGTCTCGAGCGCTTCGAGACGACATCCGGTTAGGCGAGCGCCTGTCGCGCGGTTTCGACCGCCTCCTGTGCAAAGACGATCGCGGCCTCGTTGTCCGGATCGCGGAGCCGAACCTCGAGCGCCTGCTCGAACAGCTCCAGCGCTCTGCGATGGTCGCCGGCGTCGTAGTACGCCCAGCCCAGGTTGTTGAGGAGCGGCCCCGCCCAATATGACGCCTCGGGTCGACGCTCGCCGAACTCGAGCCCGCGCCGCGTCCATTGCTCGGTCGCGTCGATGTTGTCGACGGAGATCGCGCACATGTGCAGCGCGTCACCCGCGAGGAAGTCCTGACCGTCGTCGGAGGCGCAGGCGAAGGCAGACTCGAAGAGAGGCAGCGCCGCGGCCGGGTCGCCGCTCGAACGCAGCTTTCGGCCGCGCTCGAGATCGATCCGGACCTTTGCAACCTCGCTCGTGCCTGTGACCGTCTCGGCTTCCTCGAGCAGCCGCTCACAGGCGTCGAAGTCGCCCCGCAGGCCTTCCACACGTGCAAGTTGCGTCAGAACCTCCGCACGGCCCGAGTCAGACGTCTCACGTTCGAGCTGTTCGCGCAGACGGCGTTCGCTTCCGTCGATGTCGTCGAAGTCCCAGAACGGTCGAAGGCGATCCATCACGCCTCGATCGGCACGTGACCAGGCTCCGAGACGACGCGGTCGAGCCACGAGCGGACTGCGGGGTACGGGTCGAGGTCGAAGCCGCCTTCCGGCGCCACGTGCGTGTACCCGTACAGAGCGATGTCCGCGAGCGAGTACCAGTCGCCGACGAGGTACTGCTGCCGCTCGAGGTGACGCTCGAGCGCCCCGAGCGCGCGGTTGCCCGCCGCCGTTCGTTCGGGAAGCCGGTCGGCGAAGGCTTCGGGCTTCCCGGAGTACGCGACCCAGAACCGGACCACGGCGATCGAGGGCTCGAGGTCGTACTGCTCGAAGAACATCCACTGCAGGACCTGGGCACGCTCGTACGGGTCATCGGGAACGAATCTCGTGCCTTCGCCGAAGTACCAGAGGATCGCGCCCGACTCGCCGAGCGGCCGTCCGTCGTCGAGCACGAGCGTCGGCACGCGCAGCGACGGGTTCAGGCCGCCGAGGACCTCGGGCCGGTTCGAGCGGTCGACGACGTCCATCGTGCGTCGCTCGTACGGAATTCCGAGGAGCGCCAGCAGCAGGCGCACCTTGTAACAGTTGCCGGAGACCGGACTGTCGTACAGGAGCGTCAGGCGTCCACCATCGCCTCGACCGCGTCCGCGACCTCGCTGGCACGGAACGGAACGCCGCGCACGAGATTGAACCCGGTCGCGTCGACGAGGAACTCTGCGCGAACGAGCTTTTGCAGCTGACCGAGGTTGATCTCCGGGACGAGCACCTTCTCGTAGCCGCGCAGGACCTCACCGGTGTTGCGCGGGAACGGATTCAGATAGCGCAGATGTGCGTGCGCGACCTTTTTGCCACCGCCGCGCACGCGGCGCACCGCCGCCGCGACGGATCCATAGGTGCCGCCCCAGCTGAGGACGAGCGTGTCGGCGGCGTCGGGATCGTCCACCTCGAGCTCCGGGATGTCCTGCGCGATGCCGGCGACCTTTTGCGCGCGCAACCGCACCATCAGGTCGTGGTTGTCCGGGTCGTAGCTGACGTTGCCGGTGACATCCTGCTTTTCGAGGCCGCCGATGCGGTGCTCGAGGCCCGCCGTGCCGGGAATCGCCCAGGGCCGTGCCAGCGTCTCCTCGTCGCGCCGGTACGGCTGGAAGTCCTCGCCGTTATCCGAGGCGAAGTGAGGGTCGATTGCCGGGATCGCGTCGACGTCGGGCAAGAGCCAGGGCTCGGAGCCGTTCGCCAGGTAGGCGTCAGAGAGCAGGAACACCGGCGTGCGGTACTTGATCGCGATGCGCGCCGCTTCCAACGCTGCGTCGAAGCAGTCGCTCGGCGTCGCGGCGGCGATCACCGGAACAGGCGACTCGGAGTTGCGGCCAAACAGCACTCCGAGCAGGTCGGCCTGCTCGGGTTTCGTCGGCATGCCCGTCGACGGACCGGCTCGTTGGACGTCGACGATCACGAGCGGCAACTCGAGCGTGATGCCGAGCCCGATCGTCTCCTGCTTCAGCACGATGCCGGGACCGCTCGACGTCGACACGCCGAGTGAGCCACCGAAGCTCGCGCCGAGCGCCGCGCCGACCGCCGCGATCTCGTCCTCTGCCTGGAACGTGCGCACGCCGAAGTTCTTGTGGCGCGCGAGCTCCTCGAGCACTGACGATGCGGGCGTGATCGGGTACGCGCCGAGGAAGAGCGGCAGCCCGGACTTCACGGAAGCGGCGATCAGTCCGTACGCGAGCGCCTGGTTTCCGGTGATGTTGCGGTAGAGGCCCGGCTTCAGCGCGGCAGGCTTCACCTCGTACTGCACGGCGAACGCCTCGGTCGTCTCGCCGAACGCGTAGCCGGTCTGGAATGCCTTCACGTTCGCGGCGGCAATCTCGGGTCGCTTCGCGAACTTCGACTCGAGGAACGCGATCGTCCCCTCGGTCGGCCGGCCGTAGAGCCACGACATGAGCCCGAGCGCGAACATGTTCTTCGCACGCTCGGCCTCGCGTTTCGTGATCCCGTCGATCTCCTTCAACGCCTCGATCGTCATCGAGGTCAGCGGGATCGCGTGCACCTCGTAGGCCTCCAGCGAACCGTCCTCGATCGGATTGCCGTCGTAGCCGGCCTTCGTCAGGTTCCGGTCGGTGAAGGCATCGCTGTCGACGACGAGGGTCCCGCTCGGCGGGAGATCGTTGAGATTCGTCTTCAGGGCGGCCGGGTTCATCGCGACGAGCACGTTCGGCGCGTCGCCCGGCGTGAGGATGTCGTGGTCCGCGAAATGGAGCTGGAAGCCGGAAACGCCCGGAAGGGAGCCCGCGGGCGCCCGGATCTCGGCTGGAAAGTCCGGATACGTGGCCAGGTCGTTCCCGAGCATGGCCGTCTCGGAGGTGAACCGGCCGCCGGTCAGCTGCATTCCGTCGCCGGAGTCCCCGGCGAACCGGATCACGACCGAATCGAGCTGCTCGACGGGCTTCGAGGCCACAGACGAGTTTTACACCCGGCGGAAAGGGACCTGTGCCAGGGACTGTCCCTGGGACATGGCTCTCGGCTCACCGCTCCGCATCGAGCTCGAGACCCAGCGCGGCGAAGTTGTAGAGCAGGAAGTACGCGAACGTCAGCGCGAGGGTGAAGAGGAACGTGACCGCGATCGCCTCCTGGTAGGCAAACGGGTTACGGGCGACCGCGTGCAGGATCCGCGGCAGGACGCTCGGATGCTCGAGGGCGTCCCAGCTGTTCAAATCTAGGAAACGCCCGAGATAGATCCCGAGCGAGCCGAGGCCGATGGCGAAGACCGCGAAGACCCAACCCGCGACCACGCCGCGCCACTGCCTCACGACCGTCTGCATCAGGTAGAGCGACGCGAAGCCGAGCAGCACGCCGAGCCACGCAAACGCGGCGATCGTGACCGCGTCGTACCAGTACGGGGACAGCGGGTCGTGCTGCAGATGGACGAAGTCCGTGGCGATGTACGGCGCGTTCGGGAAGAAGAGCAGCCAGAGCCCACCGAGCACCAAAAGCAGCGCGCCGCCGCGCCGGCGACGCCAGCGGTCGTAGACGAGGACCGCGAGCAGGAACGGAATCCAGGCGAGAAAGAGGTTCCAGATCAGGAAGCGGAAGTTGACGTTCCCCGTGTGGATGTTCCGCACGCCGACGAGTGCGACGCAGAAGAGCGACGCGACGAACAAGCCGGCGACCGTGAGGATCCGGCGGCGACTCGACTTCATTCCCGAACGGGTAATTCTGCTTCGGCGAGGAGCGCGCCCAGGTCGAGCGGCTCCGAAACCATCGACATGCTCCCATCTTCGGCGCGCGGCCACTCTTCCTCCGGCCGGTCGCGGTAGAGCTCGATCCCGTTGTCGTCCGGATCGCGGAGATAGATCGCCTCGCTCACGCCGTGATCCGTCGCACCGCCGATCGGGACGCCCGCCTCGACCAGCTGCTTCAGGGCCTGCCCGAGCGCCTTGCGGTCCGGATAACGGATCGCCACGTGGTACAGGCCGGTCGTCCCCGGCGGCGGAGGTGACCCTCCTTTCGACTCCCACGTGTTCAGGCCGATGTGGTGGTGGTAGCCACCGGCCGAGATGAACGCGGCCTGGTCGCCGTAGCGCTGCATCTCCTCGAAGCCGAGGATGTCGCGATAGAACCCGAGCGCACGGTCGATGTCGCTCACCTTCAGATGAACGTGGCCGATGTCCACGCGCGGATCGATCGCCATGCGA
>DATMZV010000089.1:0-16062 GCA_035573355.1 Gaiellaceae bacterium | reverse complement strand
CCTCGGCGAGCAGGCGGCGGCCGACCACCTCGAGGGCGCGATCGCAGACGTGATCCGCGAGGGCAAGAGCGTGACCTACGACATGAAGCCGACGCGCAACGACCCGAGCGCGGTCGGCACGAGCGAGGTCGCCGACGCGATTATCGAGAAGCTCGGCGTGCGCGTATGAGGCGCAAGGTCACCGTCGTCGGTGCGGGGAACGTCGGTGCAACCTGTGCCCAGGCGCTGGCGTCGCGCGACTACGCCGACGTCGTCCTGGTCGACATCAAGGAAGGCCTGCCCCAGGGAAAGGCGCTCGACATCAACCAGATGGGCGCTGTGCTCGGCTACGAGCCGCGCGTCAGCGGCTCGAACAGCTACGACGAGACCGCGGGCTCCGACGTCGTCGTGATCACCGCGGGCCTCCCTCGCTCACCTGGAATGAGCCGCGACGATCTCGTCGCGACCAACGAGAAGATCGTCAAGGACGTGACCGAGAAGGCGATCGCCGCGAGCCCGGACGCGATCCTGATCATCGTGTCGAATCCGCTCGACGCGATGTGCCACGTCGCGAAGAACGTCTCGGGCTGGCCCAAGGAGCGCGTGTTTGGAATGGCGGGGATCCTCGACACCGCACGGTTCTCGACGTTCATCGCCTGGGCGACGAACGCGTCGGTGAAGGACGTCACCGCGACGGTGCTCGGAGGCCACGGCGACCAGATGGTGCCGGTCGTCAGCGCCACGACCGTCGGTGGAATCCCCTTGCGCAAGCTCGTAGACGACGCCGAGATCGAGCAGATGGTGACGCGGACGGCAAAGGGCGGCGGAGAGCTTGTCGAGCTGCTCGGCACGTCCGCGTGGTATGCACCGGGCGCTGCAGCTGCGCAGATGGTCGACTCGATCATGCTCGACGAGAAGCGCGTCCTCCCCTGTACCGCCTATCTCGAAGGTGAGTACGGGATCGACGGTCTCTACATGGGCGTGCCCGTCAAGCTTGGTGCCGCAGGGATCGAGGCGATCTACCAGCTCGACTTGACCGACGACGAGCAGGCCCTGCTGAAGAAATCGTCCGACGCCGTGCGCGACGTCGTCGGCGTGCTCTCCACCTAGTCATGGATCTCGGTCTCAAAGGCCGGACTGCAATCGTGAGCGGCGCGTCGTCCGGGCTCGGCCTCGCGACCGCCGAAGCCCTTGCCGCGGAAGGAGCGAACGTCACCATGTTCGCGCGGCGGCGTGACATGCTCATGCGGGAGGCGGACCGGATCGGGGCTCTCGCCGTTCGCGGCGACGTCACGAATCCCCGCGACCTCGAGGCAGTCGTCCAGCGAACGGTCGAGGCCTTCGGCGGCATCGACATCCTCGTCTGGAACTCCGGCGGGCCGCCGCCGGGACCGGCGATCGGCGTGTCCGTCGAAGCCCTCGAGGAAGCGGTCGAACTCCTTTTCGCACCGGCCGTTCGACTCGTGGCCCTCTGCCTGCCCCACCTCGTGCAAAGCGCAGGCGGGCGGATTCTGGTGTTCACGTCCGTTGCCGCGCGTGAGCCTTCCACGCATCTGGCGTTGAGCAATTCCGTTCGGCCCGGCGTGACTAGTTGGGCGAAGACGCTGTCCCGCGAGCTCGGCCCGCGGGGCATCACGGTCAACTGCGTCGCTCCCGGCCGAATCGACACGGCACGTCTCGAACAGCTCTATCCGGAGGGCCCGACCGAGGCCGACCTACAGGAGATTCCGGTCGGTCGCTGGGGCACGCCGCAGGAGTTCGGCGACGTAGCGTGCTTCCTCGCCTCCGACCGCGCCCGCTATGTCACCGGCACGACCATGGTGGTCGACGGCGGGCTCTCGCGAGGCCTTTTCTAGCCGGCATGGCTCGCCTCCTCTCACCCCTCCGGCTGGCAGCAGCCGGCGTCGTGTTGCTGGCCGTGGTGCTGGTCGTCCTGGTCACGCGCGGCAGCAACCAGTATCTGGAGGTTCCGGACGAGGCCCATCCGCTCCAGGGCCTCGTGCAGGTTCCGGGGGCAAAGCCACCAAAGAACGGCGGTGACATCTACTACGTCGACGTTCTGCTCCGCCCCGCTTCACTGCTCGAGTCCTGGGTGCCGGCCGTCCGGCCCGAGGGCTCGGACATCATCGCCCGCACGCAGATCGTCGAGCCCGGTATCTCGGACAAGGAGCGGTTCCAGCTCGACCTCGCGACGATGAAGGTCTCGCAGGAAGTCGCTTCGGTCGTGGCCTTGCGGCAGCTGGGCTACCACGTGCCGATCCGTCCGGACGGCGTCCGCGTCGTCGCCGTGACCTCGGGCTCGCACGCGGCAGGACTGGTGAGGCCGGGCGACGTCATCGTCGCCGCCGACGGCAAGACGGTGCGGACGCGCAACGATCTTGCGGCCGCCCTCTCGCGGCACAAACCGGGAGACGTCGTGAACCTCGTGATCCGCCGCGGCGGGCGGAAGTCGACCGTCTCCGTCCGGACGACCTCCGACCGGCAGGATCCAAAGCGGCCGATCATCGGCGTGCTTCCGATTCAGGCGCTCCATGCTCAGCTGCCGTTCCCGATCAAGTTCAACCTGCGCAAGGTCGGCGGGCCCTCGGCCGGGCTGGCGTTCGCTCTCGAGCTGCTCGAGCAGAAAGGACGCGACGTCGATCGCGGCTACAAGGTCGCAGCGACCGGCGAGATCGAGCTCGATGGATCGGTGACAAGAATCGGCGGAATCAAGCAGAAGACGATCGGAGCGCGAAAGTCGCACGTGGACGTGTTCCTCGTCCCGGTCGATGGGGACAACGCCAAGGACGCGAAGCGCTATGCGCATGGCCTGAAGATCATCCCTGTGAAGACTTTTCAACAGGCGTTGCGCGCGCTGGCAACACTTCCGAAAAAGGGGTAACGGGGTGTAGTTTTCGGCAGAATCGAAAGTGCCGGAAAATGCTTAGTTTTCAGCGGCGACAACCTTTACCTGAGCGGGTTGCCTCGTAGTATCCCGCCTTGTCACTGCGGCCCCAAAACCTACTTAGGCAGACGAAACCATGACCAAGCGGAACGACTTGACCTGCGAGGATTGCTACTTCCGTCGCGCCGGGCTCTGCGCCCTACCGACTGATGCACCCTGCCCGACGTTCCGGCTTCACAGCCGCGGCTCGCTCGTCCCGCCGCGCCAGCCCCGCCTCGTGCCTCGCCCTCTGGGCGATTTCGCCCAGGCTGCCGCCTCCTAGACGGAAACGGGCACGAGGGCCGCGAGTCGGCGCACGCCCTCGCGGATCTCGTCGAGCGAGACAAAGCTGAAGGCGAGCCGAGCGGTGTTCGGAGCCCCGCCGAAATCCGGGCCGGGCACGTACGTCACACCCGCCTCGCCCGCAGGCCCGAGCAACGCAGTCGTGTCCGTTCCCTCGGGCAGCTCGAGCCAGATGAAGTAGCCCCCCTCGGGATGGCTCCAGCGGGCACCGGGGAGCTCGGCTTCGAGCGCCTCGAGCATCGCGTCGCGCCTGGCGCCGAGCAGCGAGCGCACGCGCTCGAGGTTCGGCTCGAAGTTGCCGCGGCGGAGGAACTCGAAGACCGTCGCCTGGCCCAGCAGCACGGGCGTTATGTACGTCGACACGGCGAGCGCTTCCAGCTCACGCTCGAGCGAAGCAGGTAGGACGAAGTAACCGACACGGAGCCCCGGAGCGATCGTCTTCGAGAACGACGACGAGTACGTGACGAGCTCTCCCCCCTCGAGCTCGAACAGGGTTGGCGCCGCGGTGCCCTCGTAGCGCACGAGGCCATAGGGATCGTCCTCCAGTACGGGCAGGCCGTGCTCGCGGGCAAGCTCGACGAGGCGGTGCCGCCGCTCGGTGCTGAGCGTTCGCCCACTCGGGTTCTGGAAGGTCGGGATCGTGTAGAGGAACGCCGGCCTCTCCCCGCTGCCGAGCGCCTGCTCGAGCGCGGACGGATCAAGGCCCTCGTCGTCCATCGCGACCGGGGAGATCTCGACGCCGTGGGCTGCCAGGATCTTCAGCGGGCGGTCGTAGGTCGGCGCTTCGACGAGCACCCGCCCCGAGCGAAACCGCTCGGCGAGGAACACCATGCCCTGCAGCGAGCCGTTGGTGACCAGCACGCGTCCGGGATCGACACCGTGGCGCTCGCCGATCCACTCGCGGAGCGGCTCGTAGCCGCCGACCGGCCCGTACGACAGGACGGTCGAGCCGTCACGCTCGACGGCTGCGCGTGCACAATCCGCGAGCTCCTCGACGGGGATGCACTCGTGCGCCGGGTTGCCTCGGGCGAAGGAGATCGTTTCCATCCCGCCGAGTGTAGAGCTCACTCCAGCCAGAGAGGCGATTTGCGGAGCGGGGTCGGGCGAAACGCGTAGACGGTTCCCTTCGTGTCGGCCCCGAAGATCGAACCGCCGACGGTGATCGTGGCTGCGACCGTCCGACCGGCAGTCGGCGCCGACCACAGGCGCGCCCCGTTGCGCGCGTCGAGTGCGAAGAACCCACCGGGCTTGCCACCCGTCGCAAAGACGACGTCCCCGACGACGAGCGGCGTCGCCTGGTTCCCGTCACCCAGGGCAGCCGCCCACACGTCGGTGAACCGACAGCCCGAGGTCACCCGGAACGCACGGACACCGTTGCCGAGTGGGCCGCCGGAGCCGAAGAGCGCGGCCTGAGCCTCGTAGATCGTCTGGGTGGCTGCCGACCAGGCCGGCGTGCCGACGAACGCAGCGCGCCCGTCGCTGATCGGGATCTCTGCGACGGGGCCAGCCGCTTGTGCGCGCGCAACGGCACAGAGCGAGGAAAGGACCAGGAGGGTGCTGGAGAGTGCGAGGAGCCGGCGGGGCAGGGGCAGCCGACCCTACGGCATGAAGATGAATATCTGCTTAAGCCCGCGCGCCGAAGCGACCGGCCACGAGCTGCGCAACCTCGGTGGGTGTCGTGCCGACCTGAATCCCGACGGCCTCGAGCGCTTCCTTCTTCGCCTGGGCCGTTCCCGAGGAGCCGGAGATGATCGCGCCCGCGTGTCCCATCGTCTTGCCCGGCGGTGCGGAGAAACCGGCGATGTAGGCGAGCACGGGCTTCGTCACCCGCTCCTCCACGTAGCGCGCGGCCTTCTCCTCTTCGTCGCCGCCGATCTCGCCGACGAGGACGATGAGTTCGGTCTCGGAGTCCGCTTCGAACTTCTCGAGGACGTCGATGAAGGAGGAGCCGACGACGGGATCGCCACCGATCCCCACGATCGTCGAGTTCCCGAGGCCGAGCTGCGTGAGCTCGTGGCCGATCTGGTACGTGAGCGTCCCTGAGCGGGAGACGAGCCCGATCGAGCCTTCCGAGAAGATCTCGGCGGGGATGATCCCGACGTTCGCCTTGCCCGGGGAAAGCACGCCCGGGCAGTTCGGCCCGATCATCGTGACGCCCTTGCCGCGCAGGTACGTGTAGACGCGCAGCATCTCGTGCGCTGGAATGTGCTCGGTGATGCAGATCACCGTCTCGATGCCGGCGTCGACGGCTTCGTAGACGGCGTCGGTCGCGAACCGGGCGGGAACGAAGATCAGCGTCGTGTTCGCCTGCGTCTCCTGCACCGCATCGGCGACGGTGTTGAAGATCGGGATTCCCTCGACGTCCTGGCCTGCCTTGCCGGGCGTGACTCCGGCAACGACGTTCGTGCCGTAGTTGCGGTTGCGCAAGCCGTGGAAGCGTCCCTCGCTGCCAGTCAGGCCCTGCACCAGCAGCCTCGTGTTCTTGTCGACGATGATCGCCACTATTTCTGGCTCCTGCGCGCCTTGACGACGATCGACTTCAGCTTGAGCACGCCGTCGTGGACGTGACCGTCGAGCAGCTCACGCACCCGTTCGGCCTCGGCGGGCGGGGTCTCGACTCGCGCGAGCCAGTCCTCCACGACGGGATGGCGCTCGAAGTGTTCGACCTGCTCGACCTCGAGACCGGCTTCGGTCAGCATCTCCTCCCACTCGTCTTCGGTGTAGCAGCGCACGTGCGTCGGGTCGCGCAGGCGCTCGGCCTCTTCGACGCGCTCGTCCACGAAAACGTTGTCCTCGATCACGACGAACCGTTGCGCGACGCGTGCCATCTCGCCGACCGCCTTGCGGATGTCCTCGAAATGGTGTGCGGCGATCCTGCAGGTGACGACGTCGAAGCTCCCGTCCTCGAAGGGCAGTTCTTCGGCGCGCGAGACGACATCGGGCTGCATTCCAGGAGCGGGATCGACGGTGACGACGGTGCAGCCTTCGTCGCGCAGCCGCCGCGCCACGTGGCCGCCTCCGGTCGCGACGTCGAGCACCTTGACGTCGCGCCCTGGCTCGCACCATTCGACGAGCAGGTCGAGGTCCGGGCCTTCCCTATGTGTCGGGCTCTCACGAAACGCGTCCGCACGCTGCGACCAGACGTCGGTCATGCGGCCAACTCCACCGCGCGCTGCGCGGCCTCGAGCATGGTCGGTTCGACGTAGAGGTTGGGCGGCGCGGCGTCAGCGAGGATCTTGCGGCCCTCCTCGGCATTCGTCCCGTCGAGGCGCACGACGATCGGGAGCTCGATCTTCATCTGCTCGAGCGCGGCCAGGATTCCTCGCGCGACTTCGTCGCAGCGTGTGATCCCGCCGAAGATGTTGAAGAAGATCGAGCGCACCTGCGAGTCGCTCGTGATCACCTCGAGCGCGTCTACGACACCCTGGGCATCGCCGCCGCCGCCGAGGTCGCAGAAGTTCGCCGGCCGCCCGCCCGCCACCACGACCACGTCCACGGTCGACATCGACAGACCGGCGCCGTTACCGAGGATCCCGACGTCACCGTCGAGCTTCACGTAGGTAACGCCCTTCTCGCGAGCGAGCCGCTCGTGGGGGTCGGCCGCCTCGACGTCCCGCATCTCTGCGATGTCGGGGTGGCGGTAGAGCGCGCTGTCGTCGACCGTGAACTTCGAGTCTAGTGCGCGCACCTCGCCGTCCGGGGTGACGATGAGCGGATTGATCTCGGTGAGCATTGCGTCGGATTCCACGAAGCAGGAGTAGAGCTTCTCGACGATGCCGAGGATCTGCTTCTGCTCGCTCGGGTCGTCGATCGCTGCGCCGTAGACGAGCCGCCGGCCCTGATACGGCTGGTAACCCTCGAGTGGATCGACGTGCAGTCGCGCGAGCGCGTCCGGGTTCTCCTCGGCGATCTGCTCGATCTCGACGCCGCCTTCCGTGGTCAGCATGAAGAGCGGCTGCTTCGTGCCGCGGTCGAAGGTGATCGAGAGGTAGTACTCCTTCGCGATGTCGGACGCCTGCTCGATCCACACCTTTCGCACGATGTGGCCGTTGATGTCGAGGCCGAGGATGTCGCGCGCCTTGGCTTCGGCGTCAGCGGGACCGTCGGCGAGCTTGACACCCCCCGCCTTGCCGCGCCCGCCGGTCAGAACCTGAGCCTTGACGACGACAGGCCCGCCGATCTCCTCGGCAGCCGCACCCGCCTCCTCGGGGGTCGTGGCGAGGCGGCCTTCGGAAACGGGGATGCCGAAGCGCGCGAAGAGCTGCTTGCCCTGGTACTCGTAGAGATCCACCGGCGCGGGACTCTACCCGCCGCGCGGCGCGCCGCCGCACTTCTCTACGTCGCCGCACATCTCTAGGTGCACGCACGCGCGCGCGGCCCCACCCGGGTGGGGGTGATCACCCACCACCCTCTGCGAGCGACGATACCGAGGTACGCCCTACGCGTCTGTGCCGATCGCGCACCGAAAGGATCTCACTCGGTGGTCACGACGCAGATCACCTGGCCCGTCGTCACCGGCTGGCCTGGAGCGACGGACAGCTCCGTCACGCGGCCGGAACGGTGGGCGTGCACCTCGTTCTCCATCTTCATCGCCTCGACGATGCAGATCACCTGGCCCGCCTCGACCTCGTCGCCCTCCGACACCTCGACCGCCAGCACGGTTCCCTGCATCGGCGACACGACCGCGTCGCGTCCCGCGCCTGCAGCTCCTTGACTGCGCGACCGTTCGCGACGTCGCCGGGCCAGGTCTGCGAACGCAGGCTCGGGCCTCAGCACCCGAACCTCGAAGCGGCGCCCGTCGACCTCGACGGAGCGAACGGCCTCGCGCACCGCGGCGACTCCCACCTCCGCCATGCCGGTCGGCCGCCCGTTCTCGAGCTCGGCGGCACGCGCCGCCATCAGCTCCGACTCGACGAGGCCGTGACACGTCTCGCCTTCGACGAAGCACGGATGGGTCAGCAGCGCCTTGTGGAAACCGATCAGCGTCTTGACGCCCTCGATCACGAACTCGTCGAGCGCCCGCAGCATCCGACGCCGTGCCTGCTCCCGATCGACGTCGTGCACGACGAGCTTCGCGATCATCGGGTCGTAGAGCGGCGAGATCTCGCTGCCTGCTTGCACGCCCGAGTCGACCCGGACGCCCGGTCCGCTCGGCTCGACGTAGCGCGTGATCGTCCCCGGCGCGGGCAGGAACCCGTTCGCGACGTCCTCGGCGTTGATCCGGCACTCGAGCGCATGCCCGCGCAGGCGCACGTCCTCCTGCCGGACCGACAGAGGCTCTCCCGCCGCGATCAACACCTGCTCGCGCACGAGATCGAGCCCGGTCACCATCTCCGTCACGGTGTGCTCGACCTGGATCCGTGCGTTCATCTCGAGAAAGAAGTATTCGCCCTCGCGGGAAAGCAGCCCTTCGATCGTCCCGGCGCTGCGGTAACCGACCGCACGCGCTGCGTCGACCGCGATCGCGCCGATTCGCTCGCGCAGCGCACCGTCGACCGCCGGCGACGGCGTCTCCTCGACGAGCTTCTGGTGGCGGCGCTGGATCGTGCAATCGCGCTCACCGAGGTGAATGACATTGCCGTGCGCATCGGCGAGCACCTGTACCTCGACGTGCCGCGGATCCTCGAGATAGCGCTCGACGTACACCGCCGAGTCGGAGAAGTACGCCTCGCCCTCGCGCCGTGCGGACTCGAACGCGCGCTCGACCTCCTCGGCATTGCGCACGACCTTGAGCCCTTTCCCGCCGCCGCCCGCAGACGCCTTGATCGCGATCGGCCAACCGAGTTCGTCGCCGAGACGGCGTACTTCTTCGGCCGATTCAACGGCCGATGTGACACCGGGGATGATCGGGACGCCGGCGGCGCTCATCCGCTCGCGCGCCTCGATCTTCGAACCCATCGCCTTGATCGCCTCGGGCGGTGGCCCGATCCAGACCAGGTCGTGCTCGGCGCACGCGCGCGCGAACTGCGCATTCTCGGCGAGGAAGCCGTAGCCGGGATGAATCGCCTGCGCGCCAGCTTTTCGGGCGGCGTCCAGGATCCGCTCCTGGTTGAGATAGCTCTCCGTGGCCGGGCCGCCGCCGATCAGATACGCCTCGTCTGCGTACGCGACGTGCGCCGCATTCCGGTCTACCCCCGAGTAAACGCCGACCGTCCCGATCCCGAGCTCACGAAGCGTCCGGAAGACACGAATCGCGATCTCGCCCCGGTTGGCGACGAGCACCTTTGTGAAAACGGCCACTGCCCCTCGTATTCTCTCGTTAGTGAGCCTTCCCGACGTTCTGACCGTTGCGCGCGCCGCCTCGGTCCCTTTCGTCATCTTGCTCTACGCGTGGAACTTCCAGGACCACAATTACTGGGCCACCGCGCTCTTCGCCGCCGCCATGGCGACGGACTGGTTCGACGGCAGGATCGCGCGCAGCCGCGGCTACTCCTCGCCGCTCGGCTCGCTGCTCGATCCCGCGGCGGACAAGATCCTCGTCCTCGCGGTTCTGGTCATGCTCGTCGGCGAGGGCGTTGCGCCCGGCTGGATGGTCGCGCTGATCGTCGTGCGTGAATTCCTCGTGACCGCGCTTCGACTCGCGGCGCTCGAGCGCGGAGTCGTGCTTCATGCCCGCGACCTGGGCAAGCTCAAGACCTGGTCGCAGGCGATTGCCGCGGGAGTCGGTGGGTTTGCGGCCGCGGGCGCCTGGAGCGACGAGATCGCCTGGTGGGCTCTCCTGATCGCTGTCGTGCTGACGTGGATCTCGGGGCTCGACTACGCCCGCGTCGCGCCCCGGCTCTGGCGCGGCGGCGCGCCCGCCTGATCGTCCTCGTCTTCGGGCCCGAGACCTAGCCCGGCCTGCCGCCACGGGGAGGGCGGCGCGGCGGCGCGGCCCTCCTGCTCGAGCGCCTCGAGGATGGCTCGCCGCTCCATTTCATCGGGCTCAGGCGTGATCTCGACGTCCACGGATTCCGAGATTAAAGGCATACGGCGGGTCGCCGATAGGACAGGTATGCGCTGCCGCCGCCTCTCGTACGTTTGCGCGCTCGTAACGCTCCTCACGCTGTCGCCGGCAACCGCCGCCGCCAAGCCGGGGACTTCGTGGGCACAGGCTGAGCTCAAGACCGTAGTGGCCGCAGGATTGATGGCCAAGGCGGCGGCAGCGCGACCCAACGATTCGCTCACGCGGGGAGAGCTGGATGCGATCGTCGCGGGCCTCACCCACACCCAGCCGGTCACAACTGCGAATCCCTCCGCCAAGGTGACGATGGCCGCGCTCGACTCGCGCCTCGTCGCAGCCCTCGGCCTCACCGACACCGCGCGGCTCTTTACGCAGGCCGCGAGGACCGCGGGACTGACGCCCCCGTCTCGCTTCGGCACCGAGGCCGTCGCCCGGTTGCTCGGTCTCCGCACGAATCATCCGGCCGCCCTCGACAAGCTCGAGCTCTCGCCCGGAGAGCCCGCAACTCACGCCGAAGCCGCGTTCTCCGCCGCCCGGATCCTCCAGCTCGGCGAGTTCGACCCGTCGGGCCTCCAGGCGTTGGCGGAGAGCTTCGTCCTCCCGGAACTGACGCCGTGGCAGAAGAGCGTCCTGACGACAGCCGTGCACTTCATCGGCTACCCGTACGTCTGGGGCGGCGAGAGCGAGTTTCCGGAATCGCCTTTCGGCCCACAGGCCCACGGCGGCTTCGACTGCTCCGGCTTCGTCTGGCGCGTCTACAAAATCCAGGAGTACGCAAACGAAGGCACCCTCGCCGACACCTTGAAAGGCCGGACAACCTTCGCCATGAGCGGCGAGGTTCCGGCGGCGAAACGGATCTCCCTCGCCAAGCTGCAGCCTGCCGACGTCCTCTTCTTCGGAGCGAAGGGCCCGAAGTCGAAACCGGCGCAGGTCGACCACACCGGGATCTACCTCGGTAACGGCTGGTTCATCAACTCTTCGGGCTACGGCGTCGCCGTCACGACGCTGACCGGCTGGTACGCAGATCGCTTCGCGTGGGGACGACGTCCGCTCGCGGAGGCCAAGCTCGTTCCCCCTGCTTAAAGACGTATTTCCGCAAATCCCCCGATGGGGGGATACGGCGAAAGAGGGCGAGAGAAAGAATCCGCCAGTCTGGCGTTCTTTGTGGGAGGGGAGTGCGGAATGTTGCAGTGGAAACCGAAGCTGATTGCCCTTGTGGCGATTCTGGTGCTGGTCGCGGCAGTCTCTGGTCAATTCACCTGGGACTCGTTCGAGCAATTCACCTGGTTCTAAATCTGACGTGAGCTCTCAGGCGGTCACGTCCCGCCGGCTGAACGCCCTGATCCTCCCGGTCTGCCTGGCGGGTCTGGGCGTTCTGAGCGCGGCCGCTTACGTCTTCGCGACCACCGAGCACAGCGCCCGCGCACTGATCAGCCTTGCGGCGTTGACCGCGGCGGCGACCCTCGCAGAACGGTTCCCGGTTCCGATCAACGCTGAGGCCGGCGGGGGCGTCACCTCACTCACGTTCGTCTTTGCAGTCGCCGCGATCGTGCTCTTCGGGTGGGCTGCCGGGGCACTGCTGCTGCTCGCCGCGACCGCCATCGTTCAGCTCGCCCAGCACCGCCCGTTGCAGCGGATCTCCTTCAACGTCGCCGTGCTCGCGCTCGTCGCACTTGCGGCGGGTGTTTTGATCGCGCCGATCCAGGGCGACAGCGTCGGCGCGGTGATCGCTCGCGTCGTGGTCGCCGCCACCGCCGACAACATCGTGAACATCGTGCTGATCTCGGCCGCGATCGCACTCAGCACCAACCAGCCGTACCTGAAGTTGATGAAGACACACGTGCGCGCGACGATCGTCCCGTTCGCGTTCATGGCCTCGGCGGCGCTGATGCTGGTCGTGCTCTGGGAGCGCTCGCCGGTGCTCTCGGTCGCGCTCGTCGGACCGCTGCTCGCAATCGCCCTTTACCAGCGCTCGACTCACAGCGCGCTCCGCGCGATGAGGCTCGCGCTCACGGATCCCCTCACCGGCCTCGGCAACCACCGCCACTTCCACGAGCGACTGCAACGTGAGCTGTTGAACGCCGAAGAGCAGGCACGCCCGCTGACGCTCTGCCTGGTGGACATCGACGACTTCAAGAGGATCAACGACCGGTTCGGACACCCTGCGGGGGACCGTGTGCTCTCGCAGATCGCGGCGCGGCTCCGTCAGAGTGGAGAGGCGTTCCGCCTCGGAGGAGACGAGTTCGCGCTGCTGCTCGCCGACCATGACGAGTCGACCGCGCTGACTGCCGCGGAGTCGATCGTCGAGCGGATCTCGACCGTCGACTTCGAACACATCGGTCAGGTCACCGTCAGCGCGGGTCTCGCGACGTTCCCGGTGCAGGGTCACGGTCGAGACGAGTTGATCCGGCTCGCCGACAGCGCCCTCTACTGGGCCAAGGAGCACGGTAAGAACCGCGTGCGGCTCTACCGCCCGGACATCGTCGAGCTCGCCGAGCTGAAGCGGCTCGCCGCCGGGCCCGACAAGGCCGCGCGCTATCGCGCCGCAGCTTCGCTCGCGAAGGCGGTCGACGCACGTGACACCTACACCGGCGACCACTCCGTACGCGTCGCGGAGCTCGCAGCGCGGGTGGCCGTGCGCCTCGGCCTCGACGCGGAGCAGGTCGAGCTGACGCGCCTCGCAGCAAGCCTGCACGACCTGGGCAAGCTCGCGATCCCCGAGGAGATGCTAAAGAAAGCCGGCACTCTCACCGACTCCGAGCGGCTCGTCCTCGAACGCCATCCGCAGATCGGTTTCCGGATGCTCGACAGCCTGGGTGTCGACCTCATCGCCCATCTCGTTCTGCATCACCACGAGCGGTGGGACGGTGCGGGCTATCCCGACGGTCTCTCCGGCGAGCAGATCCCGCTCGGCTCGCGCATCATCTTCGTGACCGACGCCTACGACGCCATGACCTCCGACCGGCTGTACCGGCCGAAACGCTCTTCGCGCGCGGCGCTCGCCGAGCTGGAGCGTTGTGCAGGTTCACAGTTCGACCCTGACATCGTCGCGGCCTTCCGTGAGGAGATCGAAGAGAGCTCCCCGCTGAAGGCCGCGCCGGCTTTGGCTTCTTAACCGATCCAGCTCAGAGCGGGATGTTGCCGTGCTTGCGGCGGGGGCGGGGCTCTTGCTTCGTCAGGGCAGTTTCCAGGGCGTCGACGAGCACCGGTCGCGTACGGCGCGGTTCGATCACCTCGTCGACGTAGCCGCGCTCGGCGGCGGCGTAGGGGCTCGCGAAGCGTTCGCGGTAGTCCTCGATCAGCTCCGCGCGGCGCGCCTCGGGGTCGTCGGCCTCCTCCAACTCCTTGCGGAAGATGATGTTCACCGCGCCGTCAGGCCCCATCACGGCGACCTCCGCCGTTGGCCAGGCGAAGTTGAAGTCGGCACGGATGTGCTTGGAGCTCATGACGTCGTAGGCGCCGCCGTATGCCTTGCGCGTGATCACCGTCAGCTTCGGCACGGTCGCCTCCGCGTAGGCATAGAGGAGCTTCGCGCCGTGGCGGATGATCCCGCCCCACTCCTGCTGGGTTCCGGGCAGAAAGCCGGGGACGTCGACGAACGTGACGAGCGGGATGTTGAAGGCGTCGCAGAAGCGTACGAAGCGCGCGGCTTTTACCGAGGAGTCGATGTCCAGCACGCCTGCCAGCGAGCGCGGCTGGTTGCCGACGAGACCGACGGGATGGCCGCCGAGGCGCGCGAGCCCGCAAAGGATGTTCTCGGCCCAGTGTTCGTGCACCTCGAGGAAGTCGCCGTCGTCGACGACCCGCCGGATGACGTCGTGCATGTCGTACGGCTTGTTCGGGTTGTTCGGGATCAGGGAGTCGAGCTCCGGCTCCTGCCGCTCGGGCGGATCGGCCGGCTGCGAGAAGGGCGGCGGGTCGAGGTTGTTCTGCGGCAGGAACGAGAGGAGGTAGCGCGCGTCCTCGAGGCAGGCCTTCTCGTCCGGCGAGATGAAGTGCGCGACGCCCGACTTGGCGGCGTGCGTCATGGCTCCGCCGAGCTCCTCGAACGTGACCTCTTCCCCCGTGACGGTCTTCACGACGTCGGGGCCGGTGATGAACATGTACGACGAGCCCTCGACCATGAAGACGAAGTCGGTGATGGCGGGCGAATAGACGGCGCCGCCGGCACACGGGCCCATCACGAGCGAGAGCTGCGGGATCACGCCCGAGCTCTGGACGTTGCGCCAGAAGATCTCGGCGTAACCGGCGAGTGAGACGACGCCTTCCTGGATCCGCGCGCCGCCCGAGTCGTTGATGCCGATGACAGGGCAGCCGAACTTCAGCGCCAGATCCATGACCTTGCAGATCTTCTCGGCGAAGACCTCGCTGAGCGAGCCGCCGAAGACGGTGAAGTCTTGCGAGAAGACGAAGACCTTCCGTCCGAAGATCGTGCCGTAGCCGGTGACGACGGCGTCGCCGTACGGGCGGCGCTCGAGCATCCCGAAGTTCGGTTCACGGTGGCGAACGTAGCGGTCGAGCTCGACGAACGAGCCCGGGTCGAGCAGTTCGACGAGCCGCTCGCGCGCGAGGAGCTTGCCTTGCTGGCGCTGGCGCTCGATCGCCTTGTCGGTGCCGGCGTGCTCGGCCTCGTCGCGCAGCTCCTGGAGATGATCCAGCTTCGACTGGGTCGAATCAGCGCGCGGATCGTCCGTCGTGGCCACGAGGAGAGCCTAACGAGGGACGGTCGCTCGGACCCGGCAGAGACGGACGTGTTCCAGGGACAGTCCCTGGAACATGTCGGTTTCCGGCGTCTGCGATCATCGGTGCGTGCGCGTCTTCATCGACCCCGACGGTCGCTGCCAGCCGTGAGCGTCGACCGCTCCACCATCTGGCCGTACAAGGACGGCGAGCCCGGCGAGTTCATCTACCAGCGCTACGGCCACCCCGCCGGTGTCGAGGCGGAACGTCGGCTCGGCGAGCTCGACGGCGGACACGCTCTGTTGTTCCCATCGGGCACCGGCGCTGCGACTGCACTCGTCCTCACCTTCCTCTCCCCGGGCGACACGATCGCGCTCGCCGAGGGCGCGTACTTCGGGACGAGCGTGCTGTTCGCAGAGCTCGAACGTTGGGGCCTGCGTTACGTCGAGTTCGACCAGACCGGCGCCCCGCCCGAAGGTGTCGACCTCGTCTGGGTCGAGGCTCCGTCGAATCCGTTCCTGACGATGCCCGATCTCGAGGCCGCCGCTGCACATCCCGCTCGCGTCGTCGTCGACTCGACCGCAGCCACGCCCATCTACCTGCGGCCGATCGAGCACGGCGCGGACTTCGTGCTCCACAGCGCGACGAAGTACCTGGGCGGCCATGACGACGTGCTGCTCGGCGTGGTCGTCACAAAGCGCCCCGAGGATGCCGAACGCCTGAAGGAGTTCCGCACGCGCTCCGGCATCGTCGCCGCCCCCGACCCGTGCACCTTCCTCCTCCGCGGCCTCGAGACGCTCGAGTCGCGCGTGCGCCGCCAGACCAAGTCCGCGACCGAGCTGTCGAAGCGCCTTCGCCAGCACCCGGCGGTGCACCAGGTTCGCTACGCGGGCATCGGCGGGCTCCTCTCCTTCGACGTCGCCGGCGCCGAGGAGGCCCGCCACGTCGAGACCTCACTCCGGGTGATTACGAACGCCACCAGCCTGGGCGGCGTGAGCTCGGTCCTCGAGGCCAGGGCCCGCTGGGAAGGCGACCGGGTGCCCGCCGGTCTCCTCCGCCTGAGCGTGGGCCTGGAGCCGGTCGACGAGCTCTGGGACGACCTCGCCCAGGCCCTGGAAATTCCGGGCGGTTTTCTGGTGCACAAGTAAGATTTCCGCCCCCGAGGTCGAACTGCCTCGGCATAGCCGGCAGACGCGTCGCCCAACGGTCCACCGGCGGACCCATCCCTCGCAAC
>DATMZV010000088.1:0-7805 GCA_035573355.1 Gaiellaceae bacterium | reverse complement strand
TCCGTCGGCGTGGTGCTCTACGAGCTGCTCACCGGCGTCGTGCCGTTCAGCGGCGATACGCCGGTCGAGATCGCGATGAAGCACCTCTCGACCGTGCCCGAGCCTCCTTCGGCCAAGCGCGCGGACGTTCCGAGGGATCTGGACATGGTCGTGATGCGCGCCCTCGCGAAGGATCCCTCCGAGCGCTATCAGAGCGCCGAAGAGATGGACGCGGACCTGCGGCGAATCAACCGCGGCGTGGCGATCTCGCCGGTCACCGAGGAAGCGGCGACGGCGATCATCTCGCGCCCTCCAGCGGAGGTGACGGCGATCACGTCGCACGCGCCGCGCCCACCTGCGCCGTACGCACCACCGGCGGCGTACTACGACTACGACGAGCCGCCGCGCCGCGCGATCTGGCCCTGGATCGTCGCGTTGCTGTTCGTCACGGCCGCGCTCGTCGGCGGGTACTTCCTCTACTCGCAGATTCAGGATCAGCTCAGCGGCTCGGAGACGGTCGCCGTCGGCAACTACGCCGGGCTTCGCGAGATCGCCGCCGTCAAGCTGATCACCGACGCCGGTCTCCGGGCGAACCCCGTCCGGCAGGCGAACGCCGACAAGCAATACCCCGAGACGTACGTCTTTTCGCAGACACCGAGACCTGGTGATCGAATCCAGAAGAACAACTTCGTCACGATCTACGTGTCGACCGGGCCGCCGAAGACAGCGGTACCAAGCGTCGTAGGCGAGCAAATCGACCGAGCGTTGTCCGACCTACAGGACGCGAAGCTCAAGGGACACCCCGTCCAGGTTGAGTCGGGCAAGCCTCAGGGCCAGGTGATCTCCCAGTCGCCGAAGGCAGGGGGTTCGGTCGCGGAAGGCACGAGCATCACGCTGAATGTCTCGAAGGGACCCACGCCTGTGGCAGTCCCGAATGTCGTCGGCTCGACCTACGAGACCGCGAGCTCGATCCTCCAGGCGAAAGGGTTCGCCGTCAGGCGGACTGACGTCAAGTCGGATCAGCCGAAGGACACGGTCATCGACATGACCCCCAGCGCGGGCACTCTGCAACCGCCGGGAGCGATCATCACTCTGACGGTTGCCAAGGGGCCGGCGACGTCCACGGTTCCGGACGTGACCACGCTCTCCCAGAACGATGCCCAGGCCCAGCTGAAGGCTTCGGGCTTCGGCGTGCACATCGTCACCCAGCCGGTCACAGACCCGAGCCAGGACGGGATCGTCCAGACCCAGGATCCGCCCGGCGGAACCCAGGCGGCGCCGGGCAAGGTCGTGACGATCGCCGTCGGCAAGTTCGGCGCGCCGACGACCCCCGGCCCTCCGTAATGCCGCGCACCCGGGTCGCCATCCTGGCGGGCGGCCGCTCGTCCGAGCACGACATCTCGCTGGCCTCTGCCCGCTCGGTACTCGAGTCGCTCGATCCCGAGCGCTATGACGTCGTCACGGTGGCAATCGGTCGCGACGGCCGCTGGGAGCTCGGCGCCGGCGAGGACGGCTCGATCGCGGAAACGCTGCCCGTCCCAGCGGCGAACGCCCCGGCCACTCTCGGCGCCGTCGACGTCGTGCTGCCGATCCTGCACGGCCCGTTCGGGGAGGACGGCACCGTCCAGGGATTGCTCGAGCTCGCCGGTGTCCCGTACGTCGGCGCCGGCGTCGCGGCTTCGGCTCTCTGCATGGACAAGGACCTCTTCAAGAAGGTGCTGCGGGACAGCGGGCTCCCCGTCGCGCGGCACATCGCGCTCCGCGAGGGCGATCCGGTGCAGAACCCCTTCGGGTTCCCGTGCTTCGTCAAGCCGGCCCGACTCGGCTCTTCGGTCGGGATCACGAAGGCTCACGACGAGGGCGAGCTCGCCGATGCGGTGCTGCTGGCATTCCGCCACGACGACAAGGTGCTCGTGGAGGAGTTCCTCGACGGGATCGAGGTCGAAGTCGGCGTGCTCGGCAACCGCGAGCCGATCGCGTCCATCCCGGGCCAGATCGTCCCGCTCGGACACGAGTGGTACGACTACTCGTCGAAGTACGAGGAGGGCGG
Organism: Gaiellaceae bacterium; assembly: GCA_035573355.1. Taxonomy (GTDB): domain Bacteria; phylum Actinomycetota; class Thermoleophilia; order Gaiellales; family Gaiellaceae; genus 3-1-20CM-4-69-9. The sequence continues at coordinate 5,776 of DATMZV010000088.1, read as the reverse complement.
CATGGACCTCGTCATCCCGCCTGACCTCCCGGACACCGTGGTCGAACAGGTGCAGCGGGTCGCGGTCGAGTCGTTCCGCGTCACCGAGTGCGAGGGGATGGCCCGCGTAGACTGCTTCGTCATCGGGGGCGATCAGGTCGTCGTCAACGAGTTGAACACCATTCCGGGCTTCACCTCGACGAGTGTCTACGCCAAGCTGTTCGACGCGTCCGGCATTCCGTACGACGAGTTGCTTCGCCGGCTGATCGAGTTCGCCCTCGAACGGCACGAGCGGCGCGCGAAGCTCGAGTTCTAACCCTTTCCGAAGGCGCGAACTTCGTTGACGTGCGCGAAGTGGCCGTCCGGCGCGAGCTTCGTGATCCAGATGAGGTAGTAGCGCTTCGGCGCCGACTCGTCGATCGCGAAGCGCGTCGTCCTCGCGACGGCGCGCTTCTCCGAGACCAGCTGCCCCAGCGTGCCCTGGATGTTCGTCGCGCGGATCTCGGCGGTGAAGCCCGGGGTGTCGGTCACGACCGTGATGCGCGACACCTGGGTCGCAGCGTGGGCGTCGAGCACCATGCCGACGCCCTTCTTGACCCGTTCGAGCCCGTCGTTGTAGGTCTCGGTCGACCAGTAGGTCGTAGGGTCGCCGTCCGTGGCGTTGATCGCGGCGGCGTCATGCTCGGTGCCGTCGCCGAACGGGTCGAACGCCCCGACGCCCGCGATCGGGATCTGTGCGCCCACCGGGATCGCTTTGCCCTTGTCGCCGACGGTCAGCAAACCGACCACGACGGCTGCGATTGCGAGTGCTCCGAGCGACCCGATGAAGATCGGCAGACGAGAGCCGGCCTTGCGCCGCTTCGGCGGGCCTTGACGCTTCGCAGCGGGGATGACCATCGTGGCGTCGCCGTCTTCACCCCGGTCGAGCTCGGCGAGACAGGCCTCGAGCTCGGCTGCGAATGCATCCATGGTCGGAAAGCGCTGCGCCGGATCCTTCTCGAGCGCCCGGTCGATCGCCGCCGCGACGCGAAGCGGGACGTCGCCGCGGACGTCCAGGACGTTCGGAGGCGGTTCCTGGACGTGCTTCATCGCGACGGCGACGAAGCTTTCGCCCGGAAACGGAACGTCGCCGGTCAGCAGCTCGTAGAGCACGACTCCGAGCGAGTACACGTCGGTGTGCACGTCGACCGGCTGTCCGCTCGCCTGCTCCGGAGCGATGTAGTTCGAGGTTCCGAGCACGGTCCCCGTCTGCGTGACACCGTGCTCCACGTCGAGTGAGCGCGCGATGCCAAAGTCCGTGACCTTTGCACGGCCGTCACCGTTCAGCAGCACGTTCTGCGGCTTCACGTCCCGGTGGATGAGGCCGTGCTCATGGGCGAACGCGAGCGCACGGGCGATGTCGACGGCGATGTCGAGCGCCTCGCGCACCTCGAGACGTCCTTTGCGGACGACGAACTCCTTGAGGTTCTCGCCGTCGATGTACTCGAAGACGATGTACTGGCGGCCTTCTTCCTCACCCCGGTCGATCACCGTGACGATGCTCGGGTGCTGGAGCTGCGCGACGGAGCGGGCTTCGCGCTTGAAGCGCTCGACGAAGTCGTCGTCTTCGTTGTACTGCTCGTGCAGGATCTTCAACGCCACGTAGCGCTCGAGGAGCGAGTCGTGAGCCCGGTAGACGCTGGACATGCCGCCGTGGCCGACGACCTCCTCCAGCTCGTATCGTCCTGCGATCGTCTTTCCGACCACGGGCGAAAGCTACCCACCCTCCACGGCCGGCAAGCGTGGGATCAGTTGGTCCGCGCCCGGCGGACCCGCAGGCCCACCCACAGGCCTCCGCACCAGATCCCGTAGAGCAGTGCCACGAGGCCGATCAGGAACCACAGCGGCACGAGCTTGTTGCCCTGCCCGTCCTCCACTTGCCGCGCGCTCAGGGCCGCAACCGAGCCCAACGCCAGGACCACGCCTCCGGTCAACACGAGCCGCGGGCGGCCAAGGCCGCTCGCACCGAGGACGAGGGGCAACGCGAAGGCGGCGGCGGCGATCAGGTATCCGGCCATAGCGCCCTTATCGGCGCGGAGGCCTCCGAACCTGACTACCGAAGCGCCGTCCCGAGGGCGTCTTCCCAGGCGCCGAGCGCCTCGTCCAGCTCCGCGTCGGAGATGACGAGCGGCACCAGCACCCGGATGCAGTTCGAGTAGATCCCGGACTTGAGCAGCAGCAGACCCCGCTCGGAGGCAGCCTCGACGACCTTCGTCGCCAGCTCGGGTGCCGGGTCCTTCGTCTCGCGGTCGTGGACGAGCTCGATTGCGAGCATCGCTCCCAGGCCGCGGACGTCGCCGATCGCGTCCCAGCGCTGCTGCCACGCTTCCATGCGACCCCGGATGGTGTTGCCGATCTGGCCGGCTCGTTCCACGAGGCTCTCCTCCTCGAAGACGTCGAGGACCGCGAGAGCGGCTGCCTGGGCGACGGGATTCCCGACGTACGTGCCGCCGATCGCCGAGTCGCCCGGCGCGTCCATGATCTCCGCTCTGCCGATCACGGCGGAGAGCGGGAGGCCGGCTGCGATCGACTTCGCGATGGTGATGAGGTCGGGCTCGACGTCGTAGTGCTCGATCCCCCACATCTTTCCCGTTCTGCCGTAGCCCGTCTGCACCTCGTCGACGACGAGCACGATGCCGTTGTCGTCGCAGATGCGGCGCACGCCTTCGAGGAACTCGGGCGGCGCGACGACGAAGCCGCCTTCACCCTGGACGGGCTCGATCACGATCGCGGCGACACTCTCGGCCGGGACGGTCGTGATCAGCGCGCGTTCGAGCGCCGCGAGCGCGTCGGCGGCGCTCGGCCCGCGGTAGTCCTGGGCGTACGGAAGGCGGTAGACCTCCGGCGCGAACGGCCCGAGACCTGCCTTGTACGGATGCGTCTTGGAAGTGAGTGTCAGCGACAGCAGCGTGCGGCCGTGGAAGCCTCCCTCGAAGCCGATCACTGCAGGCCGCTTCGTGTAGGCGCGCGCGAACTTGACCGCGTTCTCGACCGCCTCCGTTCCGGCGTTGAAGAAGGCCGCCTTTACCGACCCGGAGATCGGGGCGGTGGCGACGAGCCGCTCGGAGAGCGTCACGTACACCTCGTACGGCAGGATCGTGAAGTCGGTGTGGAAAAACTTCGCCGCCTGCTCCTGCACCGCCTCGACGACGTGCGGGTGGGCATGCCCGACGTTGAGGCAGCCGACTCCGCCCGTGAAGTCGATGAACGTGTTGCCGTCGACGTCCGTGAGAGTCGCGCCCTCGCCGCGCTCGATCACGACCGGCAGGTAGATCGAGAGGGGGTCCGCGATCACGCGCTCCTTGCGCTCGAGGATCTCCTGCGAGCGCGGGCCGGGGATCTTGGTGTGGAGCTCGATTGCCTTCGTCGCCGCCATCAGTGCTGACGATAGCGCAGCCGGCGGCCGCCCTGCATAGCTGTATAGAGAGGTTTCAGACGGCTAGCGGAAAGCCGGCGTGTGGAGCGCCTTGACCGTGTAGAGGCCTTCTGCGTTCCAGAGCATGAAGCCCTTCGCGTGCTCCAGCCTGGCTGCCTGGATCTGGTCCTGCACGTCGGCGAGCGTGTAGGCCCGGCGGAGCGAGAAATCCTGGAGCCAGGGAATCAGCTTCGTCCGGCGGCCGCGCACTGCAGTGCGAAAGTCTCGGAGCGAGTAGGCCACCGTCGTTCCGGGCCGTGAATCCGGATCGACGATGTTGTATTCGCCGGACACGTAGTGGGACGGATAGACCATCGGATAGATCGCATCGACGTAGGGAGCGATCCGGCGTGGGAACTGACCGATGCCGAGGTTCCTCGTTGCGGACAGCCCGAAGACGTCGACCGAGACTCGGACCCCGAGCGGCTTGAGCCGCGAGCTTGCGTATTTGGCGAACATCGGAATCGTCCAGCCCATCGGTTGCGCATGTACGCCCGGGTAGCGGATCTGAGAGATGTCGCCGTCGCTCGGGAAGCGCACGTAGTCGAACTGGATCTCGTCGAAGCCGAGCTTCGCCGCCTGGGCGGCGATGTCGACGTTGTACTTCCAGACACGCTTGTCGTAGGGGTTCGTCCACCCGAGCCCGGCGCTGTTCACCCAGCGCGAGCCGTCTGCCCGGCGGATCGCCAACTGCGGCGCGCCGGACGAGAGGGCGGGATCCTCGAAGGTGACCACGCGCCCGATCAGATAGAGGCCGGCGGCGTGGATCTTGGCGACGACGCGCTGAGCGTCATAGTAGGGCCGCGCTGAGCCGATCTTCTTCGCGAGTGGAACGTTGACGGGGAACCCGATCTCGCCGTTCTCGTCCTTGACGTCGAGCTCGATCGCGTTGAGCCCTGCGGACTTCATCGCGATGTACTGGTCGATCTTGCCGGTGAGCCCGGCGAGGGCCATCGTCACGTGCACGCCGCGCACCTCTTGAGGAAGCGGTCGCGGTTGGAGCACCTGCGGCCCCGGTGACTGCGGCGCTCTCGCGGCGGCGCGGACCGTCTTGTGCCCGTGGATGTGCGTCGCGATCACCGCGCCGACGACGCCGGACGCGATCAGCGCCAGCAGCGCGCCAACTGCGATCAGCCGCCGCCGGTGGCGTCGTTGCTGCGCTTCGGCCCGCCGGATCTTGCGGCGTGCATTTGGATCGACGGGCTGGAGGACATACCGGGTTGGCAAGGTGTGGAAAACTAACAGAGGCTGGTCGGCCGTAGAATCGGCCCCATGGTTCTCTCAGATCGGACGATCGCGCGTTGCCTGGAGGAAGGCCGCATCGAGATCGATCCCTACGACGATTCGCTGCTCCAGCCGTCGAGCGTCGACGTTCGCGTCGACCGTTACTTCCGGGTTTTCCACAACAACCGCTACCCCTATATCGACGTTCGCGAGCAGCAGGAAGACCTGACCGAGCTCGTCGAGGTCGAGGACGGAACGCCGTTCATCCTCCATCCCGGCGAGTTCGTTCTTGGCTCCACCTTGGAGCGCATCCGCCTCCCGGACGATCTCGTCGCAAGACTCGAAGGGAAGAGCTCACTCGGCCGGCTCGGCCTCCTGATCCACTCGACGGCCGGTTTCATCGACCCGGGCTGGGACGGGCACGTGACGCTCGAGTTGTCAAACGTCGCGAACCTGCCGGTGACGATCTACCCGGAGATGAAGATCGGCCAGATCTCGTTCGTCCAGCTGACGGAGGCGGCCGAGACGCCGTACGGCACTGGGGGGATCGGCTCGAAGTACCAGGGACAGCGCGGCCCGACCCCGTCGAGGTACTGGCAGAACTTCCAGAAGGAAACGGCCGGTTGATCCTCGTCACGGGGGGCACCGGCTTCGTGGGGGGCCACATCGTCCACGAGCTGCGCGGCCGTGACCTGCCCGTGCGCTGCCTCGTCCGGGATCCGCGTAAGGCCACGAAGCTGACCGGCTGGGGGTGCGAGCTCGCCGAGGGCGACGTCACGGATGAGCAGAGCCTGCGCCGCGCGGTCGCGGGAGTCGACACGATCGTCCATCTCGTTGCGATCCGGCAAGGCCCGCGCGAGCAGTTCCAGCGGATCATGGTCGACGGCACCCGCGACCTGCTCTCGGCTGCGCGCGACGCCGGGGTCGGCCGGTTCGTCCACATGAGCGCCCTCGGTACGAGCAAGGAGACCAGGGAGCTCGTCCCCTACTACTGGGCCAAATGGGAGGACGAGCAACAGGTCCGAAGCTCGGGCATCCCGTTCGTGATCTTCCGGCCGAGCTTCGTCTTCGGTCCCGACGGCGGGATCCTGCCAACCTTCGTGAAGCTCGCGAAACTCG
>DATMZV010000087.1:0-5180 GCA_035573355.1 Gaiellaceae bacterium | reverse complement strand
CGTGATGCGGGCCGTGTGCAGCCCGGGGATCTGTCCCTGGCCGCGCATCTTCACGACCTGCAGCTTGCGGACGACCGAGTTGCGATCGATCGCTTGTGAGAGCCACAAGAGCCCGTCGGCCACGGTGAACACCGCGCTGTCGTGCTCGCCTTCGGAGTACTCCCCGAGAAGAAAGGTGGTCGCCTCGTGGGTCGTGAGCGCCAGCGCGAGGCGTTGCATGAAGTCCGTGAGCTCCATCTCGCCGGTCTTCCCGGCGAGGGTGCCCCGCACCACGGCGCGGAAGGAGTCCACCACGACGATGGCCGGGGTTGATGTTTCGAGCTCATGCATCACCGCCTCCAACACCTTCGTCAGCCCTCCGTCGAGGGCTTCCTGACCGAGGTGGATGAAGCGAACCGAGCCGTCTTCAAGCTTGGCGGCATCGAAGAACGAGTACTGTTGCTGGTAGCGAAGCATCTTGATGGGCGGTTCGCCGATGATGGTGAAGTACACCGCCTTCCTGGCGGGACTCGCGTTCGCGAAGGTGATCTGATGGCCGAGCGTCGTCTTTCCGCACCCGGCGCCGCCCGCGATCAGGTTGAACGAGAATTCCGGGATCCCGCCGCCCAACACGTCGTCGAGGCCGGGCACTCCCGAGGGCAGTTTGCGAATCGAAACGCTGTCTTTCATTTCTTGGTCTCCCTGGGTACCGTCTCTTCGATCGTCGGCCAGGCACTTCGTAGAATCAGGACCGTCAACCGCTCTCCGATGAAGGTGGTCATGAGCTCGAGGAATGTCCCGAACAGGGTCGCGGCCACCTCGGTCGCGTCGGCGGGCTCCAGCGCCTGCAGCCCCGCCCCGAGCTTCTTCATCCCGTCGGGGGTGGCAACCTCGGCGAGGGAAGGGAAGTCGGCTTGTGCCAGCTTCGCGCTGCGGACGAACAGCGCTTGGACGCCAGCGGCGCCCAGGAGCGGGGCCAATCGGGCGTTGAGCTTTTCGTAGAGGCTCCAGGCTGCCGCAGCACACCCGGCGGAGCTGGTCCCGGCGTCGCCCTCGAGCGCGAGCAGGCGCTTGGCTCTCGCGACCTGCGCCGTATTCGTTCCGCTCATCGCCGTCGTCCCTTGGGCGGATGATGCGCCCTTCCCCAGATCAGGCCAGCAGAATCACCTGTGAGCCGTTCGAGGCCCGATGCCTGGATGCTACGCAAGGCGCCGCCGCAGCCCGTTCTCCTTCGTTCGTCCCGCGAGCTCCGCAACGGCATTGACGAGCGCTTCGACCTCGAATGGCTTGGCGAGGTAGAGCTGGAAGCCAACCGCGCGCTCGGGCGGTCGTTCCTCGAACCTCCAGGCCGAGATCGATCCGACCGGAAGCGGACAGGCTCGCGCCACCACCTCGCGCATCAGCGCCTGCACGCTCTCGCCATGAATTGGCAGATCGCCGACCAGCAGTACGTCCGGCCGCGGCGATTCCACCGCCGCGAGCGCTTTGGGGACCGTCCCAACCGCCGTGACCTCGGCGCCCTGATGAGCCAGCACCGCCTCGACGGATTCGCGGATCCCGAGATCGTGCTCGACGAGCAAGACGCGAATTCCGGCCAGCTTTTGCTCGCCGCCGTGCGTTTCCGGTGGACGGGACTGGTCGACGTTGCTCGAACGCGGCTCTCGAGCGGCCGTGCGCGCCCGGGCGAGGAGATCGTCGACCAGCGCGGCGTGCGTCCGAACGGTACGCTCGAGCTCGTCGATCGTCTGGGTATGCTCGGAAAGATCGTGGCCCGTCGATCGGAGGCCCCGGACCGATCCCAGGATCGCTTCCAGCGGCGCCCGGAGCTCGGTCGAGAGCAGCACCAGGAGCTCACCCTTCGCGCGGTTCGCGGCCTCGACCGCGCGCCGCGCATCGTCGCGCTGACGGACCATCGCCATGAGCTCCGCCCGGCCGCGGAGCATGGTCAGGTAGCCGGCCAGCTTGGCTGCCACCACCGACAGCGCGCGCAGGTGCTCCTCGCCGTATCCGCTCGACGATTGCACGAAGAGCAGGCCGATCACCTCGTCGAGCCCCACCAGGGGAACGGCGAGGTGTCCGCCCAGAGCGCGCGGCGACGCCGCCGGCGTGGGCGGGTTTGCGTCGACGAGCTGCCCGAAGAGATCCAGCAACGTCCCCAGGAGCGGTGTTCCTCCATCGAGCAGCGCATCAGGGACCAGGACCGCGCGCGGCTCGCGCCCGATTCCCGCCTCCAGCAGCGCGCACTGGTCGTACGGCACGATGGCGCGAAGCAGCTCGAGGACGCGCCGCACGCGCTCGTCGGCCTCGTCCGCCGACTCGAGGAGTTGTGCGACATCGTAGAGCGTCCTGGCGAGTAGCTCCCCTCCACCGAGCCTGGTTGCCGCGGTCATGGATCGACCCTTTCAGTTCGCACGGGCAGTCCGGTCAGCACCCCGCGCAAACCCGCAAACGCCGGCTCGACCTCGATCCCGTCCGCGCTGATCGTGAGCCGGCGGACGTCGGTAACGTGTTGCACGCCCCTTGCCTTGAGGACCGAAATACCCCGCTCCAGGGAGCCGGCGACCTCCACGTACTTGAGCTGGATGACGTTGTCCGCGGCAAACGAGACGCCGTGGCCGGAGAGCTGTCCCGAGCCCAGCAGGTCGACCACCTCCATGTTCATGTTGAGGGTCACGCCGGCGGCGCGGAAGTGCTTGGTGACCGCGTAGACCAGCTCCTTGAAGCGACGCTCCGAGGGGACGCCCAACGCCATGCTCGTCAAGCTGTCGAGCACGGCCCGTCGGGCGCCAAGCCGCGCCACCTCTCGCCGCGCGCGATCGAGGAACCGATCGGTCGACAGCTCGACCGGAGACGCGTAGCTGAGGGTGAGCAGTCCGCGCTCCTCGAGCGCGCGGAGATCCCATCCGAGGCACCAGGCAATGTGCCGGAGCTGGCTCGCTGTCTCCTCGAGGGCGAAGTGGATCCCTGGCTCTCCGTTGCGCGCCCCCTCGAGGAGGAACTTCAGGCCCAGCAGCGTCTTTCCGGTGCCGGTCCCCCCTTCGACCACCGTCGCGCTGGCCCGCGGAAGCCCGCCGCCCAGCATCACGTCCAGCCCCGCCACGCCGGTCAGCGCGCGTTCGCCAGACGTCTCGCTCTCTTCGATTGGCCCCTCGGGGCCTCGCACGCGCGGGAAGAACTCCAGCCCGTCGGGGCCAATCTCGAAGAAGTGTCCGCCGGTCACGAAGTCAGCCCCGCGGAGCTTGAGGACCTCGACCTCGCGGATCGCCTTCAGCTCCTGCCGGCCGTTCGAGAGTCGGATGATGCCGTCGGCGATGGCGAACTCCGAGAAGGTCCCCACCTCCGCCGAGGTGTACTCGCCGACGAGCAGGCTCACCGCACCCCAGGTCGCCACATGAACGGCAAAGTCGTACACGAACGTCCGCAGGGCCGAGGCGTCGCCCAAGAAATCCCGGAAGGCCTTGAAGCTGTCGACGACGACGACGTCGGGCTTCTCGTCCTCGACGCGAGCGGTGATCGCGGTCAGTACCTCCGCTACGTCCCCGCGCCTGACCACCGAGCCGAGATCCGCGACGATCACCTGCTTCTGCGCGATCGCGCTTTCATCGAAGAACGAGAACTGCTGCATATAGGTGACGAGCTTCAGCGTCGGTTCCGACAGGGTCGTCAGGTAGAGGCCCTTCTTTCCCTGCCGCGCCTGGTGGAACAGCATCTGGAGCGCGAAGATCGTCTTGCCCGCGCCTGGCTCTCCGGCGATGACGTTGAGCGAACGGGCCGGAACCCCGCCGCCGAGGATTTGATCGAACGCCGGGCTGCCGGTCGAGAGGCGGTCGAGGGCGAGGCGAGGGACGGTCATCTCGTCTCCCCGGGCCGCCAGACGAGCCCGCGTTCGCGGAGCTCCGGAATCTCCTTGAGCCGATTGATGACGACGGTCCCGGTCAGTTCAACGAGGAGCCGGCCGATTTCAGCGATCAGCCCCCGGAGCCCGGCCTGCCCGCGCGCGACCGTCTGAGTCGTCTTGGACCACGTCCGTGGCAGCGTGTAACAGTACTCGAGCTTGTCGCGACGGACGACGAGGTCGGCGAGCTCCGGGCAGCCCGCTGCAACGTTCTGAACGGCGCGCCGGACGATCGCCGCGACCGCGGCGGTGCCGAGCACTTCGGCGAGCGCGTTCCAGACGAGCGCGAACAATGTCGCCGACGAGACGTCGAGGTCGAAGCCTTCACCTTCGGCTGCGGTCGAGCTTCCATCCTCGGGGTGCATCTGGGTCAGCTCACTTCCTGCGGCGCTGCCAGTCGAACCACGGCCTCCGACAGACGCCTGAGGTCGACGGGTTTCGTCAAGTGCATCTGAAAGCCTGCCGCCAGCGACCGCTGTTGATCGCCTTCCGCGGTGAGCGCTGTCAGCGCGAGCGCCGGCGTCTCCCCGCCCTCGGCTGGACCGAACGTCCTCAACTTTCGAATGAAGGTGTAGCCGTCTTCACCCGGCATCGCGATGTCGCACAGGAGCACCTGGGGCCGGAATTCCCTGACGGTGGTCAGCGCCTCGCTGGCCGATCCGGCCATCAGCACCTGGGCTCCCATCCCCTTGAGCATGTCGGCCACCGCCTCCCGGGTCGCGAGATCGTCGTCGACCACCAGGACCGACAGATCCTTCATCTGCTTGTCGCCCACGAGCCTCGCCGAATTCTTCCCGTCCACTGACCTGACGCCATCCTCCGCCGACTCTTGGCGAACCTTGGCGAGCGGGAGCGTTACTGAAAAGGTGGCGCCCTTTCCGAGGCCCGGGCTCTCGGCCTTCACGGTCCCGTGGTGCTGCTCGACCAGGTGTCGCACGATCGCCAGCCCGAGACCCAGCCCGCCGTGCACGCGTGTATTGGAGGTGTCCCCTTGAGCAAATCGATTGAAGACCTGTGGCAGGAAGGTCGGATCGATCCCCGCCCCCGTGTCGCTGACCCGCAGGCGGGCGAGCCCGTCATGCGCGTCCAGCGTCACCGCGACGCGGCCCTTTTGGGGCGTGAACTTGACCGCGTTGGTGAGCAGATTCGAGACCACCTGCTGCAGGCGCGTGGGATCGCCCTCTACTGCGCCGATCGACTCGTCGACGGTGACGTCGAGCCGGATCGATTTGGCCTGAACCGGCCCAGTCATCCCCTCGACGGCCGCCCTGACGATAGAGCTCAGATCGACCGCCCGCAGCTTCAC
>DATMZV010000086.1:0-11835 GCA_035573355.1 Gaiellaceae bacterium | reverse complement strand
CGAAGAGCTCGTGCCCGCGGTCGAGTCGATCTCCGTGGGCGACCCCGCGACGAGCGACGAAATCGACATGGGCCCCGTGATCTCGAAGTCGCAGCAGGAGCGCGTGTTCGGCTTCCTCGAGCGCGCGTCGGGGGCAAAGGTCCTGACGGGCGGCGGCTCGAACGGCGACCGCGGCTTCTTCGTCCAGCCGACCGTGGTCACGGAGGTCGGCCAGGACGACGAGATCGTCAAGAAGGAGGTCTTCGGCCCGGTCGTCACGGTGCAACGCTTCGCCGACGACAACGAGGCGATCGCCTGGGCGAACGACGTGAACTACGGCCTGGCCGCGTCAGTGTGGACACGCGACGTCGGCCGCGCGCTCAACGCTTCGCGGAAACTGCAGTTCGGGACGGTGTGGATCAACGACCACATCCCGCTGGTCAGCGAGATGCCGCACGGAGGCTTCAAGCAGTCGGGCTACGGCAAGGACCTGTCCGCGTATTCGCTCGAGGACTACACGCAGATCAAGCACGTCATGGCGAAGATCGACTAACCCTCCGGCACGAAAAAACCTACGCGCGAACGATCCCGGACGGAGCGGGCCCGAGCCGCATCCCGATGACCGCCTCCGCGGCGGACAGGCTCGGTCCAAAACCGGTGACGGCGGTGAGAAAGGCGCGCCGATCGAGCGCGTAGAGGGTGGCAGCGGTCTTTCCACGCACGGTCGCGGTGCGGGGCACGTCGCGCAGGAGTGCGATCTCGCCGAACGAGTCCCCCGGTCCGAGTGTCTGCACGAGCTTGTCGTCGATGTACACCTCGAGGGCCCCGTCCTTGACGAGGTAGAAGCGGTCGCCCGGCTCGCCCTGCCGAACGACCTCCGTCCCGGGCGGCGCGTCGACTTCCTCGAGCCCCTCGGCGAGCTGCTCCAGGGTGGGCTCGGGAAGCGGAGAGAAGATCGGGTTCGCCTGCAGGATCTCCAGCCGCTCGAGCGGAACCCGTGCCGCGCGGTCCATGTCGTTGAGCCTCGGCCAGGCCGGCACGACGAGAAGCGGCAGGAGAGCTCCGGCCGCGATCAACGCGCCGCGCGTCCCGAGCCAGTTGAGCAGGAGCGGCGCGGCAAGCGCGCCGAGGCCGACGGTCAGCAGGAAGAGGCTCTCCATCACGCCGAAGACCCGCGCGATCACTTCGTCGGGCGCGGCGCGCTGCAGGAGTGTCATACCCGAGACGTCGACGATCGTGTTCCCGATCCCGACGATCCCGAGCAGGACCAGCGCGAAGATCTGATTCGGCCAGATCGCGACAAGTGCGATCGGCACGCCCCAGATGAAGATCCCGACTCCGAAGTCGGCGGCGAGCCGCCCTCGGCCGACGAGTGCGGCCGCGGCGAGCGCGCCCAGCAAGCCGCCGACGCCGACCGCGGAGTTGAGGAAGCCTACGCCGGCGCTCCCGGTGTCGAGCAGCTTCAGTGCGATCACGACGATCAGCACGTTGAGCATCCCGTCGACGAACGTCTGTGCGGAGAAGAGGCCGACGAGCAGGCGCAGCCGGCGCTCGCGGGCGATCGTCCGAAAACCGAGGAGGAGCTCGTCGACGACCGAGCCGGGCTCAAGGTCTTTGCGCTCGGCTGCGCCGACCGGTCGTACACCCGCCACCAGGATCGCGGACCAGACGAGAGCCGCGGCCGTCACGAAGAAGACGGCTCCCGGGCCGGAGACCGCGAGCAGCAGGCCACCGATCGCAGGACCTAGGAAGATGCCGATGCTCTCGATCGCGCTTGCGGAGACGTTGGCCGCGGTCAACTCCTCGGGCGTGCGGGCCAGCGAGGGAACGAGCGCAGCCTGGGCCGGACGGAACGCGGTCGCCGCAACGCCAACGAGACCGGCGATCACATAGATGACGATGGGGCTCGCATCGGCGTAGGTCGCGACGGCGGCTCCGGCGATGAGCAGCGCCCGTACGAGATCGGAGACGACCATGACCAGACGCCGGTCGTAACGGTCTCCGAGCAGGGCCGCGAAAGGCGAGGCGAACGCGGCCGCGAGCCAGCGGGCGAGGCCGACGATCCCGACGGCCGTGGCGCCGCCCTGCTCGTACGCGTAGACGACGATGGCGATGCCGTAGGCCCAGGTCCCGATCAGCGACCCGGCCCAGGCGAGCTGGATGCGGCGGAGGTCGGGGTTCGCAAAGACCTCCCGAAACGCCCGACTCGACCCGGCCAGCTGCCTCAGGAATCGCCGCACCGGGCGCAGGATGGCAGTCAGGGTTGTGTATTTGAAGGGCAGGAGGGAAGATTCCTCCCGGACGCACCGTCTAGTACGTGAAAACCGGCATTCCGCCGTGTCCCTTCTAGAAGGAGGATTTCAATGTCCGACGAGCGCTTCGAGCAGGACGAGGCCAAGGACGAGGACGTCGAGGCCCACAAGAGGCATTCGAACATGCGGAATCTCGAGGCCACTGAAGAGCCGGGCACCGACGATTCAGACGACGTGGAAGCACATCGCAAGCAGGCGTAGGCCTGCCCTCTTGCGTTGACGAAGCCCGGGCGACGCCCGGGCTTCGCGCTTTCTAGAGAAGCTTTTCGAGCTCCGCGAGCAGCCGAAGCGCGCTCGCGCGCGAACCGTCCTCTTCGTCTCGCTGCTGCTCGAGCGTCTCGGCGACGCGGGCGACCACAGCGAGGTCACCCTCGCCTGCGAGGGCGGCCTGCGCGCGCCGGGCCCGCTGCAGGAGATCGAGCGCGATCGCGGCCTGGTTCGCGAACAGCCCGAGTAGGTCCATCTCGGCAAGCGTGAACCTCGTGTCCTGCGGCCGGTCGAGCACCTCCAGCACGCCAAGCGCACGTTCCTCGTGGAGGAGCGGCACGGCCATCAGCCCTTTGGGGACGAAACCGGTGCTCTCGGCGGTCTCCCGGGAGAAGCGCGGGTCCTGGAGAACATCCTCGATCACGAGCGGCTGCCGGCTGATGAGAACAAAGCCCGCGATTCCGGTGCTGGACGGAAAGCGTTGGCCGACGAGCGAGTCGGAGCCTTCGCCGGCAACCGCTTCGAAAACGAGCTCGTCGGCCTCCTCGTCCAGGAGGAAGATCGAGGACGCCTTGGCCTTGAAGATCGCCCGGGCCACGTCGACGATCGACTGTAAGAGCGCCTGAAACTGCTCTTCCGAGCCGAGCACGCCGGCCGCTACGGCCGCCCGCAGGTCGTCGCTCACTTGCCTCCCCCGACGTTGTTCGCCGCGAGGTAGAGGACGCTCTTCAGTTGGAACGGCGTCAGCTCCGGATGCTTCGACAGGACGAGCGCGGCAATGCCTGCGACGTGCGGGGTAGCGAAGCTGTTTCCGGTGCAGACGAGTCGGCCGCCTCCGTTCCAGGCCACCTCGACATCGACCCCCCTCGCGAAGAACTCGACCGGCGGCGCGGGGTTGTAGTAGTACTCGAGGGGATCGTGGCCTTCGTGGCTTCCGACGGAGATGACGCTCGAAAAGCGCCACGGATAGCTCTCGACGGGCATGTTGTGTGCGGAGGCGACCAGCATCGTCCGCTGGAAGTATGCGGTGTCCGCGAGCTCGTGCAGTAGGGACGCGAATTTCTGCTTCGTCGTCGAGAGGCTCATGTTGATGACGTCGTAGCCCTGCTCGATCGCCCATTTGAGGCCCTCGAGCAGGACGGCGCCGCTGCCGGTGTAACCGGCTCCGAGGACGCGGACGCTGACGAGATCGCACTCCGGCGCCAGCGAGCGGATCACTCCGGCGCACGCTGTGCCGTGCCCGCAGAGATCGCCCTGGTTGTCCTCCTCGTCGACGATCACCTCGTCGCCCTGGATCGAAATGGCGACCGACTGCTGAACCTTGCCGACCAGCGGATGCCCGTCCTCGATGCCGCTGTCCAGCACGCAGACCCGGGCGCCGGCACCGGTTGCCCCGCCCCACGCCCAGTCCCGCGTGATCTCGCCGGGCCATTCCTCGGGCAGCGCGATCCGCTCGACCGCGGCGGCGGGGAGGCTCCAGGCTGGGAGTTCTTCCTCGGACACTCCCTCAAGGGTATGAGGCGCGGCTCGGGGAAGACAAGGCCCTCATCGCGCGTCCTGTTGGCGAAGTGTTTCCGCAATCGCCGCAAGAGATCGCCCGAGACCGCCACGCCGACCTCCTTCGCGAGGCGACCCGGCAGCGATTGGCCGCAAGCATCCGCGAGGGGACGGAGACTGAGCGGCCGCTTCGGGTGCATGCGGGAGCACTTCGGTTGACCGCCGGCGTAGGAAGGGGCCTCACGCGGCGGCTGGCGGTTCGCACCGCCTGATCTACTCCCGTGCCGCCCGCGCCTCTTCTGCGGCGCGGGCGGCGTTTTCTGCCAGCCTTCCCGCCTCGCGGACTCGCTCGTCGCCGGTCGAGGCCGTCAGATTGACGCCCACCAGCTCGGCCGCCGAGCTCGCGGCTGCCGCCGCCAGGAGCGCGGCAATGACGGCATCCGCGTGAAAGGCGGGATCGCCGTTTCTGGCCACGACGACCGCCAGCTCGGCAACGTCGGCGGCGGCCCGGGCGATCTGGAGCGGCGGCTCAGCCGCGCGGGCGTACGCGCGCCCCAGCGCGAAGTCCCGCCGCTCGCCGGCCAGGCCGCCCTCGTCCTCGCGCGCCTGCAGGGCGGCCTCGTACTCCTCTGCGGACGCCTGGGCGAGGGGAGCGGCGCGGTCGCGCAGGGACTCGGCCTGCGCGGCGATCCCCCTGTGCTCGGGCCACGCGGTCGAGGTCCTGGCGATCTTCGCCAGCAACGCCGCGGCGAGGGCGGTGACGAGCGCTGCCGCGGAACCGCCGCCCGGGGTCCGTCCTCGAGCCGCGACGTCGTCGAGGAACTCCCGCAGGGACCTGTCCAGCAAGGCCATGCGGGGATTGTGATCGAAGTGCTACTTGGACTTGAGGCGAACCCGCAGCTCTTCGACGACCGCCGGGTCACGCTCATAGCCCTCGGCCTCGAGCGCAGCCTCGAGATCGGCGACGAGACGGGCGCGGAACTCGGCGTCGGCCTCGGCTCGGGCGACGATCTCGTCGAGCCCGGCCTTCGCCAGCGGCAGCTCTTGCGCCGCGCGCACCCACGCCTCGGGCGCAGGCGGCAAGGCCCGGATCAGGCGTGCGAGTCGCTCTTCGTCGAAAGCGGTCATCGTGAACCAGACGCGGGACCGGCGTCGTTTCTTCCCTCGAGGAGCTCGCGAAGGCGCGCCAGGCACCTGGAGATCCGGCTGGCGATCGTCCCGGAGGGCAGGTCGAGGGCGTCCGCGATCGTCTTGTAGCTCTCGTCCCGGGCGAAGAACCTGTCGAGGATCTCCCGGCAG
Source organism: Gaiellaceae bacterium (assembly GCA_035573355.1). GTDB lineage: Bacteria > Actinomycetota > Thermoleophilia > Gaiellales > Gaiellaceae > 3-1-20CM-4-69-9. The sequence continues at coordinate 6,541 of DATMZV010000086.1, read as the reverse complement.
TGCTCCGGGACCTCGGCAAGCGCCTCGTGGACCGTGAGCGCCTGTTCGAGCAGCGTCAGGGTCTCCTCGCTCCCTGCGAGCTCCAGTTCTTCGTCGGCCGTGGGCCGCTCGCGGGCCGAGGCGCGCAAGCGATCGATGCAGAGACGGCGGGTCAGCTGGGCGAGCCAGGGACGGACCGCGGCATCGTCGCGGAGACCGTCGAGATGCTGGTACGCGCGCGCGAACACTTCTTGGAAGACGTCCTCCGCATCGGCGTCAGAAAGCCGGAAGGCCTGGACGGAAATCGCGTAGACATAACGGGAGAACCTGTCCACGAGCTCTGCCCACGCCTGCTGGTCGCCGGCACGGCAACGCGCAACGAGCTCACTGTCGGTCAGCGCCTGGGCCATACCGCAGATTCTGACGGGTTGCTACGTCGTCAGGCGGCCGGGGATTGGCCGGCATTGTTCCCGAGCTGCTTCGTCCACCACTCGGATTCGCGGCGGTCGAAGTTCTCCTGGAGCTGTGCGACGTACATGGAGAGGTCGCTCTCACGGGTCGAGAGAGTCGCCTCGAGCTCTGCGCCGGCCTTCTCGCGCTGCTCGAGCCGCTGTTCGCGGACCTCGAACTCGGCCTCGAGCTGTGCCTCCCGGAGGTTCAGAGCGGCATCGCGCTCCTCCAGCTCCTTCGCGCGGGCAGCGAGAACCTTCTCCCGCTCGTCGAGTCCCTTCTCCTTGCCCTCGTAGCGGCTCCGCGAGGCGAGGATTGCCTGCTCGGCCTTGTTCAGCCCGGCCTCCCTGGCGGTGAGCTCTTCGTCACGCTGCTTCAGGCGGCGCTCGGCGAGCTCGTCGACCTCAGGCTTGTGCGCTTCTTCCGCAGCGCGGCGTAGCGCTGCCTCCTGGCGGTGGAACTCGGCTTCGCGGGCCATCAGCTCAGCCTCACGCCGTTCGATGTTCGCGACCTGCGCCAGAGCATCCCTCGCGACCGAATCCCGTTCGCGAAGATCGCCCTCGAGCTGCTCGAGTCGCGCGGTGAGGTCGCTTGCCCGGGCCGAGAGCTCCAGCTCGCGCTGATCGAGCTCGCGCGCACGCGCGACGAGTTCTTCCTGATTGCCGCTGCTGTTGGCGGCGAGCTCGGCCTCACGCTTGTCGAGCACCTTCTCACGCGCTTCGATCTGAACCCGAGCCTGAGTCGCCTCGCGCTCAGCCTTGGCGAGCGTCGTTTCGCGTTCGGCGAGCGCCTTCTCGAGTGATCGGACCTGTTCCTCCTTGGCGCGGGCTTTCTCCTCGCTCTCGGTCAGAGAGCGCATCAACTTCTCGTGGCGTGCCTCGGTCTCACGGAGGCCGCTGGAGACACGCGCCTCGGACCTGGCGAGCTCCTTCTCCTTCTGTGCGAGGTCCTCGACCTTTTCCTTGAGGTCCTTTGCCGCGGCTGCACGTTCCGCGTCGGCGTTCTTCAGCTCGTGGACCTTCAACTCGACCGTCCGCTCACGCTTTGCGAGCGACGCTTCAGTCTTCCCGAGCGTCTCCTTCAGCTCGAGCAGACCGTCGAGCTCGACGAGCCGCTGGGTCATCTTCCGCTCGCGCTCCTCGAGCTCCGCCTCCGTAGCCGCGAGTGCAGCCGCGCGCCGATCGAGTGCGGCGGACTGCTCCGCCAGCACCTGCTCTTGCTGGACCTCGCGGCCGGAGACGTCGACCTGCTCGGTGAGCGACGCCCTGAGCTCTTGCTCGCGCGCGAGCGAGGCATTCAACTCGAGACGCAGCGCCTCGACGTCGGGTGCCTCTACCTCGACCGCAGCGGCGATTGCCTCGCCGGGAGACCGTGGCTCGGGCTGATCCTTCTTCTCGAGCTTGGCTCTGAGACCGGAGCCGAAACCGCCCTCGATGCCGTGTTCAGTCACCGACATCCCTATGCCTAGAGCGTGAAGACCTTGGCGATATTGATGAAGGCCGGCCCGAGGATCACGATGAACATGGCCGGGAAGATGAAGAGCACCGTCGGGAAGAGCATCTTGATCGGCGCCTTCATCGCCTTCTCCTCGGCGAGCATCTGACGCTTCAAGCGCGAGTCGCCCGCCTGGATGCGAAGGATTCGGCCGAGGGAGATACCGAGCTGGTCGGCCTGGATGATCGCGCGCACGAAGCTCGACATCTCAGCGGATGCGCTGCGCTCGGCCATCTTCTTGAGCGCTTCCTGGCGTCCTTCGCCGATGCGCATCTCGCCGAGGGCGAGCTCGAACTCCTCGATGAGCGGTCCGTCCATGTGCTCGGTCAACTTCTGCACGGCCCCGTCGAAACCAAGCCCGGCCTCGACGCTCACCGAGAGCAGGTCCAGGGCGTCCGGCAGATCCTGTGCGACCGCGGTCTGGCGACGCTGAACCTTGCCGTTCAGATAGACGCTGGGAGCGACAAACCCGAGGAACCCCATGCCGAGACCCCATAGAACCGCCTGCTTCGGCGCGGCCGCGCCGCCCACGAGGATTCCGAATACGAAGCCTCCTCCGCCCATGATGCCCTTGGCGGCGATGATCGTCATCGGCGAGGTCTTGCGCATGCCCGCCGCCATGAGACGCGCGGAGACGGACTCGACGCTGGTGCGTGGATTGACGCGCAGCATCAGGCCCGCGGCCTTGGCGATGAAAGGCTCGAGAGCCCGCTCGCGGAACTTCGGCATCTCTTTGCCTGTGGCGGTGCGAATGAGCCCGTAGTTGGCGGCGCGGTGCACCAGGTTCCTGCGTGTGCGCATCGGTGAGCTGGCCAGCTCCGCGAAGAAGAAGGCGGCGGCACCCACGGCTGCGATGGCGATGATCAAAAGCATGGCATCAACCTCTGAAGGAGACGATTTTTTTGAGAATGAGGGAACCGACGGCCATCATTCCGAGGCCGAGGAGCATCAGCATCTGGCCGACGTGCGTGTGGTACAGGGGATGCATGAAGTCGCCATTGATCACCGTGATTCCCCCCGCCAGCAGGAACGGGATGGCAATCAGCGTGTAGGCGGACATGCGTCCCATCGCGGTGAGCGCACGAACCTTGCGCGCGAACTGCTGCCGCTGCCGGACCGTGTCGGCGACCATGTCGAACAGCGTCGCCAGCGAGCCGCCGACCTGACGCTGGATCGTCACTGCGGTGATCGCGAACTCGAAGTTCTTCGAGCCCAGGCGCTCCGACATGTCGGCGAGCGCGTCGTCCATCGATCGGCCGAGCGACGCCTCGGTCAGCACGCGCTTGATCTCCTTGTTCGCCGGCGGATGTCCTTCGTCCACCACTGCCTGCAGGCCCTGCTTGAACGAGTGGCCTGCCTTCAGGGAAGCGGCGATCGTGATCAGCAGATCCGGCAGCTGATCCTCGAACGCCTGAAGGCGCCTGCGCATCTTCAGCCAGACCCACCCGAACGGCAGCGAGCCGACGACGACCATGCCGAGGATGGTGATAAGCGGTGACAGTCCGAACAGGGTCGCGAGCATCCCGAACGCGACCGCCGAGCCGAAGGCGATCCAGAAGAACTCCACCGTCCTGATCGGGATGTCGGCACGCTCGAGCATCCGGCCGATCCACCGCCACTGCTTCAGGTTTCCGAGTAGACGTTCGGTAGCACTGAAGACCGACGTGAACATCTCCGACCGGCGCTTCTTTCGCTGTTGCTTCGTGTTGCCGTGCGCCTCGCCGGTGTGAGCTGCGATCCGGCTGCGGACCCAAGAGCCACGCGCTCCCTTGAGGAAGAAGAGGCTGGCAAGCAACACGAGCCCGGCAACCAAGCCGGCGAGACCCAGCGGGCCGCTCGGGCCGTAGGCGCCCTTGGGAAACAGCTTCGAAGGCGCCGGGGGCGCCCCGCTGCCCGAGGTGTGGGGAATGGACACGCGCTGGAGCGCGGACCCCTCACCGACGACGGCGGCTGTCAGACGGATGAGGTCTCCTGGGCGGGCGGCGGTGACGTACTGCACGCGCCAGGTTCGCTTGAGCACCTCACCGATCGTCCCGTACACCGCCTTCAGCGCTTTCGTCGAGGAAGCACCGTAATACTGGCCTCCTGTTGCGCTGGCCAGCTGCTCGAGCGGCGCGGAGGTGAAGCCCTCGCCCTCGATGCCGATCGTGTACACCGCCGCGTTGGCGGCGTGCGCTGCTGCGATCGCCTGCGTCAACGTGAGCTTGCTCGCGTTGTCGGCTCCGTCGCTCAGCAGAATGATCACGCGGCCAGGAAGAGGATTCGCGCTTGCGAGCTGCGCAGCGAGCGCGACACTGTCGTACAGCGCGGTGCCGCGAGTCGAGTCGACCTTGAGGCGTGCCAGCGCACCGTCGCCGTCCTGCGCAGCCGTGGAAAACGGAGAGAGCGCTACCGCCCGGGAACCGAACGCAACGACGGAGACTTCGTCCGCGCCCTGCTTCGCAGCAACGAACGATCGGGCCGCCTCACCGGCATTGGCGAGCGGAGCTCCGCGCATCGACTGCGACCGGTCCACCGCGAGCACGATCGCCTTCGCACGGCCCAGGTTCTGCAGCTGCAGCCCTGCAACGGGAGAGCCGTTTTCCGAGACCGCAGGCACGACCTTTGCGCCGGCCGCGGACACGACCGTCGCATGGATCGTTGGATACGCGCTCGTGTCGACGCCCCGGAGCTGGACCGCGGCCCCGGTGGCCGCCGGCAGCACGAGGGCAACGAGTGCGATTCCCGTCAGGAGTACCCGGCCCCGTCTCACTGAAAGGCGCCCTTGAACTTCGAGGCCTGGTGGCCCTGTCCCATTGTGGGAGCGGTCGCATCGTCCGTCGTGAAGAAGCTCGGCTGCAGGACGACACCGTTCGCGGCCAGCTTGTCGAGGAAGTTCGGCTTGAGGCCCGAGCACGTCAGGGGCGACAGAAGACGAACTGCCCCGGCACTCGCGGACTGAGTCTGCTCGTCCGGCGGCTTGGCGATGAAGATGTCCTGGAGGGTGATGACATCGGACTCCATGCGCAGGACCTCGGTGACGTGCGAGATGCGCCGCGAGCCGTCGACGAGACGGGTGATCTGTACGAGCAGATCGAATGCACTCGACACCTGCTCGCGGATCGCCCGCAGCGGTAGCTCCACGCCGGCCGTGAGGACGAGCGTCTCGAGACGGGAGAGCGCGTCACGTGGCGAGTTCGCGTGGATCGTGGTCAGCGAGCCTTCATGGCCTGTGTTCATCGCCTGGAGCATGTCCAGGGTCTCCGGGCCGCGGACCTCACCGACGATGATCCGGTCAGGGCGCATTCGCAGTGCGTTGCGGACGAGCTCGCGAATCCGGATCTCGCCCTGGCCCTCGATGTTCGGCGGGCGCGACTCGAGCGTGATCACGTGGTCCTGCTGAAGCTGGAGCTCTGCCGCGTCCTCGATCGTGAGGATTCGCTCGTCACCCGGAATGAACGCAGACATCGCGTTCAGGGTCGTCGTCTTACCGGTACCGGTACCACCGGAGATGAGGATGTTCAGCTTGCCCTTGACGCAGGCGGCGAGGAACTGGGCCGCCTTCGGGGACAGCGATCCGAACGAAATCAGGTCGTTCATCGTGTACGGGTCACGCGAGAACTTCCTGATCGTCAAGGTCGGCCCTCTGAGGGCGAGCGGCGGGATGATGGCGTTGACGCGGGAGCCGTCGGGGAGACGGGCGTCGACCATCGGAGACGACTCGTCGACCCGCCTGCCGATCTGCGAGACGATCTTGTCGATGATGCGCAGCAGATGGGAGTTGTCCGCAAACGCGGCGTTGGTGCGCTCGATCTTGCCGAGCCGCTCGACGTAGATCCTGTCGAATGCGTTCACCATCACTTCTGTCACGGAATCGTCCCGGAGGAAGGGCTCCAGCGGGCCGTAGCCGAGAATGTCGTCGGTGATCTCACGGATGATCTGACGCCGCTCGTCGCGGGTCAGCGGCGTCCGGTCGAGGACGAGCTGCTCCGTCACGGCACGAGTCACCCGCTCGTTCAGGTCACCGGTACCCTCCCGCTTGAAGAGCTCGGCGCCCAGCGTGGCGATGCACGCATGGTGGATCCGGGTCTTGAGCTCGGCGTACGGGTCCTGCACGACGGTCGGCCCTGACAGCTCCTGTGTCGAGCCGTTCGTCAGCAGCTCGGCGGTCGCAAGGCCACCGACCCCGTTCGAGGTCTTGAGACGATCGTGGAGGCCCATGGTTTACGACCTCGCCAGTGCCGGCAGGAGGCGCCGCTTCTTGCCCTCTTCCTTCGGTGCGAGGAACAGCTCCTTCGCCATCGACTTGATGGCCTTGGAGACGTCCGCGTTCTCCTCGGCGAGGACGACGGGATTGCCGCGATTCACGGCAAGCGGGACCGCCCGGTCCGACGGCACCTCGAAGCGGACCTTCATCCCCAACGCGCCTTCGACCTCGTTCGGCTTCATGCCGACCTTGGAGTTGGAGCGGTTGAGGACGATGCCGACGCGCTGCTTCGGGAACGACAGCAGATCGAGCGTCTGCAGCGCGAGGCGCAGGTTCTTCAGGGTGGGCACGTCGAGCGAGCAGAGCAGCATGAGCTCGTCCGTCCGGTCGAGCGTGGCCAGCATCGGACCGTGGAAGAACGGAGACGTATCG
>DATMZV010000085.1:0-4260 GCA_035573355.1 Gaiellaceae bacterium | reverse complement strand
GTCGTGATATAGCCCGGCCTCGGCAGGATCCCGATTTCCGGCGGATTACCTGCTGCGAGCCGCGTCCGGATCTCCGGGATAAAGTCACGAGCCGAGGTGTAGTTGACCTTGATGCCCGTCGCCTTCGTAAAGGCGTCAGTGACCTTCAAAAATGCATCCTTCTCGCTTCCGCCCCAGAGCGAGAGTACCTCGATGGAATTGGCACTACGTTTCGTCGGTTTTGCACTGATCGCTGTCGCCGTCAATCCGGCGGCGATAACGGCAAGTGCGACGGCCGACGCAATCAGCGATTTCCGTCGCATCACTCGAATCCTCCTCCTCCACTTGTAGACCCCACTGTCTGCCCCGATGCTATCTCCAACGGCTAGGACGTCGTTACCTCGGGGCGGTTAGGCTCAGCTCGGTCTCCGGATCGAAGACGTGCAGCTTGTCCACCGCAATTGCGAAGCGGACCTCCTCGCCGGCCTGGACTTTCTTGTCGGACGTCACGAGCGCCGTGATCTCGTGCCCCTCGGACTGAGCATGGATGAGCTCCTCGTGGCCGAGGTACTCGACGACGTCGATCTGCGCCGGAATCTGAACCGCGCCCGAGCCCGGATCTCCGTTCAGCTCGAGATCCTCCGGCCGGAAGCCGATCATCAGGTCACGGCCGCGATTCTGTTCCGCCGCCTTCGCGGCTCGGCCCGTGAGATGGAGCGTCGTCCCGCCGAGCGTCAAGTGCCCTTCGCCGGCCTTGGCGGTCGCGAAGTTCATCGCAGGTGAACCGATGAACGCTGCAACGAAAACATTCACCGGGTTGTCGTAGAGCTCGGGCGGCGAGCCGATCTGCTGCAGCACGCCGTGGTTCATGACGGCGATCCGGTCGCCCATCGTCATCGCCTCGACCTGGTCGTGCGTGACGTAGATCGTCGTGGTTTCCAAGCGCCGCTGCAGTCGCAGGATCTCCGCGCGCGTCTGGACGCGCAGCTTCGCGTCGAGGTTCGATAGCGGTTCGTCCATCAGGAACGCCGCAGGCTCGCGGACGATCGCGCGGCCGAGCGCGACGCGCTGACGCTGACCTCCGGAGAGTGCGCGCGGCTTGCGATCCAGCAGGCTCTCGAGGTTGAGGATCTTCGCGGCCTCCTCGACGCGCCGCTTGATCTCCTGCTTCGGTGTCTTCAGAAGCTTCAGCCCGAACGCGAGGTTGTCGAACACCGTCATGTGCGGGTAGAGCGCGTAGGACTGGAACACCATCGCGATGTTCCGGTCCTTCGACGGAACACGGTTGACCACGCGCGCATCGATCTTGATCTGACCCCCCGTGATCTCCTCGAGCCCGGCGAGACAGCGCAGCGCGGTGGTCTTCCCGCACCCGGACGGGCCTACGAGCACGAGGAACTCGCCGTCCTTGATCAGGAGGTCGAGGTCGTCGACCGCGACTGTGCCGTCGCCGTAAGCCTTGGTGACGTGGTCGAAGGTGACGGTCGCCATGTCCGGCCGATGCTAACCGGCGAGAGCTTCTGCGCAAAGGCGCTGGAAGTGGGCGACGAGCTGCTCGCTCTCGGAGAGGATCCGTCCCTCGGTCAGGATTCCCGAGCGGACCCCGCGCTGAACGCCCTCCACGAGTGCCCGGTCCTCGGTCCCGACCTGGTTATCGAAGGCGACCAGCTCGTCGATCCAGTCCTGGTCGACCTCGGGAGCGAAGAAGTAGTCGAGGAACCGGCCGGTCCGCTCGGGGCCGAGCGGGAGCATCGGCCCGCAGGAAAGATTCGGATGGCCCGGGAACACGTTGAGCCCGAAGTTGGGCCAGAGAAAGTGGAACTGGCTCCGAGGGACCTCGCCGTCTGCGAGGAACGAGTTGCCGTTCTGGCGCAGCGGCCCGACCTGGCTCGACACGAGCCCCTCCGCAGACAGGCGATAGGCGTCAGGGGAGACGTCCACCGCTGCGCTGAAGCCCGGATGGGCAACCGCGCAGTGGTAGCACTCGAGGAAGTTCTCGCAGGAGATCTTCCAGTTCGCGTCGAGCTCGAACTCGGTGCGGAAACGGAATTCCAGGGCGTTCACGTCGAGGATCTCCGCCAGCTCCGCCGGCACATCGCCGAGCGCAGCCGCGAGGGGCAGAGCCTCCGGATCCGGGTTGACGAAGACGAGCGGGCCCCACGTGTCGACCTGGATCTGCTTCAGCCCGAGCTCGTCGGTGTCGAATCCTGGCTCGCGATCCGAGCGTGGCGCAGCCCGCAGCCGTCCGTCTAGGCCGTACGTCCATGCGTGGTAGGGACACTGGAGCGTCTCCCGCTCGCCCGAGCCGCTGGCGACGACGTGTCCGCGGTGCCGGCAGACGTTGAGGAACGCCCGCAGCTCGCCGTCCCTCGCGCGTGTAACAACTACGGGGATCTGGCCGGCCGTCGCAGCGAAGAAGCCTCCGGTTTCTCCGATCTGTCCCAGGTGACCCGCGTACTGCCAGGAGCGGGCGAAAATCCGCTCGCCCTCGCGGCGCAGGACATCGGCGTCGGCATACCAGGCCCAGGGCAAAGACCGCTCCACGCTTGAGAACTGTAATCTCCGGGCCGTGGCCGTCACGAAAACGCGAAAGCTGCCGCTCCTGGAGCAGTTTTTCGCCGTCCGCCGCTTCTCCTCGGCCCTGGCCTTCTCGGCAGACGGCTCGCAGCTGCTGTTCGCCAGCAACCTCTCCGGTCAGTTCAATCTCTGGCGGGTCCCCATCGAGGGAGGCTGGCCCGATCAGCTGACGGCGTTCACGGACGAGACCGTCCGCGGCGCCGCAGTCTCGCCGCGCGACGGCAGCGTCCTGATCTGCGCCGATCACGACGGCGACGAGTTTCACCAGCTCTATCTGCTCGATTCGGAGCGAGGCTGGCCTGAGAAGTTGACAGACGAGCCGCAGGTCCAGCACTACGTGAACGGCGGTGCCTGGGCGCCGGACGGAACGAAGTTCGCGTACGCCGCGAATGCGCGCAAGCCCTCCGACATGGAGTGCTGGGTCCGCGACGCCGCATCCGGCGAGTCGCGGCCCGTGTTCGGCGAGGAAATGTTCTCTTTCCCGGGCCCATGGTCGCCGGACGGCACGAAGCTGCTCGCGATCGAGGCCCGGAACAACAGCGATACGTCCATCCACCTCGTCGACGTGGAGGGAGGCGGCTCGCGTGAGCTGACGCCGCACGACGAGGAGGGCATCTTCGCCCCGGGTCCGTGGACCCGGGACGGTTCGGGCTTTTACATGGTCGCCGATGCAGGCAGCGAGTTCCGCGGTCTCGCGCTCTACGACCTCGCGTCGGATCGCTACGAGTGGGTCGAGGAGCCGACGCAGGACGTCGACGACGTCACGATCTCCGACAACGGCAGGGTGCTCGCCTGGATCGTCAACGACAAGGGCTACGACAGGCTGCGGCTGCGCGATCTCGACACTGGTGAGGACCTCCCGGAACCGGAACTGCCCGGCGGCGCGCGTCCGCACCTGACCGGCGCCGAACCGCCGTTGGCATTGTCGCCGGACGGCTCGCACGCGGGTTTGATCGTCTCGAGCCCGCGCCGACCGCCCGAAGCCTGGGTCGTCGAGACCGCGACCGGACGTGCACATCCGGTCACCGACAGCCGGATCGGCGGGCTCAAAGAGGAGGATCTCGTCGACGTCGAGCTCGTGAGCTATCCGACCTTCGACGGCCGCGAGATTCCGGCCTGGCTCTACCGGCCCGACGTCGACGGCAAGGTTCCAGTCGTCGTTTCGATCCACGGCGGCCCGGAGGCGCAGGAGCGGCCGGTCTACCAGCCGCTGTATCAGTACCTCCTGTCGCGCGGCATCGCCGTCCTCGCGACGAACATCCGCGGCTCGACAGGCTATGGCAAGTCGTACCAGCGGCTCGTGCAGCGCGACTGGGGTGGCGGCGACATGCAGGACTGGGAGCACGCCGCCAAGTGGCTGCGCGAACAGGACTGGGTGGAGCCCGACAAGATCGGTGTCTACGGCGGCTCGTACGGCGGCTTCGCCGTGTTGACGTGCGTCACGCGCCTGCCGCAGTACTGGGCGGCTGCGGTCGACATCTTCGGCCCTTCGAACCTCGTCACGTTCGCGAAGGCCGTGCCGCCGACGTGGAAGCGGTTCATCGCGCGCTTCGTCGGTGACCCCGAGACGGAGGCGGACTTCCTGATGGAGCGCTCGCCGATCACCTACGTCGACAACGTGCAGGCGCCGCTCCTCGTGATCCAGGGGGCAACCGATCCACGCGTCGTCAAGGGCGAGTCGGACCAGCTGGTCGAGAAGCTGGA
>DATMZV010000084.1:0-7350 GCA_035573355.1 Gaiellaceae bacterium | reverse complement strand
GTTCGGCCGCGTGGAGATCGAGCAAGTTCACAACCTCGTGTCTTGGCAGGAACATGCCGACTGGCTGGAGCAGGAGCGCGAGGCCGGGCGAATCGACCGGCTGGGCGTGACGCACTATTCGCCCTCCGCGTTCGGAGAGCTGGGACGAGCGCTGAACTCGGGCCGCTTCGACACGGTGCAGGTGCCGCTCAACCCCCGCGAACGCGACTGTGAGCGAGAGATCCTCCCGCTCGCGGCGGAGCTCGGAATCGCAGTGATCGTCATGCGTCCGCTCGGAGAGGGGGAGCTCGTCCGACACTCGGTGCCGCAAGAGGCCCTCACGCAACTCGGCGTCAGCTCGTGGGCCGAGGCGCTCCTCAAATGGGCGCTCTCGGACGAGCGAGTCGACCTGGTGATTCCTGCGACTCGCAATCCGGATCACGCTCGTGCCAACGCGGCCGCAGGCTCACCCCCGTGGTTCGACATCGAGCAGCGGCAGCTAGTAGAACGTCTTGCCGCATGAAACCGGATGGCTCGAAGACCGTCTACGACGGGAAGCTGATCGATGTCGTCGTCGAGCGCTGGGGCGATCACGAACGTGAGATCGTCGGTCATCCGGGCGCCGTCGCGATCGTCGCCGTCGACAGCGAGGGGATGCTGACGCTCGTGCGTCAGCGGCGCGAAGCGGTGCGGGTGGAGTTGCTCGAGCTTCCCGCGGGCACGCTCGAGGCGGGGGAGGCGCCGCTCGACTGCGCGCGCCGCGAGCTCGCAGAAGAGACGGGTCTGACCGGTGGCAGCTGGCGCGGGGCCGCGACCTTCTACACGACGCCCGGCTTCTGCCGCGAGCGCATGCACCTCTTCTTCGCGGAGGAGCTCGAACGCGGCGAGGCAAGCCCGGAGAGCGACGAGGAGCTCGAAGTAGTGCGCTGGCCGACGAGCGACATCGCGACGAACGTCGCGGCCATCGAAGACGCAAAGACGATCGCTGGGCTTCTGCTCTACCTCCACAAGGTAGGGTGACGCCCCTTGAAGATCGGCGTCGCCAAGGAGATCAAGTCCGACGAGTACCGCGTCGCGCTGACGCCTGCCGGCGCGCGCGAGCTAGGCCAGCGCGGGCACGACGTCATCGTCGAGACCGGGGCGGGGGAAGGCAGCTCCTTCACCGACGCGGCCTACGAGGCGGCCGGAGCGCGGATTGCCTCGGTCGAGGACGTGTGGGCTGACGCCGAACTGCTGCTCAAGGTCAAGGAGCCGATCGAGCCGGAGTACGGTCGCCTGCGCGAAGGGCTCGTTCTCTTCACCTACCTGCACATTGCGGCGGACGAGCCGCTCACGCGCGCGCTGATCGACAGCGGCATCACCGCAGTCGCATACGAAACGGTCGAGACCGACTCGGGCGCACTCCCGCTGCTCGCGCCGATGAGCGAGATCGCCGGCCGGCTGGCGGCGCAAGCCGGTGCCTACTTCCTCGAGAAGCCGCTCGGCGGCAGGGGTCTACTGCTCGGCGGCGTTCCGGGCGTCGCACCCGGCCGCGTCGTCGTGATCGGCGGCGGCATGGTCGGCTACAACGCTGCGGTGATCGCGATCGGGCTCGGTGCGAGCGTCACGATCCTCGAGCGCTCGATCGACCGGATGCGACATCTCGAAGAGGTGCTGTCGGGACGCGTCAGCCTCGTGATGTCGTCGACCCTCCAGATCGAGGAGTCGCTTCGGGAAGCCGACGTCGTGATCGGAGCCGTCCTGATCCCGGGCGCGGTCGCCCCTAAGCTGATCACGCGGGAGATGGTGGAGGGCATGAAGGAGGGCGCGGTACTCGCAGACGTCGCGATCGACCAGGGCGGCTGCGCGGAGACGTCACACCCGACGACGCACAGCGAGCCCGTGTACACGGTGGCGGGAGTGACGCACTACTGCGTCGCGAACATGCCGGGCGCCGTCCCGATCACGTCGACGAAGGCGTTGACGAATGCGACCCTTCCATACGTGGAAGCGATCGCCGATCACGGGATCGCGGAAGCGGTCGCCCGTGATCCCGCCTTGTCCCGCGGCGTGAACGTCGTTGACGGGAAGGTGACCTACGAAGCAGTCGCAGACGCACACGGGCTCGAGTACCAGCCGCTCGAGGACGTGCTCCCGCTCTCTGCGGTCTAGTTGCCTAGCTCGGCTTCTTCGCGGGTGAGAATCTGACCACGACCCACGTGACTGCTGCCGCGAGCGAGATCACGAAGGCGCAGAAGACGAACATTCCCAGCAATCCGAGGACGTCCCACATGTCCGACCTAGAATAGCCACATGCCGAGGGCTTGCATAATCGTGCTCGATGCCGTGGGAGCGGGCGCGCTTCCCGATGCCGCGGAGTACGGCGACGAGGGCTCCGACACGCTCGGAAACGTCGCCCGCGCCGTTCGCGGCCTCGATCTCCCGAACCTCGAGGCGCTCGGGCTTGGCAACGTCGAGCCGCTCGAGGGCTGCCCGCCGCAGGCCGGTGCCCCGGCGGTCGCCGGCAGGCTGATCGAGCGCTCCAAGGGGAAGGACACGACGACCGGCCATTGGGAGCTAATGGGGGTCGTGACCCCGCAGCCGATGCCCACGTATCCGCACGGCTTTCCGCACGACGTGATCGACCCGTTCATGCACAAGACCGGCCGCGGCGTGCTCGGCAACAAGGCTGCGTCCGGCACGGAGATCATCCAGGAGCTGGGCGAAGAGCACCAGCGGACGGGCAAGTGGATCGTCTACACGTCGGCCGACTCAGTCTTCCAGATCGCCGCGCACGAGGAGACGATTCCGCTCGAGGAGCTGTATGAAGCCTCTCGCTCGGCGCGCGAGATCCTCACCGGCAAGCACGCCGTCGGGCGCGTCATCGCCAGGCCGTTCATCGGCGACCCGGGCAACTACGAGCGCACGCCGAACCGTCACGACTTCTCGCTCGAGCCCAGACGTCCGAACTACCTGACACTCCTGCGCGAAAACGGCATGAAGGTTCACGGCGTCGGGAAGATCGGCGACATCTTCGCGGGGCAGGACATCGACGAGTCGCATCCGACCAAGTCGAACGTCGACGGGATCACGCAGACCGAGAAGCTGCTGCGCGAGGTGGACGACGGACTGATCTTCACGAACCTCGTCGAGACGGACATGCTTTGGGGGCATCGCAACGACCCCGAGAACTTCCACCGCTGCCTGCAGGACTTCGACCGCCGGCTACCCGATCTGCTCGATGCGTTGCGCCCGCAAGACCTGCTGATCGTGACTTCCGACCACGGGTGCGATCCGACCACGCCGTCGACCGACCATTCGCGCGAGCACGCGATGCTGCTCGCCTACGTCGAAGGCAAGAATGCGGCCGGCCGGATTCACGAGGGCGAATTCGCGGACGTCGGCGCGACGGTGAATCGCTGGCTCGGCGGCAAGTCGCCCTCACGCGGTATTCCCGGCCAGCCGATCGTCGAGCGCTGACCGCCCGCGCGTGGTCCATGCTGCGGAGCTGATCCGGCGAAAGCGAGACGGCGAGGAGCTCGGCCGAAACGAGCTCTCCGAGCTCGTGCTCGCGTATGCCAGGGGCGACGTGCCCGATTACCAGATGGCGGCCTTCTGCATGGCGGTTTTCTTCAAGGGGCTGAACGGCGAGGAGACGTTCGCGCTGACGGACGCGATGATCCGCAGCGGCGAGACGATCGATCTAGGCTCGGCGCTCGGACGCAAGGTCGTCGACAAGCATTCGACGGGCGGCGTGGGGGACAAGACGTCGCTCGCGGTCGGCCCGATCGTCGCTGCTTGCGGCGTTCCATTCGGGAAGATGAGCGGCCGCGGTCTCGGCCACACCGGCGGCACGCTCGACAAGCTCGAGTCGATCCCCGGTTTCCGGGTCGAGCTTTCGAAGGAAGAGTTCCTCGAGCAGGTGCGGGAGGTCGGGCTTGCGATCATCGGGCAGACCGCGGACCTCGTTCCGGCTGACAAGCTGCTCTACGGGCTCCGCGACGTGACCGCGACCGTCGACAACGTGTCGCTGATCGCCGCGAGCATCATGTCGAAGAAGATCGCGGCCGGCGCCGACGCGATCGTGCTCGACGTCAAGGTCGGCGACGGGGCGTTCATGAAGACCATCGACGACGCGCGCGAGCTCGCGCAGATGATGCTCGAGCTGGGGAAGCATGCGGGTCGCGAAGTCGTCTGTGTGCTTACCGACATGGACCAGCCGCTCGGCCACGCGGTCGGGAACGCGCTCGAGATCCGTGAGACGATCGCGACGCTGCGCGGCAAGGGCCCCTCCGACTTCACGGAGCTGGTGCTCGATGCGAGCGCTCATCTGCTGGCGCTCTCCGACCTGGGTATCGACAGCGTGGAAGGCCGAGCACGTGCCGTAGGCGCTGTCGAGGACGGCTCGGCACTCGCGACGTACGAGCGCTGGATCGCAGCGCAGGGTGGGGACCCGGCGGAGGCCGCGCTTCCGAGCGCGCCCGTTGTCACGGAGGTTCGCGCGAGTGCGGACGGGTTTGTCCGCTCGATCGGGGCCGTCGACATCGGTATGGCCGCGCTTCGCCTCGGCGCGGGACGGCAGACGAAGGACGACACGATCGACCACGCGGTCGGCATCCTCTGCCTGAAGAAGCGTGGAGACGCGGTCGCTGCCGGCGACGTGCTCGCCGAGGTGCACGCACGCGACGACGCATCGGCGAAGCGCGCTGAGGCCGAGGTGCTCGCTGCGTACGAGCTCGGCGGTGACGCGCCTCCGCCGAGGCCGATCGTCCTCGAGACAATCGACTGATGCCCGAGCTCCCGGAAGTCGAGACGATCCGGCTAGAACTGGAGCCGCACCTGGTCGGCCGCACGTTCGCGCAAGTCGAGATCAGCGACCCGCGGCTCGTGCGTCCGTTCGAGCCGATCGAGGTGGCCGTTGAACTCGAGGGGGAGCGAGTGTCGGCGCTCGAGCGCCGAGGGAAGTATCTGATCGTCCGGTTCGAGTCCGGCCGGGTTCTCCTGATCCACCTCCGGATGACCGGGAGCCTACGGACCGCGGCGAATGGATTGCTGGCAGACGACGCACACCGACGCGCCGTCGTCACGCTCGACGACGGATCCAGTGTCTCCTACCGCGACGTGCGCCGCTTCGGCACCTGGCAGCTGCTCGAGCCGGGAGAGCTCGAGCCCTACCTCGACAAACGGCTCGGCGTGGAACCGCTCGGCCGCACGTTCAACGCGCGCCGCCTCGCGGAGCACCTGTCAGGGCGCCGCGCGCCGATCAAGGCCGCCCTGCTCGACCAGCGCACCGTGGCGGGCCTCGGCAACATCTACGTCGACGAGGCGCTGTGGCACGCGGAGATCCATCCGCGGAGACTCGCGGGCACGCTGGACGACGACGAGATCGCACGACTGACCCGTGCCGTGAAGGCTGCGCTCAAGGCGGGGGTCGCACGCCAGGGCGCGAGTCTCCGCGACTACTCGACCCCTGACGGAGGACGTGGCCGTATGCAGGATCGCTTTCGCGTCTACGGCCGCGAAGGAGAACCGTGTCCGCGTTGCGGAACGCCGATCGACAAGATCAGGACCGCCGGTCGCGGCACGTGGTACTGCCCCACCTGCCAGCGACTCGACGCGGCTTAGGCCGCGACCCCGTCGTCGAGCAGTCCGTCGCGCTCGAGTCGCCAGAGCTCGGCGTACCCGCCGATCGGCTTGCCATCGATCACGATCTGGGGAACCGTCCAGCCGCCGGTGAGATCGAAGAGCTTCTGGCGAAACGTAGGGTCGTCGTCGAGAAACACCTCTTCGTACTCGAGCCCTTTGCCGTCGAGTAGCGCCTTCGCGCGGACGCAGTATCCGCACCAACGAGTCGAGTAGACGCGGATTCTCGCCATCTCTCTGGTGTAACGAAGAACCCGGCGCGAAGGTTCCCTCCACCCTCGGGACTAGACTGGCCGAGTCATGGCCGGCCGCTCGTACAAGACCGAGGCGGTCGTGCTCCGCTCGTTTCGCCTGGGCGAGGCCGACCGCGTCCTCCACCTCTATACGCTCGAGCGTGGACGAATCGGCGCGGTGGCAAAAGGCATCCGCAAGACGAAATCGCGGTTCGGTGCGCGCCTCGAGCCGCTCTCGCACGTCGACCTGATGCTCCACCAGGGAGCGGGCGAGCTGCAAACCGTTACCGGCGTCCAGCTCATTCGCTCGCACCATGAAGTGCGCGAACAGCAGTACAGGCTCGGTGTCGGCCTGCTCGGGGCCGAGGCGATGCTGCGCCTCTTCACCGAACAGGAGGGGAACGAACGCGCCTTCCAGGCGCTGACCCGCTTCCTCGGCCTCGTCGAAGGACTGGAGCCGCGAAGCGCACGTGCGGCGTTCGACCCGCTCGCGCTCTCGTTTCAGCTCAAGCTGCTCTGGCTCTCCGGCTACCTGCCGCACCTGACGAGCTGCGCAGACTGTGGCTCCGAGACCGAGCCGCTCGTCGGTTACTCGCCCGCCGCAGGTGGCGCGGTGTGCAGGAGCTGCAACGTCGGCGCGCTCGCACTCTCGCCGGCAGGGATCACGGGAATTGAGGCACTCCTCGCGCGGCCGCTTGCCGAGGCGGGTGACGTCGGCCTCGCCGAACGCTCGGCCCGCGATGCTCTCGCCGTGATCACCTCTGCGTACGAATACTTCGGGAACTTCCGGCTGCGCACGCTGCGCAGCGCCTAGCCCTCCTTCGGCGACTTCCAGTCGCGCTCGAGCGCGGCCTCGATCCAGTCGCGCACGTCGGCGATCG
Organism: Gaiellaceae bacterium; assembly: GCA_035573355.1. Lineage (GTDB taxonomy): Bacteria > Actinomycetota > Thermoleophilia > Gaiellales > Gaiellaceae > 3-1-20CM-4-69-9. Next base: position 635 of record DATMZV010000084.1, on the reverse strand, counting down.
GCAACCGCTCTTGGGCGAGTGAATCGCGGTCGCGGACCGTCACCGTGTCGTCCTCGAGCGTCTGCTCGTCGACGGTGAACGCCCACGGTGTGCCGATCTCGTCCTGGCGGCGGTACCGGCGCCCGATCGCACCACCGTCGTCGTACTCCACGCTGTGGTGCCGACGGAGCTCCTCGTAGAGGCCGCGCGCCTTTCCGACCATCTCGTCGTTTTTGCCGATGAGCGGCAGAACGGCGGCGGTGACCGGCGCGATTTGCGGGTGCAGGCGGAGGACGGTTCGCTCGCGGTCTCCGACGACCTCCTCGTCGTATCCGTCCACGAGCATGGCGACCATGATCCGCTCGATGCTGACCGCCGGCTCGATCACGTACGGGACGTAGCGCTCACCGTCTTGCCCGACGTACTCCAGCTTCGTCGTCGAGTGCTCGGTGTGCTGCGTCAGGTCGAAGTCGCCCCGATTCGCAATGCCCTCGAGCTCACCCCAGCCGATCGGGTAGTCGTACTCGATGTCGCTCGTTCCCTGTGAGTAGTGCGACCGTTCCTCGGGCCCGTGCTCGCGCACACGAAGCTTGCTGTCACGCAGGCCGTAGCGGCGGTACCAGTTGAGCCGCTCGTCGATCCAGTAGCGGTACCAC
>DATMZV010000083.1:0-12227 GCA_035573355.1 Gaiellaceae bacterium | reverse complement strand
GAGCGACGCGACGCAGTACCAGGGGATCACGAGCATCCAGTCCGCGACCGCCTCCGCTGACGCCGGCCAGGTCGACCCCCGGAACACGATCATCCGGACGGCCGGCGCGATCGAGGGCATCAAGCAGCAGAACCGCGTGGCCGCCGCCTCGACGGCCGCCGCGTTCGACACGGCGACCCAGACCCTCGAGCAGACCCAGACCGGAACCGATGACGGCGCCGTTCACTCGGTCGCCTCGACGCAGGTGATCGGAACCCTGCAGACCGCCACCTCCGACGCAGTCGCAACCCAGGCACATGCACTGAACCTGGCTCACGTGTGGTCGCAGGCTTCCGGGAACCAGGCCTGGATCCAGAAGATCACGCAGACGAACGAGTCGGTGGCGCTGGGCTTCGCCGCCGTCGAGAGCGTCACGAGCCAGTCGCTGAGCCAGACACAGACGGGGGCCGGCTCCGACCAGCTGGCCGACGCGCTTCAGGAAGCGGTGACGACGCAGCAGAACGTCGCATCCGCACACGTTGGCCAGGCGAGCGTGCGGAACAGGATCGAGATGGAGATCCCGTGGAACGGCGCCGTGAACCCGCCGATCGACCAGTCGAACGGCGTCAGTGCCGCATCGATCTCGGAGAGCTACAGCGAGATCACGCAAACGGTGGTGCAGGAGGCGAGCGGCGAGGGCGTCGAGTGGGATCAGCACGCGCAGCAGGTCGCAATCGTGAATCAGGGCGGTACGGCCTCGTCCAGCGCCTCGCAGTCGAACATCGACAATCTCGCCCACTGGACCGGCACGCTTGCGACTCCTCCGTCCGCCACCTTCGCTGGTGGCGGTGGCTCGAGCTTCGGCCAGGCCGGCGACGCACCGGTTGCCGACTCCCTGATCTTCGGAGCCCCGCCGCTGCCGCTGTCGGGAGTGCTGGCCGGCAGCGTGGAGCTCTCGAGAGTGTCCGCGGCCAGGATTTTCACCGCACCACACAGTCCGCGCGGCTTCGACAGCGTAGGTGCTGCGCCGGGACCCCGGGCTGCCACGACGGCGAGCGCGCCCATGACTCCATCGGAGCGCTTCGTCCACACCCTCTTCAACCTTCTCGGCGCAGGTTCGAGCGCGCTGGTGTTGCTCCTCGGAACGACACCATTCGCCGCGCTCCTTGGGCTGTTCATGATTGCAGCGCTCGGCGTTGGGCGTCTGCAATACGCCATGCCGGCCCTTGGGCGGTCGGTGGACTTTGCTCGTCGCGAACGACCTGGGTAGCCGCTTCGGTTGACCTCAACCCCGTCGGGTTGCTTGGGAGACCTGACGGATCGGCTAGCAACACCAAATCGTTCGTAAACAAAGGAGCAAAGAGGTGTCTAGAAAAACCCGATGGCTGACCGGTTTGGCCGTCGCGCTTGCTGCCTGCATCGCCGTTCCGACGGCGCTTGCAAGCATCCACCCGCCTAAGCCCCCGACTGTGAAGGTCACGCAGAACGGGACCCAGGCCGCAACGGTGGATCAAAGCAGCGCGAACGCTCAAAGCGGTCCAGCTACATCAAGCGGAGGAACTGCCGTTGGTGGCAAGGCCTCCGGCTACGGCGGAGACGTCAAGAACTCCGTCAAGAACGACAGTGGCAATGCCAAGAGCTCGGCTGACACGTGCAACAAGGGCGGGACCTGCACCACCACTGGTGGAGACTCGTCCAACAGTCAGTCGAACACCGGCGGCGTCGCGAACAACACGCCTCAGGCGAATGGCGGCGACTCGGGCTCCAACAGCTCGGGCAATGCCAAGATCTCGCAGGACGGCGGCAAGGCCAACACCGGCCAGAACGACACGGGCACCGTTGTCCAGAAGCAGGACAGCGGCAAGGCCGAGTCGGGCAAGGCAATTGGTGGCGACGCTGAAGCCAACGGCGGCAAGGCAAATGCCAATGGCGGCAGCGGCGGATCCGCAACGTCGTCGACCACCGGTGGGACCGCCTCTGGCGATACCAACGGCGGTACCGGCGGCAGCACCGGCGGCAACTCCGGTGGTTCTGGATCCGGTGGCAGCTCGTCGACCGGCCCCGGTGGCGCAGGAACCTCCAGCGCAAACGGTGGCGGGTCGTCCGACGGCTCGAGCTCGAGCTCGAGCGCCGGTGGTAACGCTGGAAACGCCGGCAACGGCGGAAACGGCGGAAACGGGTGCTCGACGTCCCTGAGCGGCGTCGGTTGCACCGGTAACGGCGGCGCTGGTGGCGCAACGTCGGGTGGCGCTGGTGGCGCCCCGATCACGGGCTCCAGTGACGGCGGCTCATCGGCTAACGGCGGTGCAAGTGCCGGTACCGGTGGTGCAAGTGGCGCCTCAAACGGCGGTGCAGGCACCGGTGGAGAAGCCGAAAGCGGCAATGCCAACAGTGGAGCTACGTCGGGTGGCGGCAACAGCGCCGACACCACGGCCGGCAACACGAAGGGCGGCAGCGCTGACGGTGGTTGGGCTGACGGCGGCAAGGGCGGGGATGCTGATGGCGGCAACGCCACCTCCGGCTCCGCCTCGACCGGCGGCAACACGCAGAACGGCACCAACACGTCGGGCTCCAACACGACGGGTGCCGCAACAGGCGGCTCGAACACCAATTCGGGCTCCGCAACCTCGTCCGCCGGTGGCAACGCCGCCAACGGTGGAACCGTGGGCTCCAGCGTGAACAGCGCTGACGCCATCGGCGGCAACCAGGGCTCCAGCGCAGACGCTGCAGTCCTCGGCGGCACGAGCGACGCCACGGGTGGAGCTTCGACGCTGACGACGAACCAGGGCGGCACCGCTGGCGCAGGCACGGGCGGCGACGCCAGTGCATCGGCCAACGGTGGCTCGGCAACGAGCGGCCCGGCAGTCGTCAACAACACCGCGTCGATCGGACAGACCCTGACCCAGAAGGCCAAGGTCAAGGTCAAGTTCCACTTCTCGGTGGAGGACTAACGAATCACCAACAGCGAAGGAAGCACGCCATGACCAGTAACTCCGAGAACACAGCGCTGACCTACCGGGAGCCCAAGTCCCGGATCGGTCGGCGCTGTGCCTCGACCCTGCTGGCTCATGGTTCTGCGCAGATTGGAGCGGGGACCGCGCAATCGCTACCCAAGAGCGATTCGCTGCGCGGTCCACGTTTCCCCGGCTCGGGCGGGCTTGCTCGCGAGACGTACCTCGAGGTTCGCGAGCAGCTCGTCCACCGGGGCACTTTCCTAGCCACGCCTACGCCCGGCGCGTACACCGTTGATGGTCTTGCGTGTGTTCGCGCCGTGCGTGTGGGCGCCCTCGGCCCGGCTGCGACCCTACGCGGTCCGCAGCGCGGCAAAGCTCCCCACGAGAAAGCCGTGAACGAGGCCGCGTAGAGTCGCAGCCGGAGGGGCGCCTGCAGCTAGGCAGGCGCCCCCCGGCCGCGAAGGGCGCACAACCTTCTGAGCTCGCTAGGCCGCCAGGCCTCGGCTCAGAACGTCCAGGTCCAGATGATCGGCGTCGTCACTCCCACGTTGCCGACCTTGATGTCGTCGCTGCTGAACCTCGTGACGAACTTGAACACCGTGCCCGGGGTGGTCGCGCGGAAGGTCGTGACGCCGGTCGCCGTGCTACCCGGGAAGAGGTCCGCCGGCATCTGCGGATAGCTCCGATGCGGGTGTGGCCGGATGCGGATCCCGTCGTTCAGGAGGTAGCTCTGTGCGACGTTGTAGTGAATCGTGTAGTCGGTGGCGTTCTTGATCCGCAGGAAGACGCGTGTCTCGTCGGCGGCGAAGTCGATCCGATAAGGCGTGAGGGTGACGTTGTAGACCGTGTACGGCTTCGCCCGCAGGCGTTGCCGCGCAGGAGATGCCGCGTCGACGAACGTCGCGGGCCGCAGTTGAGAGGCGATGATGACGGGTCCGCGGACATCGATGCCCGCCGTGCTCCCGCTTTGCAGCGTGCCCTCGAGGATGCCGCGGGCGCGAACATAGTCGTCGGGCAGTAGCGGCAAGCTCGCACGCGTGATGATGGTCGTCTCCAGTTGCCCGTTCGTCGCGTCGGCATAGACGTGAATCCCGCGGAACTGCCCATCGCGCGACTTCTGCACCGTGACAACGCGCCCGACGAGGTCGACCGTCGCACCTCTGTACGCGTCGGGGTTGTCCACGACCTGGGGCCAGTCTGCGTTCGAGAGCTGCTTCCCAGCTCCGGGCGGCGGGCCGACGGGGGCCGATGTGTTCCCCGAGCCGCCACAGGCTGTCGGTAGCAGCGCCAGCGCGACCGCGGCTGCGAGCAATGGAAGTCGGTGAGCAGCGAAGCGCATGGGGAAAGACTAAGCCGTCGACGCAAGAGAGAGTTCGCCTGGCGGGGCGGCTACCCTCTACGGACGCACCGCGACCACTCACACCGTCTGGCCACGGATCGCCGCGCACTGACCGTCGCTCTCTGCCTAGTGCTTGCATTGCTGGTCGGAGAGGTCATCGCGGGCCTGATCGGGAACTCGCTCGCCCTGCTCGCTGACGCGGGGCACTTGCTCACCGATGCTGGGGCGTTGGCGTTCGCTCTGGTGGCGTCGACGATGGCCGCTCGCCCGGCGGCCGGTCGCTGGACCTTCGGCTACTCCCGCCTCGAGATCCTGGCCGCCCAGGCCAACGGGATCACCCTGGGCCTGATCGCCCTCTGGGTCGTCTGGTCGGCGGTACACCGGCTCGTCGATCCACAGGACGTGCGCGGCGGCCTGGTCCTTGGCGTTGCGCTCGCGGGCGTGGCAGTCAGCATCGCGGCGAGCTTCGTGCTCGCGCGAGCGAGCCGCGAGAGCCTGAACGTGCGCGGTGCGTTTCTGCACGTGCTGACCGACGTCGCTGCTTTCGGCGCCGCGGCTCTGGCCGGAGGGCTGATCCTCGCCACCGGCTGGGACCGCTTCGATCCGATCGCCAGCCTCGTCGTGGCCGGCTTGATGCTCTGGTCGAGCGTCCAGCTCCTGCGCGAGTCGACCTTGATCTTCTTGGAACGGGCGCCAGGCGACATCGACCCCGACGCGATCGGGCGAGCGCTGGTGGCCGAACGCGACGTCGTCGAGGTCCACGATCTCCATGTGTGGACCGTGACGAGTGGCTTTCCTGCGTTGTCAGCCCACGTGCTCGTGACACCGGGAGCCGACTGTCACGCCGCGCGCCGGCGGCTCGAGCTGATCCTCGGCGATCGGTTCGGCCTCACCCACACGACGCTTCAGGTCGAACACGCCGAGCCGGCGACGACCAAGGTCGAACTGGGTGAAGCCGTGGCGCGTCACAGCCCGCTCCGTCGTTAGAGTCCAGCGGTGCCCAGCCTGGAGGGAAAGTCGGCCGTCGTCACCGGCGCATCGAGCGGTATCGGTGCCGCGACGGCCCTGACGCTCACGCGTGAAGGCGCACTAGTGGTCGGCGGCGCCCGGCGGGTCGATCGGATTCCGAGCCCGATCACAGGGCTCGAGCTCGACGTCACCGACCCGGCGAGCTCTGAGCGCTTCGTCGAGGAAGCCGTCGCAGAACTCGGCGGCATCGACATCCTCGTCAACGCTGCGGGGCTGGCGCTCGGCCGCGATCTGTTCGACGAGAGCAGCGAAGCGGACGAACGGACGGTGCTCGAGACGAACGTGAACGGCCTGATCCGCATGACGCGTCTCTGCCTCGCGCACCTGCGTGACGGTGGCCACATCGTCAACCTCGGCTCGGTTGCGGGGAGACAGGCGTACGAGAAGGGCTCCCTCTACGTGACATCCAAGTTCGCCGTGCGCGGCTTCACGTACGCGCTGCGCGAAGATCTGCTCGGGCGCCCGATCCACATCACGACAGTGGACCCCGGTCTCGTGGAGACAGATTTCTCGCGCGTGCGCTTCCGCGGCGACGAGGAGACCGCGAGCAAGGTCTACCAGGGTGTCGAGGCGATGCAGCCCGAGGACATTGCAGAGTGCGTCCTCTTCGCCGTCACTCGACCGCCGCACGTGAACGTCGACGAACTCGTGGTCAAGGCGCTTGCACAATCCTCCGGAGGCCGAATACTGCGAAGCGAGAGCTGATGCCCGAGCAGCTGCGAATCCTCGAAGGCGCGACCTTTTGCATCTGCGACGACGTCGGCGACCTTCAACGCGAGGGAGAAGGGCTGTTCACGGAGGACACACGCTTCCTCTCGCGCTTCAAGCTGACGATCAACGGACAGCGGCCGCTGCTTCTCTCGTCGGACAAGATCGAGTACTTCTCGGCCGCCTTCTTCATGAGGAACCCGCTCGCGGGCGGGCTGGAGCAGGACGTGCTCTCGATCCGCCGCGAGCGCTTCGTCGGCGACGGGATGCAGGACCTGTTCGCAGTGCAGAATCAGGGAATGGAGCCGATCGAGTTCGACCTGGAGCTCGAAGTTGGGACGGACTTCGCTGACATCTTTGCGGTGAAGGACTACGACTTCGCGCTCGGTGATCCGCTGCGTGCAAAGCCGTTGCCTTCGCTGAGGCCGATCGAGTACGAGGACGAGAGCAACCAGTTCTTGATCTCCGACAATGGCGAGCTGCCGCTCAAGACCCAGGTGATCTTCTCGCAACGCGGCGAGGTGAACGGGTCGGGAGTGAAGTTCCATCTCGCACTCGAGCCGCGCGAGCGGTGGAACCTCGACGTCGAGATCATTCCTCTTCCGGACGGCGAACCGGTGGCCACCCGCTTCGCCCAACGGCGTTTCGGCGAAGAGGTGGGACGGGTTCGCGACTCTCTGGCCGCCTGGCAGCTGCGCGTCCCGCAGCTGAGGACATCCTGGGACGCCCTTGGACACTCCTTCGGACAGTCTGTCTCCGATCTCGCGTCGCTGCGCATGCAGTCGGACGGCTCCGGAATCGGAAAGCTTCCGGGCGCCGGGGTGCCTTGGTTCATGACCGTGTTCGGGCGCGACACGATCATCACATGCCTGCAAACGCTCCTCTTCGGTCCAGAGCTTGCGCGCACCGCACTCGAGGTCCTCGCGGAGCTCCAGGCGAAGGAAGATGACGCGGATATCGACGCCGAGCCCGGGAAGATCGTGCACGAGGTGCGGCACGGAAAAGCTGCGCGTACCTGGCATGAGCGTTACTACGGCACGCTCGACGCCACACCGCTGTACCTCATCCTGCTCTCGGAGGTCTGGCGCTGGACGGATGACGCGTCGCTCGTGCGCGACCTAAAACAACCAGCGATGGCGGCGCTCGACTGGATCGACCGTTACGGCGATCGCGACGGAGACGGGTTCCTCGAATACGAGCGGCGCACCGAGCGCGGGCTCGAGAATCAGTCCTGGAAGGACTCGTGGGACTCCCAGCGCTTCCACGACGGCACGCTCGCTGAGCCGCCCATCGCTCCCTGTGAGGTGCAGGGATACGTCTACGACGCGAAGCGCCGCACCGCCGATCTCGCGCGTGAGGTCTGGCGCGACCGCGAGCTCGCCGCCCGGCTCGACCGCGAGGCGGAGGAGCTGCGCACCCGGTTCGACGAGGCGTTCTGGGTCGAACAGCGCGGTGGTTACTACGCCCTTGCGCTTGACCGCGACAAGCGCAAGGTGGACTCGCTGTGCTCGAACATCGGCCACCTCCTGTGGAGCGGAATCGTTCCACCGCACCGGATCGACGCAATCGTCGACCAGTTGATGGGTGACGAGCTCTGGTCCGGCTGGGGTGTCCGCACGATGTCCACCGGCGACGCCGGCTACAACCCGCTCTCGTACCACAACGGCACGGTCTGGCCACACGACAATTCGCTGATCGCGGCCGGGCTGGCCCGCTACGGGCGCTGGGCCGAGATGCAGCGGATCACGCAGCGCATGCTCACTGCGGCCCAGCACTTCTCGTATCAGCTTCCCGAGGTGTTCGCGGGCATGCGCCGCTCCGAGACGCCTTTCCCCATCGCCTACCCGACGGCGGCTCGGCCGCAGGCGTGGGCCGCCGGAACTCCCGTGCTGCTGCTGCAGCTGTTGCTCGGCCTCCAGCCGGACCGTCGGCGCCACGCGCTAGAGACGGTCGCTCCGATGGAGCTTCCTTCCTGGGCGGGAACGATTCGGCTGTCAGGGATCCGCGCTTTCGGGCGCGCATGGGACGCGCGGCTCCAAGACGGGCGCGTCCGGGTCGAAGAAGCGTAAAGATCGCAAGATGAAGATCGCTGTCATCGCACCGGCCTGGTTCGCGGTCCCGCCCACCGGCTACGGAGGGATCGAGTGGATCGTCTCGCTCCTTGCCGACGGGCTCGCCGACGCGGGACACGACGTGACGCTGTTCGCGTCCGGCGACTCCCATACGCGGGCAAAGCTCGCTGCGGTCTTTCCCGAGGCACCGAGCCGGCACATCGGCCGGACGTTCTGGGAGTTGAAGCACGCACTTTCCGCGTTCGGCCGCGCAGACGAGTTCGACGTCATCAACGATCACACCGGCATGCTCGGCGCGACGCTCGGCGCGACGACCTCGACTCCCGTCGTGCACACGGTGCACGGGCCTCTGGATGGCGAGCCCGGCGAGATCTACGAGATGATTTCGCGCGTTGCGCCCGACGTCGGACTGATCTCGATCTCGATGAACCAGCGCGAGCCGAAGCCCGACCTGAACTGGATCGCGAACTGTCCGAACGCGCTCGACTTTTCGGTCTATCCCTGTAAGCCGCATCGGGGGGAGTACCTCCTGTTTCTCGGCCGCCTCAGTCCGGACAAGGGCGCGCACCGTGCAGTCGCCGTCGCCATGGAGGCCGGACTGCCGCTCAAGATCGCCGGCAAGATGCAGGAGCCGAAGGAGCGCGAGTACTTCCACGGCCTCGTCGAGCCGCATCTCGTCGACGGCATCGAATACCTCGGAGAGGTCACACACGGCGAGAAGGTCGAGCTGCTTCAGAACGCGCGTGCGACGCTTTTCCCGATCGAGTGGGAAGAGCCGTTCGGTCTCGTGATGATCGAATCGATGGCCTGCGGCACGCCGGTCATCGCGACCAGATGGGGTGCGGTCCCCGAGGTGATCGAGCACGGGCGCAGCGGCATCATCGTCGACAATTACCGACAGATGGCGGACGCGCTGACGGAGGCAGACGAGCTCGACCCCAACGAGCTGCGGCGCTACGTCGAGGAGGAGTTCTCGCCGCAACGGATGGTGCGCGACTACGTCGACGCCTACGAGAGGGCGGTCGGCTAGGCGGTTAGGGCCAAGGCCCCGCGTCGGACCAGCCGTGCCAACGCTCCGGCTCGAGCCAGGCGCTCACACGTTTCGCGTCGCGCCGGGTGAACGGCCGTCCCGAATAGCGCACCGAGAGACGGTCGATGTCCGTCAGCTCGGCGTCCTCCTCGATCGAAACGATTCGTCCGATGAGGCTGACGTGCCGGTACCAGCTCTGCTCGTCGAGCGCGGTCAGCGCTGCGCGCGGATCTCTGCGCAGAAAGCCCAGCCGGAGGCGGGTCGCTTCCATGTTCACGAGTACCCGGCCGTCCTCCCAGTCGTACCACGTCGGAACCGTGTGCGGCGAACCGTCGGGGCGGAGCGTCCCGATCACGGCCGGGTTCGGACGCGAGAGAAACTCGGCGACCTCGGGTGGAACCGGGACACGCGGCATCCCTGAAGACTACGAGGCGGGAACGGAGGCCGCGAGGTCGGGCTCCTGCAGGCTGGGCCGGAGCCGGAAATCGCGCACGTCTCGCACCGAGACGACGATCACGGTCGTCACGACGATCCAGATCGCGCCGACGAGCAGATACGTGGAGTTGCCTATGCCCGCGCCGACCCAGCCTGCGATCGCGTACCCCAGCGGTAGGAAGGTCATGGACGCCATCCAGCTGTAGGCGCTCACGCGGCCGAGCTTCTCGCGGGGCACCGCCTGTTGGAGCCCGGTCTCGTAGATCACCCCGCCGTACGAAAACGAGAAACCCGCGAGGACCGCCGCAGCGCCGATCGCCGCGACCGACGCGTGCGCTGCGAGCAGCACGCTCTGCACCGCGGTGAGCGCGAAGACAGGCGCCACGATCCGCCACGGATGCCGTGGCTGGATACGAAGGCCGAGCATTGCGCCTCCGAGGGCGCCGATGCCTTCGCCCGTCACAACGATCGCCCAGGCACCCGGGCCGCCCAGCGAGTGCTTCGCGATGTACGGGCCAAGGACGAAGAATGGTGCGTACGTCACGAGGAAGTAGAGCGCGATCCAGACCGTCAGCAACCAGATCCAGGTCTGCTCGGTGAACGCCTGCCAGCCTTCGCGCAACTCCCGAACGAAGCTCGGAGTCGCGACTCTGCCAGCGCGCGCGCCGAGACGGATCTGGCTCAGAAGCGCGGCGCTGACGGCGTACGTCGCGGCATCGACGAGCAACGCCGTGCCGCTTCCGATCGTCGCGACGATCGAGCCTCCGACGGCAGCGCCGAGCGGAAAGGAGACGTACCGCGCGATACCCATGAGGGCGTTCGCCTTCTGCAGGTGTTCTGCCGGGACGAGCTCGGGCACGATCCCGCTCGACGCCGGCGAATAGAATGCGGTCGCGGCGCCGCCGATCGCCTGCAGGACGAAGATCTCCCAGATCCGCGCGTGCCCGCTGATCAGCAGCGTTCCCATCGTCGCGCGCACGAGGAAGTTCGCGGTCTCTGAGCTGACCATCACCAGACGTCGCGGCAGCCGGTCCGCGACGACGCCCCCGACCAGCAACGTCGAGATCTGCGCGAGGGTCCAGCAGGCGAACGCAATACCGGTGTCCGACGCCGACCCTGTCAGGTCGAGGACTGCGAACGCGACCGCGATCGGCGCGAGAGACGTGCCGAAGTACGAGATCGCGCGGGACGCGAAGAGCAGCCGAAAGTTCGCTGCACGCAGCGGGCCGGTGCTAGCCGGCATGCGTCCTGGTGTAGCGCTCGAGCCCGGCGTAGGACTGCCAGAACGGCATCGCACGCTCGTACAGCTCGACGTTGTCGGCGGTCGCGGTCACCTCGTTTCGCACAGACTCGCTGAACTGCTCCTGCGTTACGCCGGATTGCACCAGACGCACCCACTCGACCAGACGCCTGCGCAACTCGTCCAGATGCGCACCGGGCTCCGTTGCGACCCCGAAGTGGATCAACGCCAGTCGCTCCGGTCGCCGCCGTTCGATCTCGTCGATCGTCTCGAGCCAGACGTCGAGGTCGAAGTCCGGCGGCGGGGTCGGTGGAAGAACCGTGCGTTCAGGGAGGATGCGGACACCGGCCGCGTCGCCTGAATAGAGCGTCCCGGCTGCGTCGAGATAGGAGACGTGGTGACTCGCGTGTCCCTGCGTCGGGAAGCAGTCGAGTCCCAGGACTCGAGCCTCGACTATGCGGATGTTCTCCTGCGGGACCGGCGCAAGCTCACCCCAGAGCGTGTCGAAGGTGTCGCCGTAGAGTCGGCGGGCGCTCGTCTCGAGCCGGCTGGGATCGGCGAGATGCGGAGCGCCGATCTCCGAGACGTGGACCAGCAATTCGGGGTGCTCTCGCACGAGGACCCCTGCGGCCCCGGCGTGGTCGAGGTGGATGTGCGAGAGCAGAAGGTGGCGCACGTCGCCCAGCTCGACGCCGCGGTCGAGAAGCGCAGCTTTGAGTCCCGAGAGGCAGGTCGTAGGCCCGCAGTCGAAGAGGGCCAGGCCGTCGTCTGTCTCGAGCAGGTACGAGGCGATGACGCGGTCTGCGCCCTGGTGCATGAGGTCGAGGGGATCCGGGCCCATGTGAGCCCGGATCCTCCCACGAAGATCAGCCGGAGACCGAGCGGCGGCGATAGAGCAGTGCGAGGGCCGCTGCGGTCACGGCAATCCCCGCGCCTGTCTCGAGCGCAATGCCGAGCCGGCCGGCGTGGGCTTCTCTCCCACTCGTCGGCGCGCTTGCCGGCAGGCCCGCATTGACGAGCATCTGCTTCAGCGCGATGCCGCCGCGGAACCAGCCGCCGGGAACCTTCTGGGTCTCCCAGAGCTTTTGATTCGGCGCCATGTAGCTCACCGGGCCGTTCGTGGCGTACGGGTACAGGTCCTGGCGCAGCGTCGAATCAACGCTCGATCCGCCCGGCACGGTGTAGGTAACGGCGTAGCGCGGGCCTAGCTGGGTCGACGGTCTTCGCCGCGAGGTCGAGCTCGGTGTCTGCTCGAAAGCCTGGGCGAAGAATCCACTCTGTTCGACGAGGATGCCGAGTGGTGAGGAGCTGTCGCCCTCGCCGAAGCCCTGAATGCTGATCGCGTGGTCGAGGCCCGGCCCTGAGATCGAAGCCGCGGATGGTCCCTTTGCAGACGCAGTGGCGGGTAGCAGCAGCAGCGCGGCGAGCGCCGCCACGGCGG
>DATMZV010000082.1:0-4250 GCA_035573355.1 Gaiellaceae bacterium | reverse complement strand
CCCGCCGGCCCGCTCGGTGGAATCTGGGACGGTGCCGTCTCGGCCTGGCGCGGGCTCGAGCAGTTCGTCGTGGGGCACGGCACGCATGTCGCGGGCGCGAATCAAATGCACGCAGCCGCGGAGAACCTGCAGGCGTTCGCCTTCCTCGTGCTCTTCGTCGCACTGACCGTCGTCGCCTGGCGCCGGTTCGGCGCGCCCTACGGTCTCTTCGCTGTGGTCAGCCTTGCGATCCCGCTCAGCTATCCGAGCTCGCGCTGGCCGCTGCTCTCGCTGCCGAGATTCGGGCTCGTGATCTTCCCGCTCTTCCTCGCGCTCGCCGCACTGACGAGCGGGAGACCTCGGCTGCACAATGCCGTGGTCGCGTGCAGCGCGCTCTTCCTCGGTGTCGCGGTCGTGCAATGGGCGCTGTGGCAGTGGGTGGCGTGAACCGCGCGCTCACGCTCTGGACCGGCTTCGTCCTCGCCTTTGCAGCTCTGAGCTACTCACTGCGGTTCACGGAGGGGAAGCCACCCAAGGACCTGCTCTACAAGTGGGTGACCGTCGAGGGCAACCTCATCCAGTACGGAATCATCGCCGCGATCGTCTACGGGATCGCCGGCGTCGCCGGTAGCCGGCGGGAGGTCTTGGCGCTGAGACGTCCGACTTCCTGGGGGACGGCAGCCCGCATCGGGCTCGGTATCGGCGTCTTCATGATCGTGCTCACCCGGCTTCTGGGTCCGATCCTCCAACCGGGACGCGAGCAGGGAATCACGCCCGACTTCTGGGAGCCGAAGCACGCCGCCGCGTACATCGCAAACGGCATCGTGATCGCCGTCGTCGCGCCGATCGTCGAGGAGCTCACCTTCAGGGGCCTTGGCTACTCGCTGCTCGTCCGCTATGGGAAGTGGGCCGCGATCGTGTTGACCGGCCTCGCCTTCGGACTCGCGCACGGCCTCGTCGAAGCGCTTCCGTTCCTCACCGCGTTCGGAATCGGCCTCGCCTATCTACGCAGCAGGGTGAGAAGCGTCTACCCCGGAATGATCGTTCACGGCCTCTTCAACGCGGTTGCGCTCACCGTTTCGGTTGCAGGAAAACCACAGGTGGATATCCTCCGCGCGTGCGCTGCGGCCTGGTTTGCGCTCTCGCCCTTCTGATTCTCTTCCCGGCCGCCACCGGAGCAGCGCCCCTCGCCTCGATCCAGACGACACCGGCCGCCGGCCCGGCACCGCTACGCGTGACCTTTACGGCCGCCGGCGGCTCAGCTTCATATCACTGGGACTTCGGCGACGGGACCGGGACAGACGGACAGACGGTCGAGCACACGTACGCGGCCGGCCGCTGGACGGCGACGCTCACCTCGCGGTCAACAGACGGTACGACGGAAACCACGACAACCTCGGTCACGGCGTACGGGCTCACCTTGACGGCGCCGAACCCGGCTCGCTACGGCCGCAAGGTCGTCCTGCGCGGAGCGATCGTCCCCGGCGAGCGAAACCTTGCGGTCGAAATCGCAGGCCCACGCGGGAAGATCGCGACCACCAGGACGCGCGCCGACGGCACGTATCTCGTTCGTGCGCGCATCAGGGCTCCCGGCTCGTACACCGCAACGAGCGAGCGGGCGGCGGCCGTTCCGCTCGCAATTCGAGTCGTTCCGAAGCTCGTCACCGGCTTCGCCGGGAGCAGCGCGCGCGGGAGCGCGTACTACTTCAGCGCCCACATCGTCCCGGCCGCCGCGGGAACGCTTACCCTGAAGGTCGCGCGTGGTCAAGACGTGATCCTCGACCGCACGTTCGGCAGCCGCGTGCGCATCAAGCTCGACACGAAGCGGCTCACGACATATCGGATCACGACCCAGGTCGTGCCGAGCGAGGGGTACGCGGGCACCGTCCGGTCACTGCGCGTGAGCGTCGTCCTGCCGCGGCTCCTGCTCGGCGCTCGGAGCACGGCTGTCGCACAGCTCGGAGACCAGCTGCGCCGGCTGCACTACGCGGCCCCTTACGGGCTCCGCTTCGACGGCCGAATGCTCGACGCCGTCTATGCATTCCAGAAGGTGCACGGGCTTCCGCGGACGGGAGCTGTCGACGCCCGCTTCTGGCAGGCGCTTGCGAACCCGCGCCGCCCGGCACCGAAGTTCGCGACGCCGGCAGCGCACATCGAGGTCAACAAGGGCCTCCAGGTGCTCTACGTCGTGCGCGTCTCGAAGATCGCTCTGATCGTCCCGATCTCGACAGCCGGCATCGCCGGGGCCTTCACGCCCGTCGGGAGGTTCGCCGTTTACCGCAAGGTGGGCGGCTTCGACCCCAGTCCGCTCGGGACCCTCTACGACCCGCTGTACTTCACTGGTGGTTATGCGATCCACGGCAACCCGTCCGTTCCGCCGTACCCCGCAAGTCACGGTTGCGTCCGCGTCCCGATGTGGGTCGCGCCGCAGCTCTACAGGACGATTCCGTACGGCGAGACTGTCTACGTGTATTAGCGCCGCGCTGCTCCTGCTCGCCTCGGGCTGCGGGAGCACAACACGAGCCGTGCGCTACGAGGACCTGACGCGAAAGGTCGGTCCGCTCGAGTTCACCCGCATCACGCGCGACGTCTTTCGCAGCCGCGCTGCTCTTCGCGACGTGCTCGCGCGGAACAATCCCGGGCGGCCGCTCACGTTGCCTCCGATCGACTTCAACCGCCGCGAGGTCTATCTCGTCGCCGCAGGCCCGCGCTCGAGCACCGGCTACGACGTCCGCATCGTCAGCCTGCGAGACGTGGGCGACCGGATCGTGGTGACCGTCCACGAACGCACGCCGACTCTTGGAGATCCGGTCCGCGCCCGAGTCACGTACCCGTTCCGGCTGATCGCTTTTCCTCGCAGCGACAAGCCTGTCAAGCTGAAGTGGCCAGGACGACCATGACCGAAGACCCACTCATCAAACAGATCCGCCAGCAGATCTCCGACACCGACCGGTCGATCGTCGACGCGATGAACGCGCGGCTACGGCTCGTGGCGCGGCTGAAGCGCTACAAGGAGTCCCGCGGCATCGGGTTCGTCGATCCGGAACGCGAGGAGTGGATGCTGCAGTACCTGCAGCGGGCGAACCGTGGACCCCTGTCGGGTGAAGGCCTGCAGGAGCTGTTCGAAGGGGTGCTCGATCTCACGAAGCGCGAGGTCAGCCGAGGCGAAGAGACCTAGCTACTCGTCTTCCGGCTCGACGGCGAACTCGTCGGGCGTGACGTCCTCGAGGAATCTCTTGAACTCGGAGACCTTGGATTCGATCTCCTCTTCGGTGACCTCCTCGCCCTCGAACTCGATTGCGGACTCCTCGATCACGTCGTCCGCCGCGAAGATCGGCGCCTCGGCACGAATCGCGAGCGCAATCGCGTCGGACGGCCGCGAGTCGATCTCGATCTCCGAGCCGTCGAGTTGGACGGTGATCTGCGCGTAGAACGTGTTCTCGCGAAGCTCCGTGACCGTGATGCGAGTCACCTGAGCACCGAGCTGGTCGAGCATGTCGGTGACGAGGTCGTGAGTCATCGGCCGCGGCGTCGACGCGCTCTGCAGCTTCATCAGAATCGCGGCGGCTTCGGGATGGCCGATCCAGATCGGCAGGAACTTGTTTCCCTCAGCAGTCTTCAGCAGCACGATGGGCTGCTTGCCGACCAGATCGAAGCTGACCCCGTAGATCTGCATCTCCTGCATGGGCTTGCTCTGATGGTAGCTCAGCGGTCTCGCGCCGAAACCTCCGCAAGGGGCAACCGGACCCTTGGGCTACCCGGGAGTGCTCAGCCGGATTGTTCCTTCAGGCGCCACTCGGCGACGTCGCGGATGCTCACGATCCCGACGGCGCGCTCGCCTGCCACTACGGGGATGTGCCGGAAGCCACGTTCGATCATCGTCTCGCCGGCCTCCTCGACCGATGCGTCCTCGGTCATCGTCACCGGGTCCGGAGTCATCCACTCGCGGACCCGCGCCTCACTCGAGTGCACGCGCCCGGCCACCGCTCGCATGAGATCGCGCTCCGTGAAGATCCCGATCATGCGCCCGAAGTCGGAGACGACCACCGCGCCCACGCCGAGCTGAGTCATCTTCTCGGCCGCCTCGCCGATCGTGTCCGACGGCTCGACCGAGAGGACGTCCCTGGTCATGACCTCGCCGAGCGTCGCCATGCGGCCGAGCATAAGGAAACCCCCCGCTACAATCCAGCGCCCGGGGGCGATTAGCTCAGTTGGTTAGAGCGCCGCTCTGATAAGGCGGAGGTCCGTGGTTCGAGTCCACGATCGCCCAT
>DATMZV010000081.1:0-2075 GCA_035573355.1 Gaiellaceae bacterium | reverse complement strand
GACCCGCCTCCTTCAGGACCCGGAGGTGCTGGGACACGGCAGGCCGGCTCACCGGAAGCCGTGCGGCGAGCTCGCCGACGGCTCGCGGGCCGTCCCGGAGCTCTTCGAGCACCGCTCTCCGAGTGGGATCGCCGAGTGCCTTCAATGCTTGTGCGTAAGCCATGACTTACCGTAAGTTTACACTTACTCTCTGGCTTGTCAAATAGGCTGGCCGCCGTGTCTGAGCTGCGGAAGTCCGACCTCGCCGCCGACCCGCTCGAGCAGTTCCGGAGCTGGTTCGCGGAGGCGGGATCCGCCGAAAGCCGGCCCGCAGAGGCGATGGCGCTTGCAACCGCCACCGCCGCCGGCGCCCCGTCCGTGCGGATGGTCCTCCTGAAAGGAGCCGACGAGCGCGGCTTTGTCTTCTTCACCGGCTATGCGAGCAGGAAGGCGGCCGAGCTGGACTCGAACCCGCGCGGAGCGCTGCTCTTCCACTGGCAGAAGCTCGGCCGGCAGGTGAGAGTCGAGGGCCTGGTCGAACGGGTCGCAGGGCAGGAATCCGACGCGTACTTCGCCACCCGTCCGCGCGGAGCACAGCTCGCTGCGATTGCATCCGAGCAGAGCTCGGTCCTGTCGACGCGAGCCGAGCTCGACGAACGGGTGGCGGCGTTGGCCCGTGAACATGACGGAGACGACCTGCGACGGCCCGAGCACTGGGGCGGGTACAGGCTCGTCCCGGAGACGTACGAGTTCTGGCAGCACCGCGACGACCGCATGCACGACCGCCTGCGCTACCGGCGTTCGAACGGCGACTGGGTCGTCGAGCGGCTGTCGCCCTAGCGTTCGACCCGGATCAGCGTATGCACCCGGTTGTCGTCGCTCGGATCGACGAAGTTGCGCACGCGCGTGAAGCCCGCCTTCTCGAACGCACGAAGCGATGCGTGGTTCTCCGCGTCGGGGTCCGCGATGCACGCGTGCGTCTGCGGTGTCGCGAACACGACGTCACGCACGAACTGCGCGATGACTTTCGATCCCAGTCCTTTCCCGGTCTGCTCCGGATCCGCCAGGAAGAGGTCGACGCCCGCAACACCTTCTTCGACGTCCACGAGGGCCTGGTAGTCGGCGTGGTCCGACACGAGGTAGGTCTGGATGAAGCCGGCGGGCCGATCATCAAGAAGGATCAGGTACAGGTCCGTCGGCTCGCTGCCCTCGATCGCCGGCAGGTAGCGCCGGACCACGGCGTCGTAGGTCTCCCGCTCCCTCCACCAGAACTGAACGTGCTCCCGTTGCAGCCACTCGTACAGCAGCGGTAGATCGGTTTCCGTCAGACGCCGGAACCCGACCGTCATCCGAACAGCGCGGCCAGCTCCTCGGCCTCCGACGGCGAAAGCCGATGCTCGAGTGCAGTCAGTGCAGGCTCGAGCTGTTCCGGACGCCGCGGGCCGACTACGACGGCGGTCACGTATGGCTGAGCAAGGAGCCACGAGATGGCAAGCGTCGCGGGGTGGACGCCGCGGTGCGCTGCGACCTCTGCGAAGCGGTCGAGCGCCGCGAAGGTCTCCTCGTTACGCAGATGTTCGTACGGCCCGGGGCGCATCGCCATCCGCGAGCCTTCGGGCACCGGCGCGTCACGCTTGTACTTCCCTGTGAGCCAGCCACCGGCGAGCGGGCTGAACGGCGTGTACGAGATCCCGAATGCGGCGCACAGCTCGACCACCCCGGGTTCGTCGGCGCGGTCGAGCAGCGAGTAGGAGTTCTGCACGACGGCGGGCGTTCCCGTCTCGATCAGCGAGCGCAGCTGCTCGGCATCGAAGTTGCTCACGCCCCACGCCCTGATCAGGCTGATGCCGACCAGCCCTTCGAACGTTCCCACAAGCTCGTTCGCCGGCACGTCCGGGTCGAACTCGTGCGCCAGGTAGACGTCGACGCGATCCACGCCGAGTCGCTCGAGACTAGATTCGAGCTGTCGTGCCATCCGGGTGCGCGCGAGCCCGTGGTCGGCTCCGGTCTCCATCGGGTTGAACGTCTTGGTGATCAGGCCCGGGGTGACGCCACGGCTTGCAATCCACTTGCCGACCATGGTCTCGCTACGGCCG
>DATMZV010000080.1:0-8219 GCA_035573355.1 Gaiellaceae bacterium | reverse complement strand
GTGTCGACGGCGGTGCTGTAGAACAGCGATCGCGACTTGCCCTCGCTCGAGTAGCGGAAGGCCCACACCCGGTCGCCGTCGGTCGTCGCGACGGTCATCTGGATCGGGTGCTCGACGCCATGCCCGCGCCCGGTCTCTTCGATCAGCCCAACAGCACGCGCAACCGCTCCGGGCGGGTCGTCTTCGAGGCCGAGCGTGAGTGCGAGGTGGAAGAAGATCTCTGAGTCGGTCGTGCCTTCGATCTCGGGGTAGAGCACTGGGTCGACCGCGAGTAAGAGGTCGCGCTTCACCCGTTGAAAGTCGTGGATAAGGCCGTTGTGCATCCAGAGCCAACGACCGTGCCGGAACGGATGACAGTTGGTCTGCTGGACCGGAGAGCCTGTGGAAGCCCGGACGTGCGCAAAGACGACTCCGGAACTGATGTGACCGGCGAGCTCGCGCAGGTTACGGTCGTTCCAGGCCGGCTCCGTGCTGTGGAAGACGGCAGGTGCACTTTGGGCCCCGTACCATCCGATCCCGAATCCGTCACCGTTCGTCTCCTCCGCTCCCAGCTGCGAGTGGAGGCTCTGGACGATCAGCGAATGCTTCGGCCCATAGAGCAGCTCCTCGACCAGGACGGGGGAGCCCGAATACGCAAGCCAGCGACACATTCGCCCGTCCATTAGGCAGCAGTGAGGCGGCAGAGGCTTCACCCCGAGGGGATGAACATCAGAAGGACGCGCGGTCCTACCGCAGGATGGGCTCCGGCGGCCGCGAACTCGACCTGATGGAAGACGAGACGAGGCTCGAACGGCGACTCGACCGTGTCGTGGCCCGCGCGGCGAGCCCGCGCGGGGCGGCTGTCGTGATCGCCACGGTGTCGACCTCGATCACGGTTGGGGCGGGGCTACTGATGACGGTCGCCGACCACAAGAGCTTTCCGTCGATCGGATCCGGGCTCTGGTGGGCCGTCCAGACGGTCACGACGGTGGGATACGGGGACCACGTTCCGGCGACTACCGCCGGCAAGCTCGTCGCCGCGCTCGTGATGCTGGTCGGGATCGGCTTCCTGACGGTCATCACCGCCGCCATCACGAGCACGTTCGTGTCACGCTCACGCCGCGAGCAGGCGTCCTCCGATCCCACCACTCCGACGGAGGAGCAGCTTAAGCAGATCGCCGGTCGGCTCGAACGGATCGAAGCCGCGCTGACCGATCGCCCGTCGGGGTGAGCTACGCCTCTAAGATCGGGGCGATGGGCGCGGACGACCTGGAGATCGCGAGGCGGTTTCGGATTGCTCTCGAGGCAGCGGCAAAGAGCGGTGACCGCGAAGCGCTCTACCCGTTCCTCGCTGCAGATGTGGAATGGGTCACTCCCAAGCGAACCCTGCGCGGCATCGACGAGGTGAGAGAGGATCTGATCTGGGCCTCACCGGATGAAAACCTCGACCTCGAGTTCGACGAAGGCGAGTGGGTTGAGCTCGGTGATGGCCGTGTCGTCTTAGACGTCCACCAGGTCTACCGGGTCAAAGCGACCGGCGACTTCGCGTACGAACGCCAGCGGCAGATCGAACTGACGATCCGAGACAGCCGGATCAGCCGCTATGAGATGCGGATTGTTGGATAGGTGCTGAGTCACGACGACGTGTAGACCAGACGCTGACGGATTGCAGCGGCCACCAAGATGGACATGGGCTGGATGCTCGGCGACGCGCAAGCTCGTCTACGTCGTGCTGGCCGATCGCCCTGCTTGAGGATGCCCTCGAGTAGCCCGGTTGCCGCGGCGTGAGTCGCCGGGTGGTTGATGGTCGACCGAGACGCCTGCGCGCAGCCTGGGCGATCACCCGAATCGGATGATGTTCCGCTGCGTCCGACACGCCAGTGTCACGAGCGATCTGTCCTCGAAAAAGGAGCATCTTCGATGGCATCACCAGCGATAACACAAGACAGGGCAGTCGCATCGTCAGACTCGTGGACCGGGTGGATCGTCTTCGCCGGGTTCGTGTTGCTCATCGTCGGCGTCATCGACGGGCTGCAGGGTCTCGTCGCGATCGTCAAGGACGATTACGTTGTGGCGACGCCGAAGGGCGTTGCGATCGTCGATGTGACTACCTGGGGTTGGGCGACGCTGATCTGGGGCGTGGTGCTCGTCCTCGCCGGCCTAGGTTTGCTCGGCGGGGCCGGCTGGGCGCGCTGGCTCGCCATCATCGGCGTGGCCGTCAATGCGATCGGGCAGATGGCATTCATGGCGAACTACCCGCAGGCGTATCCGCTCTGGAACATCCTGATCGTCGCTCTCAACATCGTCGTGCTGTACGCGTTGACCGCGCACTGGCGTGGCTTCAAGAACTCTTTGGCCTGATCGAAGACTCCGGCGCCGATCGAGGGACGCGGCTCGTCCGTGTCCCTCGATCCGCGGATCGCTCTGAATTCGCGACGGCTCGAAATGGACGATCGCTCAGCCCCTCCCTCGGAGAACTGTCGGGACGCGGCGCCGTTCAAGTCGGCACAGGCGGAGCCGCTTCTGACGCGCGCGGTTCCGGTTTCCGCGCAACTCTCGGACTACCGCGTGCCGAGCGCTCGCCGGGACCTGCTGGCAGGCGTGACGGTCGCGGCGCTCGCCGTACCCGCGGCGATGGCGTATGCGGAGGTGGCGGGTCTCTCTCCCGTGCACGGCCTCTACGCCCTGCTACTACCCGCAGTCGCCTACGTCGTGCTGGGCTCGTCGCGGCAGTTGGTCGTCGGCCCGGAGGGCTCAGTCGCAACGCTCGTTGCCGCCGCGATCCTGCCGCTGGCAGTAGGGGCCGGCCCTGCCGCTGCCGAGCTGGCCGCGATGCTGGCGGTTCTCGTCGCGGCCTGTTTCGGGCTTGCCTGGCTACTTCGGCTCGGCTGGATCGCCGACTACTTCTCCCGACCGGTGCTGATCGGCTACATCCACGGCGTCGCGGTGATCCTCATCCTCAGCCAGCTGGGGAAGTTGCTCGGCCTGTCGATCGGGGCGCGCAAGCCGCTGTCGCAGTTGTGGGAGGCGCTTGGCGAACTGGGGAGCATCAGCGGCCTGACGCTCGCACTCTCTGCAGCGTCGCTGGGGATACTGCTGGCCCTCCGCATGCTGATGCCGCGGCTTCCGGCGGCGCTCGTGGTCGTCGTGGTCGCGATCGGGCTCTCGTGGGCGTTCGACTTTCAGGCACACGGGATCGCCGTCGTCGGCGCGATACCGGCAGGGTTGCCAAGCTTCGACCTTCCGACGCCGGCCTGGAACGATGTGTTCCACATCCTCCCCGCCGCCGTGGGCATCTTCTTCGTCTCCTTCGCCGACGAGATCCTGACCGCGCGCTCTTTCGCCGGCAAGCACAACCAACACGTCCGCGCCTCCCAGGAGCTCCTGGCGATGGGCGCGGCCAACGCGGCGGCCGGAGTCACGCAGGGATTCTCGGTCGGTGCCAGCGGTTCACGCACGGCCGTGAACGACAGCATGGGTGCGCGCAGCCAGGTCGCCGGGCTGGTCGCGGCCGGCACCGTGCTCCTCATCCTTCTCTTCCTGACCGAGCCCGTGCAGTATCTCCCGAAGGCCGTGCTGGGAGCGGTGATCGTCTTTGCGGCGATCGGGCTCTTCGACCCACAGGCCTGGCGTGCGCTTGCGGCAGTCGACAATGTCGAGGTCGCGATTGCAGGCGTGACGGCCGGTTGCGTGATCGTGTTCGGCGTGCTCGAGGCGCTCGTCGTGGCCGTTGGGCTCTCGGTGATCGACACCGTGCGCCGCAGCGCTCGCCCGCACGACGCCGTGCTCGGATGGGTCGACGATCTCGGCCGCTACGCCGACGTCGCGCTCTGGCACGACGCGCGTGTCACGCCCGGTGTCGTCGTCTACCGTCTCGACGACCGCCTCTTCTTCGCCAATGCGCGGTACTTCGTCGGCCGTGTGGGCGAGGCGATTCGCGCAGCCCGACCTCCGGTGAACTGGCTCGTCTTCGACGCTGAGGCCGTGACACACGTCGACTCGACCGGGCTCGAGGCGCTCGATCAGCTGGCGAAGGATCTGCGGCGCGACGGGATCACGCTGATGGTCGCCCGGCTGCGGACACGCATCGAGGAACAGTTCGCAGCTGCTGGAGTCACTGAGACGATCGGGAGGAACCACTTCCACCCGACGATTCGGGCGGCCGTGGCCGCGTGCGTCACTCCGGAAGGCGCGGCGGCGTGATCACCCTGCCACGGTCCCTGCGATGAACCCTCGGACCTTCCGATGCCGGGGGGAATCACGACCACGGTGGAACATCACAAGGCGGGACACGAGCGTGACTGCGACGCGTTAACCAATCGCTGCGACTAGGTCCCTGCACGCCTGCTCGCAGCGGCGGCAGACCTCGGCGCAGATGCGGCAGTGCTCGTGATGAGCGGCATGCCGCTCGCACTCATCACCACAGGCTTTGCAGGCCGCCGCGCAGGCCTCGACTATCGCTCGGAGGACGCGAAGATCCGGCGCGGTCTGACGGATCGCGATCCTGGCGGTAGTGCCGCAGGCGTCGGCGCAGTCGAGGCAGAGGCGAATGCAGCGCACCATCTCGTGCACGTCGTCCTCCGCGAGATCGGCGTCGGCGCAACTCGTGCAGCTGGCGGTGCACTCGAGGCACTCTTCGATACAGCGCAGGAGTGCGTTGTGATCGACACTTGTCGGCTTTGGATGCGCCTTGATTACGTCTTGAACCGTCATGTGCTCTCCTCTCTCGGTCGGTCCATGAACACGATCTGGAAGTTACCTCGGTTCGTATTCGACCGCCCGCTGATCGTGACTTGGAGCTTCTCTTCGAAGCGCGCGTCCTTTGCGAGCCGCCGACGTCCAGCGCGGTGAGGAGCACGAGCGCGACAGTCGTGACCGCAAGAAGTCCATGCACCCCACGACCGCGCCCGGGCAGGGAGGGCCTGGAAGCTGCAGACGATCCCAGGCTTCCTCGCTCAGCGAGGCGAACCAGGCGCGACGAGGCCGGTTTCGTAGGCGTAGATCACGACCTGGACTCGGTCGCGCAGGCCGAGCTTCTGGAGGATACGGGCGACATGCGTCTTCGCTGTCGCGTCGGTGATGACGAGTTGCTTGCAGATCTCCGGGTTCGACATTCCGCGCGCGAGCAGCTCGAACACTTCGTGCTCTCGCGGTGTCAGCTCGGCGATGGCGGGCGGTGGCGCGCTCGGGGCGGCGCGTTGTTGCCGTGCGAACTCCTCGATCACGGCGCGCGTGACCCCAGGAGCGAGGAGCGCGTCACCCCGGGCGACGATCTGCACTGCGGCGGCGATCTCCTCGGGTGGCGCGTCTTTGAGCATGAATCCGCTGGCGCCTGCGCGTAGCGCGTCGTAGACGTAGGTGTCGAGCCCGAACGTCGTCAGGATCAACACACGTGTGCTCGGCTGTGCGGTGACGATGCGGCGCGTCGCCTCGATTCCGTCGAGCACTGGCATACGGATGTCCATCAGTACGACGTCGGGCCGCAATCGGCGAGCCTCGGTGACGGCGTCCTCGCCGTCGCCTGCCTCGCCGACTATGTCTGCCTCAGGCTCGGCGTCGAGGATCTTGCGTAGGCCGACCCGGACGAGCGCCTGATCGTCTGCGATCAGAACCGTCGTCATCGGATCGGTAGCAAGACGCGCACGACGAATCCGCCGCTCGGATGCCGGCCTGCGTCGAGACGGCCGCCGTAGAGTGCGACGCGCTCGCGCATGCCGACGAGGCCGTGACCGCCACTCGAGACTGGCGCGGGCACGCCTGTGCCGTCGTCGGCGATCTCGAGCTCGAGCGAGTCCGATCCGTAGCGAATGTTGACGCTCGCGTTCGACTCACCTGCGTGCTTGAGTGCGTTCGTCAGCGCCTCTTGCACGATCCGGTAGGCGGACAGCTCGATGCCGACGGGCAGCTCTCGTCGCTCGCCTTCGACCTGGAGCTCGACGGAAAGGCCGGCTTCCCGGAGTTGGCTCACGAGAGCCGGGACGTCGGTGAGGCCGGGCTGGGGAGTGAGTGGTTCGTTCGCGTCGCCGCGGAGCATGCCCAGCAAACGACGCATCTCGGTCAGCGCGCTACGACCCGTTTGCTCGACCGTCTCCAGCACCTCGCGGGTCGAGGCGTTTGCGCCGCCGAGAACGCGCCGCTCGGCTCCGGCCTGCAGGACGATCATCGAGACGTGATGGGCGATCACGTCGTGCAGCTCGCGGGCGATCCGAGCCCGCTCCTCGACGACTGCCTCGCGCGCGACGAGATCCCGTTCGCGCTCCGCTATCTGCACCCGTCGCTCCCGGTCGCCCACGACGCGACGCACGAGCACCATCACGACCAGGGTGATCACGGTGAACGCCACGCCTCCCTTCGGTTCGCCTCGTATCGCAACTGCCACGAGCGTGGGGAGCGCCATCACCGTCGCGCCGATCGCAAACAGCCGCGGCGTCGTCCAGACCGTCAGCGCGTACAGCGAGCACAGCCAGGCGATGCCGAAGCTCACGGTGTTGGGCGGCGTCCACACGATCGCGACGATGTCGGCGATCAGAGCCGCTGCGATACCCGCAGCGGCGGGATGCCGGCGTCGCACGGCGACCGTGCCGGCCATGAGTGGCCCGGCGATCGCGACCACGAGCCGTTCCTGTCCGGCGGCGCTGCCCAACCAGGCTTCGAGCTCCGACGCAATGGCAAGGACCACAGCGAGGAGGTGGTCGAACCTGACCGAGGCGATCCGGAAGCCGCCGGGACGCAGAAGGCGCGTTGGCACGACCTCAAAACTAGACGTCCCGGAGCGGCGTGTCATCAGCCGCTCGGCCGATTCCGCCGCGCCCAAAGATCAGCCGCTCGGCTGACGCGAAGATCGCCCAGAGAGCCGACGACTGCGAGGCCGCAGCGACCTACCTTCGACTCGACCACCAAAGAGAAGGAGGAACTCCATGAAGCAGCTCTTGGATCGCTGGGCACCGCTGACCGGACTGGTCTCCGTTGCCTGCTCACTCGTCGGCGTGATGCTCGTCCTCAACCAACCGCAAGACAAGGACTCCAACGCGAAGATCGTCGGCTACTTCGCCAACCACTCACACCGAGTGCACGGCCTGATCGGCTTCTTCGTCTTCATCGCAGGCCTTCTGTTTCTGCTCGCGTTTCTGGGAGCCCTACGTGAACGGCTACTCGCGGCCGAAGGCCAGCCGGGTCGGTTGAGCGCGCTCGCGTTCGGCGCCGGTATCGCCAGTCTCCCTCTGTGGGCGGTCTCGATGCTGCTTGCGAACGCGGCCAGCTTCGCTGCGAACGAATCGTCGGCATTCCGGGTCGACCCGAACACTTTCCGGATGCTCGCCGACACCGCCTACTTCGCCTGGGTGGCCGCCGTCGTCGTCAGCTCCGTCGTCGTCTGGGCCACCTCGGCCGTCGCGTTGCGGACCAGCGTGCTCCCGCGCTGGTACGCACAGGTCGGGATCCTCGCCGGAGTCGTGCAGCTGTTCGGGTTCTTCTTCTTCCCCTTCTTCGTCTGGTGGCTCTGGATCATCGTCACGTCGATCCTGTTGATCAGCCAACCCAGCCCCGCTGCTGCACGGGTCGCGCAGCCGGCCCTGTGAAGTCCGATCTCGAAAGGAGCACCCGAGTGTTCAACACACGAGTCGCACTGATCCTCGCCGGCCTCGCGTTCGCGATCTGGGAGACGATCGACATCTTCTGGATCTCTTTTCCAGCCGCGGCGGCCGTCTTCGCAGCCCTCTTCCTCGGCGGCACGCTCTGGCTCTGGCGCCGCAACAGCGTCCGCGCGGCCCTGGTTTTGCTGCTGCTGTTCGCGTTCGAGGCCGCTGTCGCCCCAACGCTGAGAGCGATGACGGTGACGAAGGTTGTCGACCTGGCGCTCGCCTTCACAGGCATCGCCCTTGCCATGACCGTGGTCGTAACGCGGCGACGCACAAGGGCCTCGCAACCCGTCTCTGCGTGAGCGACATCAAACCGGCCCGCCGTCATGACTCGTTGGCGGCGGGCCGGTGATTGGCTCGGCTCTAGGCCAGTGCCGGTGATGCCACTTCGGAAGCAGCCCTCACGACGAGGTCAGCCACAACGCCCGGCTGTGACACATAGATCGAATGGCTCCCCGCGGTCTCGACAACTGTCGAACCGGCGCGCTTGGACATCTCG
The DNA here is from genome assembly GCA_035573355.1 of Gaiellaceae bacterium. Lineage (GTDB taxonomy): Bacteria > Actinomycetota > Thermoleophilia > Gaiellales > Gaiellaceae > 3-1-20CM-4-69-9. Next base: position 104 of record DATMZV010000080.1, on the reverse strand, counting down.
CGCTGTAGCGATGGGGGAATCATCCGGTCATCGGTCGTGACGAGATACCAACTTGGCTTGCTCCGCCATGCGGGCTCGCTGATCGTCCCGCCCGCCGCCTCGAG
>DATMZV010000079.1:0-7050 GCA_035573355.1 Gaiellaceae bacterium | reverse complement strand
CCGATCATCTACGAAGGCACGACGCAGATCCACAAGATGATGCAGGCCGAGCATGCGCTCGGCTTCAGGAATTTGAACGGCCGCGGTGGCGACGTGTCGCCGTTGTGCTCGTGGGCGCCGGCGTTGTCGCCGGTGCACACTCGCGCCTAGGCGCTGCTGTACTCGAAGGGGCCGACGGCCGTGTACTTCCCGGGATGCTCGTACGCGATCCCGTCCGACACGCGGAACGCCGTCGAAGAACCGAAGTCGGCCTCCTTGAAGACGATCCCCTCGGGCAGCGTTGCGCCCGGGTGGACCTCCGCGCCGCTGACTGGATTCTTGATCGTCTCGGAGACCACCTCGTACGAGTTGCCCGCCTTCACCCGTGTCTTGACGCCGTCGAGGTGAAGGTCGTACGGCACCGGCTTCGGCCCGTGGATCGTCGGCCAGGTCCAGGCCAGCACGCCCCAGGGGCCGCCGGCGTCGCCGCCGATTAGCGTCTCGATGGCGTTGCGCTGGGATTCGTCGGCGCGCTCGTCGACCAGGATCAGCGCCTCGCCGTTGCCTTCGTGGATCGCTCCCGGCCAGTTCACGCAAACGGTGAAATTCAGATCGTCGAGCGAGGTGTCTCCGAAGGTGCCGCGCTCGACATGCCACGTCCAGGTCCCCTCGCACTTCCCGGTCGTCGGAAGAGCGTTGAAGTTGCACGGGCAGCCGTAGTCGCAGTTACAGGCGACGATGACCGTCCCCTTGAGCTCCCAGTCCATTTTGACCTCCGTCGTGAGGCCTGCCACGTCCGGTAGACCGTAACGCCTACAAGAGGGCGATGTCCATCCAGGGCCAGTCGGTGGGCTGTTCGGCGAGCCCAGCCCGCACCGGGTTGTCTCCCACGTAGAGGATCGCGCTCACGAGATGCGCGTCGCTCTCGATGACGTGCGCGGAGAATCTGTTCTGGAAGAGATGGCCGACCCGGCCGTGGCGTCGGTTGAACCGTTGTGCGTAGAGGAAGTTGAGACGGTGCATGCCCTTCGAAAGGCTTTCCCGCTCGGTCGACAGGACGAGGTGGTAGTGGTTCGGCATCAGGCAGTACGCGTAGACGTTCCAGGCGAACTTGCGGATGACCTCCCTGAGCTGTGCCCTCAGTGCGATGTAGTCGTGTGTGTCGCGAACGATCGGAGCCCGAGCAACGCCGCGTGAAGTGACGTGAAAGATTCCGTCAGGCAATTCACTGCGCAGCCTGCGTGGCATGAAACGAAGCTAGCGCGGCCGCGGCCGCCCGACCAGATGCCGATCCGAGCCACCGCCCGTAACGACATGTTCCAGGGACAGTCCCTGGAACCAGTCTTCTCGGAAGCCGGCTCTGCCGGACAGGTGCCAGGGACAGTCCCTGGAACCGGTCTGCTCGGGAGCAGGCTCTGCCGGACATGTGCCAGGGACAGTCCCTAGAACACGTCTTCTCGAGAGCCGGCTCTGCCGGACACGTGCCAGGGACAGTCCCTGGAACATCTCTTCTCGAGAGCTGGCTCTGCCGGACACGTGCCAGGGACTGTCCCTGGCACACGTGCTTTTCGGTCAGGGGCACGACAGCCGACCTCGCGAAACGCGGAAGTTGTCGAACGCGACCTGCACCGCCTCGTGTGAAAAGTCAGCGCCTGCCGCACGGACGGCGAGTCGCACATACGTCTCGCCCCTCGCCGCATCCGATCGCGAAAGCAGGACCCAGCGGCCATCACGCCGGTAATACGCCTGCACCGAGTTTCGGTTGCGCACGAGGCGAAGCGATCCCGCGAGGTCACTGGTGTCGACGGCCGATCCGATCGAAGCAACCGCTGCGAAATATTCCTCGCCCTTTCGGTTTCTGCGACCGACCGTGCCCCCTGAACCCTCGAGTACAGCGTCGACACCGTTCGCTGCGGGCCACTCGAGCAGCTTGTACGCCACGCTGACGTCGTAATTCCCCGCCAGTCTGCATACCGAGTCGATGCCGACGCTGACGTAACCGGAGTTCGCTGCGGGCAGAGCCTCGGGATCGACCGTCAGAACCAGTCGACCCTGGCTCAACTCGGCCGACGTTCCCTCTGAGGCAGTCTCACGAGACCAGAAGCTGGCATTGAGCGACGAGTCGAACGAGTCGAAAAAGATCGTCGACGGTGGCGAGCGCATGAGCTTTCGCTCAACGCGCGGGTCGCGCGGACAGGCTCGCCACGAGATGCAGGAGAGGTCGACCCAGCGACCGGGCTCCGCGCGGTCGTCAACGAAGTCGAGTCTGAGTCCCCGGATCGTGCCACTCCACCCGGCCACGCCGGCGAGCGGAATCGCGTACGTGTGGAAGCGCCCGTCAGGCCGGACGTAGAACGTCGTGACATGGTCGCCGTCGAAACCGTTGCCCGAAGCCCAGAAAAGCTGACCGGAATCCTGCTGCGTGTGCCACGCGCCGCGAATGTAGAGAGTGCGAACGCCGTTCGCCGAAAAGGCCGTCTCGGGGCCGTAGACCTGGGGATCGTAATGATCCGGGTACAGGCGAAGCGCGCCGTGCACCGAGCCGGCAGGATCCGAAGCGTTCAGCTCCCACCAGTGCTGTCGATCGGTGCGAAAGAGATAGTTCGGCCTCGGATCGGGGCGGTGCGTGACCGCGTAGGCGCGGATGTTGTCGAGGCTGCCCACCACGAGCGTGTAGTCGTACGTGTACACGGGTGTCGAGTCGAGATTTTCGGTCGTCGAGGAGGTGAGGTAGCCGTTGACCCAGCCGTAGTCGACGGCGTACTCATTGCCGGGAATGCCGCTGAATCGTGTGAGCCTGGGCTCGAAGAGACCGACACCGAAACCCTCTTCGTTCACGAGCGCAGCCCAGTGCTCTGTTGCCAGGAAGGAAGGCCCGGGAACGAAGAAGCCTCCGCGGTCGTCGGTGATTTCACGAAGGGGGGCGCCGGTGAACGGCGTGTCCCCGTCGTAGGTGAACAGGCGGTAGGCATCTCCCGTCGTGTAGAGCGCGGGAAGCTCCTGAAGGTGTGGCGTGAACGCGACGGCGCCACCGCCGGTGTTGGTCAGCCGATTCCGGACGTGCACTGTGTTCCCTTTGAGACTGACCCAGGTCTCGAGCGTGCATGAGCACTGCGGCGAGGCATAGCCGTCTCTGCGGGGAATGACCTTCGTGTAGATCGTCCGACCGTCGTTTCGGTTCAGCAGGACAGTGCCGCCGCTTGCCGCGACGTGCCAGGTGGCGTCGGGCGTCCCGCCGTAGTACGACTGTTGGACATCTTGAAGCTGGTCGTGCGCCTGCTCGCCGCGCACTGGCGACAGGTACGTGATTTTGCCGCCGTCGGCCAGGTCGACGCCGACGCGGATGGTCCCGTTCTCGATGAAGCTGAGCGGCCCGACCGCGCCTCCCGCGGAGGCGGACGGACCGGCAATCAGTGCCAGAGCGGCGACTAAAGCTGCGGCGAGACCCCTGCGCCCACAAACCGGACGTGCCATTTCGGCTCCTTCTCGCTCTGCGGGAGCCTAGGCCACTCCTGTAACGGATCCATCAAGGCGAGCGAAGAAATTTGCGAAACCGCTCAGAAACCGACGCGCTCCGGCGGCGGCAACGGGCTCTGAGGCAGCCCCGGACGCGGCCCGCCGGCGTTGTACTCGCTCGGCGCGACGTCGTTGGGGCCGCCCGGATAGAAGAGCGACGCCAGCACCTGGATGTGCCGCCGGCCAACACCCAGCTCGAACTGGCCACCGCCGTACATCTGAACGCGCCTCGCGGCACAGTCCTCGATGCACTCGAGCAACCGCGACGTCGTGCCGAAGCGCGACGGCTTGATGTTCAGCCACCCCGGCTCGACCGGAAGCGCACGTACATCGGCGACGGAGTGGATCGGCGCGTCGAAGCTCAGCCGGCCCTCCTGCCCCTGCAACACCGTTCCGCACTCGCCGTCGAGCGACGCGTCCTCCAGCACCGCGTCCGGGAAGAGTTCGACGACCGCTCGGTACAGCTCCGGATCCGGAATAACGTCGACCGGCGTGCCGGTGTAGTACGCCTTCAAGTCGAGGACGCGCACCCGTCCCGTTCCGGCGAGGCGTTCCATGAACGGCCTGTCCCAGTCGTTCTCCGGGTCGAGTTTCAGCTCGAGCTCCGGATTGTGCTCGAGCCACGCAAACGCATCGTCACGCGTCGAGACAACGAAGCGCACCGGCCCGTACTCGCGCTCGAGCGCGGCACCGAGCGAGAGCTCGTTCTGCCTCAGCGCCAGGTCGAGCGCGGCACTCTCAAACGCCCAGCGACGGTAGTCGCGAGACGCCGGCATGCCCGGATCTCCGTCGAACAGCTGCAGCCCGTCGAGCTGCGCCGAGAGCTCCTGCAGCGTCGTCCGCCCGGGCGGCTCCAGCTGTGGAAACCAGTCGTGGTCCTGCGCCGTGTACGTGACATCTTCGCCCCGGCCCGCGGCGCCGTCGCCACCCAGCACGACCGTCGTCGACACGCGCGTGAACTGTGACGAGACGTCGACCGACTTGCGCTCGGTCCCGAACTCCTCGACGTTCACCTCGAGCCCGCGGAGTCGATCCCAGAGCGCCATCAGCCGAGAGAGGGCTCGACGGGACCGGACTGCTCGACGCGCATGAGCTTGTACACGAGCGGAATCACGGCGAGGATCGGAATGGCGCAGACCGGCCACAAGATCTGGTACCCGTCCGTCGCAGGGAGGTACGGCCGCGCGAGGTCGATCGCAGCACCTGCTATCGGAGCACCGAGCAGCAGACCGAGACCCTTCGTCGTCGTGGCGAGCCCGGAGACCGCGCCCCGGTGCTCCTCGGGCATCAGCTTGAAGAGCAAGCCCCACGCAAGCGTCATCACGAGGCCGCCGGACACCGCGACGGGGATGATGAGCGCGAAGTACCAGGTCTGCCAGGTCGACGCGAACCCGGCGACGAGGAATCCGCACCCATACACCCACGACGACCAGAAGATCACGCGCGCGATTCCGAAGCGATCGCCCAGCTTGCTGGCGAGCAAGGCGGCGATGACATAGCCGGTCGCAACCGCGCCAAGCAGCGCAGACGAGATCGCCTTCGACTCATTCAGGCCGTCGAGGACGTACAGCACGACGAACGTCCGTGCCGCCGCGAACGTCCCCTCCCAGGCGGCGTTGCAAAACAGAAAGCGACGCACCGCCGCTTCCTGTTGGAAGATCGACCAGCTCCGCTTGAAATACGCCCCGACCCCCTCGAAGACACGACCGTGCCCACCGTCCTCTCTGATGAAGAGGATCGGGATTGCGCACGCCCCCGTGGTCACGAATGCCGCGAGCACGAACGGAGCGGCATGCCAAACCTTGAGCAGGAAACCACCGCCGACGAGTGCAGCGCCGAGCGCAATCCCGCGCAGGACGTGCTGGATCCCTTGTGCACGCCCGTACACGGACGGTGGCAAGACGTCGGGATAGAGCCCGCGATAAGGCGGCTCGTAGACGTAGTAGGCGAAGAAGAACGCGAGCACGATCAGCGTCGTCGTCCAGAGATTCGGCATGAACGGCATCAGCAGGAGGCAGAAGCCGAGCGGGCCGAGCGCGGCGAACATGAATGGACGCCGGCGCCCCATCGGTGTATGGAAGGTGTCGCTCCAGGGCCCGATCACCGGCGACAACGTGAGCGCGAACACACCCTCCGCCCCGAGCACGAGCCCGATCAACGTCCCCGACTCGGTGAACCGGTGCAGGAGCGGCGGCAGATACGCCGCGGTGGTGGTGATCGAGAACGCGAGCCCGAACGCGCCGGCCCCGAGAATCCAGAAGACGCTCCGCCTGACGGCGCCCGACTGCCGGGCGGCTTCCGCGGTGACCTGTGTCACGGCGTCAGACCTTGGCGATTACGCGGTCGGCGGCGAGCCCGCCGCAGATCACCTGAACGACCGTCTCCTCTGCACGCGCGATCGCCTCGTCCCCGTCCTCGAGCTTGCCGAGCACCCAGCCGGTGAGGATCTCCTCGATTGCCCCGTAGAAGACGTAGCTGGCCATGCGCGGATCGAGGTCCGAACGGAATTCACCATCCGCCTGACCGCGGGCGATGACCCGCTCGAGCCCGGCGAACGCCAACTCGATCTCGTCGATGCGCTGCTGCAAGTGCGAGCTGCGTGTCACCTCGCGCACGAGCACGCGGACGAGGTCCGGGTCGCGGCGCCACGCGCGCAACAAGAGCTTGGCGATTCCGGCGAGACGGTCTCGTGCGCTCTCGTCGGTCTCCTCGACCGAGCGCACTGCGTCGAGGACGTCGCGCCACGTCTCGCGGAAAATCGTCTCGAGCAGCTCTTCCTTCGAACGGAAGTAGTGGTAGAGCAAACCGTGCGCGACACCCGCTTCCTCGGCGATGTCACCGACCCGGCAGGTGTGGTAGCCCTTGCGCGCAAAGACGCGCACGGCAGCGTCGAGAATGAGCCGACGCTTGTCCTCCTGGCCTGTTGAACGGTCGCTCAACGGTCGCAGTGTAGTGGTAGCTTCGCTGGTTGTGGTGCTACGCGGCGTGCTGGTCGTCGATTTCACGCGCTACCTGCCCGGCCCCTTCGCCAGCCGCGAGCTCCTGCGGCTCGGCGCGCGGGTCGTGCGGGTCGAGACACCCGACGGGGACCCGCTCCGCTCGGTCGCTCCCGGCTGGGACGACGCGCTCAACACGGGCAAGGAGTCGGTCGTGTGGGACCGCGAACGAGACCCCGGCCTCGGCCCCGCACTCGCCGCTCGCGCGGACGTCGTGCTCGAGGGATTCCGCCCCGGTGTCGCGGAGCGACTCGGGCTCGCCGCGTCCGATCTTCCCGACTCGGTCGTGTACTGCTCCATCACCGGCTTCGGCGGGGGCGACACGCGCGCGGGTCACGATCTCAACTACCAGGGCTGGGCCGGGCTGCTAGCCGACACCGCCCCCGCGTCACCGCCGGTGCAGATCGCCGATCTCGCAGGCGGCTCGCTCTTCGCCGTCATCGAGATCCTGGCCGCTCTGCTCGAACGCGAGCGCACTGGACGCGGTACGCACCTCGTCGTCTCGATGACGCACCACGCGCACTCACTCGCAGCGCACCGGTTGCACGGCGAGCCCGAG
>DATMZV010000078.1:0-4745 GCA_035573355.1 Gaiellaceae bacterium | reverse complement strand
GAACCCGAAGAACCTGCTCGGACAGTCGAAAGCGCTTTGCGAGTGGATCGTCGAGGCGTACGGGCACCGCAAGGACATCAGCACGCGCTTCGTAGCCGTCCGCTTCGGCAACGTGCTCAACTCCTCGGGAAGCGTGATTCCGATCTTCCGGCGCCAGATCGAGAAGGGCGGGCCGGTGACCGTGACGCATCCGGAGATGACGCGCTACTTCATGACGATCCCGGAGGCCGTGTCCCTCGTCGTGCAGGCCGGAGCGATCGGCGGCCGCGGCCAGGTGTACGTGCTCGACATGGGCGAGCCGGTCAAGATCCTCGATCTCGCCCGCAACATGATCCGCCTCTCCGGCAAGGAGCCGGAGACGGACATCGCGATCGCGTTCGTCGGCGTCCGGCCGGGCGAGAAGCTGCACGAGGAGCTCTGGACCGCGGGCGAGACGGTCGGCGCCACGTCACACCCGAAGATCCTGCGGGCGGCGCGCGCTCCGATCGACGGTATGTGGCTCGACGAGGAGCTCACCGACCTCCAGCGGATGGTGGAGCGTGGTGAGACGCTGGACGTCGTCTCGAGGCTCGCTGCCATGCTGCGCGAGCCGAAGCGTGTCGGCTCCGCCGTCTTGGAAGACACTCTCCATTGAGCCCCCTCCTTCGGCTCGGCAACGCCCGCGGTCGGTAACGCTGCGGCGTGAGCGCGGTCACGCCTCCGCGCCCTCTCGGCACTCGCCCAAGGATGTCATTGCACTTGCTTCAGGTCTGGCACACCCCTGTAACGCCGCCGAAGGCCATCCGTCTCAGCCGGTCCTTAGGGTGAGTCCGTGAACGTTGATGGCATCTTCGCCGGGCTGAACGCCGAGCAGCGCCGCGCCGTCGAGGCCGTGCGGGGCCCGGTCTGCATCCTTGCCGGCGCGGGCTCCGGAAAGACCACGACGATCACCCGGCGCATCGCGAACCAGGTCGCGATCGGCGAGTTCGAACCGCACGAGATCCTCGCGGTCACCTTCACCGACAAGGCCGCGACCGAGATGAGGGAGCGGCTCGAGCGACTCGGCGTCGGCGGCGTGACCGCCCGGACCTTCCACTCAGCAGCGCTGCGGCAGCTGCACCGGCTCGGCACTCCGCCGGAGCGGATCATGTCCTCGAAGGCGCTCCTACTGCGCCAGCTCGGGAACACGCTTCCTCCGCCCTACAAGTTCCGGCCCGCGGGAGACCTTGCGACGGAGGTCGAGTGGGCGAAGAACCGCCGGCTGACTCCGGCGACGTACCTCGGGGGCCTGGGTGAGCACGAGCCGCCGATCCCGCCGGATCTCATGTTCCGCATCTTCCGCGGCTATGAGGTCGAGAAAGAAGAGCGGGGGTTTGTCGACTTCGAGGATCTCCTCGAATCGACGATCCGTCTCTTCGACGAGGACCCCGGCGCCCTCGCCGAGGTTCGCAGCTACTTCAACGCGTTCACCGTCGACGAGTACCAGGATGTGAACCTCCTGCAGCAGACGCTGCTCGATCGGTGGCTCGGCGACCGCGACGAGCTCTGCGCGGTCGGCGACGACTACCAGTCGATCTACGCGTTCACCGGTGCGACGCCGGACTACCTCCTCGGGCTGCCGCGCAGGTTCCCCAACACGACCGTGATCAGGCTCGAGGACAACTACCGCTCATCGCCCGAGGTGCTCGGACTGGCGAATCGCATCGTCCCCGCACTCGGCGGCGCGGAGAAGATCCTGCGCGCAACGCTCCCCGGCGGGCCCGAGCCGGTGACACGGTCCTTCCCCGCGCGCGAGGCGGAGACGGCGTTCGTCGTCGACAGGATCCGGGCTTTGCAGGCGGAAGGCGTCGCGCTGGGGCAGATCGCCGTGCTGTGTCGTACGAACGCGCGGCTGGCCGACTTCGAGGAGCCGTTCCACGAGGCGGAGATCCCGTTTCAGGGTGCGGCGTTGCTCGCCCGCGAGGCGGCGCGGCAGCTTCTGAAGCAGCTGCGGAAGCACGACACGACCGACGTGGCCGTGACCGTGCGAACGCTCGCCAGAGACGCCGGCTGGCGCGAGCGCCTGCCGGAGAAGCTCGGCGAGCGCGAGATGGTCCGGCAGTCCGATCTCGGGCGCATCGTCAGGCTCGCGGCGGAGTTCGACGACGGCCAACGCACCACTCGAGACTTCATCGCCGACCTCGAGGAGCGGTTCAGCTCGAGGGGTGTCGATCGGCAGGGCGTCCACCTATTGACCCTGCATGGTGCGAAGGGACTCGAGTTCGACGCGGTCTTCATCCCGCGGCTCGAGGAGAAGGAGCTGCCGATCAGACAGGCCAAGAGGCCGCACGAGATCGCGGAGGAGCGACGACTGTTCTACGTGGGCCTGACGCGGGCGAAGCGTCACCTCGCGCTGTCGTGGGGCGGCAAGCCGAGCCGGTTCCTCGCCGAGCTCGACATCGCGGCGACGCCGGCGCGGAAGCTGCGCGAGGCGGAGCCCGACGATCCGCTGTATGCGGCACTGAAGCGCTGGCGGCTCGAGCGCGCGACCGCGGACGACCTGCCGGCGTACGTCGTGTTCCACAACTCGACGCTCGCGGAGATAGCGGGACGGCGTCCGCGCGATCTCTCCGAGCTGAGCGCGGTCCCCGGTGTCGGCCCGTCGAAGCTCGAACGCTACGGGCCGGAGGTTCTCGCCGTGCTCGAAGCCGCCTGATTTGGAGGGACTAGGCGGCTTCGTCGCGGGCGCTGAGTAGGAGCCCGAGCAGGATCGCGGGATCCCGTCGAACACGGCTCCCTGCTGAGCTGTCTTCGCGCCTCTGGAGCTCGAGGGCACGCGGGTCGGTGAGCGGCTTCAGGCGTCCCTCACGGATCAGTTCCTCGTCGACGCCGCCCAGACGGCCCCCGTACGTCGTATAGACCGGGACGCCGAGCGCGGCTGCCTCACGATTCATCGTCCCGCCCGCAGAGACCACGACGTCGGCGAGCGAGATCAGGCTCTGTGCGTCGACGGCGCGGTCGGGGACGATCACGGAAGGCAGATCGAGCGTGCGCACGTACTCCCGTTGCTCTTCGGTGCGTGGGATCACGACGGAGTTCACACCTTCGAGCCTGCCCAGGAAGTCGAGCGTCTGCGGGAAGAGTGGATTCGAGTGCCGGTGGTAGAGCGAGACGTCCGGCGGGGGCCGAAGGACGACGAGCACACGGTCGCGGTCGACGCCCAGAGTCTCGAGCACCGTCGGGTCCGGCTCGAAGTCGGAGAGGTAGTACTCCTCCTTCAGCCCGGGATAACGCAGGAGCTTCGGTGGTCGCACGCCCAGATGCGCGAGCCGGTCTTCGGGGATCGACTCCGGCACGACCACCTTCGTCGCCGCTCGCATGCCGAGCTGGTGTTGCAGCGTTGCGAACTCGTAGTCGTGCGTCGTCGCGCTCGGGATTCCAAGCCTGCGCGCCGTCAGCGTCAGCTCGTGTGACCCGTGTGCGAGCGCGATGTCGAACTCGCGCGGCCGTGCCCACTTGCGCAGTGCGCGGAGGCGCGAGGTGAGCGAGCGTGCCTTGCCGAGTCTCGACCGTCCGCCGTGGCGGCCGATCACCGTTGCTTCGAGGCCGTGCAGCTCGAGCAGCTGCAGCGTCTGCGCGTAGTCGCGGGCGGTGATCTCGACCTCGTCGCCCCGTTCGCGCAAGAGCCGGATCAGCGGCCGGAAGACCAGCACGTGCGCCGACGCCGTCATGTCCACCCAGACCTTCAGGCGGTGACTCCAACCACGAGACGTTCGATCTCCTCGGCCGCCCGTTCTCCCGCATTCCCATCCCAGAGTGGCGGGATCTGGCCACGCTTCGGATCGGTGAGTAGAGCGGGTAGCTCGCGTAAGCGTTCCGGCTCGAGCCCGAGCAGCGTGTTCGTGCCGAGCTCGATCGTGAGCTTCCGCTCGGTGTTGGCGCGCAGCGTGAAGCACGGAACGCGCAGCACCGTCGTCTCCTCCTGGATCCCGCCGGAGTCCGTCACGACCGCGGCCGCCTTCGCCTCGAGGGAGAGAAACTGGCGGTATGGCAGCGGCTCCGTCAGGAGCACGCGTGTCGACCCCTCGAGGTTTCGGCGGGTTCGTGGATGCACGGGAAAGATCACCGGCAGCGTCTCCGCGACGTCGTCGAGTGCCGCGACTGTCCGGGCGAGCAGGTCCGGGACGTCGACGAGGCTCGGGCGGTGCAGTGTCACGAGGATGTAGCCACCGGGCTCCAAGCCGAATTCACGCCAGGCCTCGAGCGCCAGCGCGTCATCCTCGTTCGCCCGGAGCGTGTCGATCATCGTGTTGCCGACGAACGAGATCCTCGCGGTGAGGGCTTCGGCGTTCAGATTCGTGTTCGCCTCGTCGCTGTGGGTCAGGAGCAAGGTCGAGAGATGGTCGGTGATGACGCGGTTGCGTTCCTCGGGCATTGACCAGTCCCCACTGCGCAAGCCGGACTCGATGTGGCAGACGGTGATGCCGCATTTGGCCGCGGCGACCGCTGCGGCCAGTGTCGAGTTCACGTCTCCGGCAACGACGACGAGTTCTGGTCTGAGGTTGGCAAACAATCCTTCGAGCTCTCGCAGTGTGTCCGCGAGCGTCGTCGTTTCGAACTGAACGTGCGGTTTCGGCAAGGGGAGCTCTGCGAAGAAGACGTCTTTCATGATCGCGTCGTAGTGCTGGCCGGTGTGGATGAGCTGCTGGTCGACGTTGCCCTGCTGTTCGAGGGCGGCGTAGACGGGCGCTACCTTCATGTAGTTCGGCCGCGCGCCGACGACATGG
>DATMZV010000077.1:0-8017 GCA_035573355.1 Gaiellaceae bacterium | reverse complement strand
CTAGTCGTGCGCCGGGGCGGGGCGGCGCCCCGGAATGCGATAGCCGTGGTCGTGGCAGAGCGAGCCCGGCGCGTCCTCGGTCAGGGCGTCGCAGTAGCCCTTTCCGTAGGCAGCGCGCATGAAGGCCGCCACGACGTCGAGGTTCCATTCCGTGATCTCCCCGGCTTCCCGCCAGAGATCGGTCAGACGGAGGTCGATATCGAGTTCGAGCAGATCGATACGAGACGGCTGATTGACCATGCAACGAGGGTAGGAAGCGGGTCGGACAGCATTCGCGGGAGTACCCTCTCGACGTGGCCTCCCACCGCTCCGGACGCGGCTGATGGTCGAGGAAGCGCGCCTCGAGCAGCTCGACGCGGGCCTCACGCCCGTGACCGACGGTTGGTTCGTCGTGAGCGTCGCTGAGGCGGCCTGGGTGACCAACGAGGTGCTGGGGGACGCTTGCATCTTCGAGGGCGACGACGCACCGTTCCCGGACGTCGGCTTCACCATCGGGGTGCTGGAGCCCGGGGCCTCGGGAGGCAGATACCACCGCGAGGCGAACCAGGAGAACTTCCTGGTGCTCGCCGGCGAGTGCATTCTTCTGATCGAGGGCGAGGAACGTCTCCTGAAACAGTGGGACTTCGTCCACTGCCCCGCGGGCACCGAGCACGGCTTCGTCGGTCGAGGGGCCGGCCCCTGCGTGATCTTCATGACGGGCGCGCGGAAGGGCTGGCCCGAGACGGGAACCCTGTACCCGCGCTCCGACCTGGCGCTCCGGTACGGCGCTGGCGTCGAGACCGAGACGAGCTCGCCCGCAGAGGCGTACGCGCCGTACCCGAAGTGGCTGCCCGGGCGACCGAAGAGCTGGGCCGGGCTGCCCTGGGAGTAGCAGGCGCCGGCAGGCGCGGACCGGGTTACCCTCACGGGATGGGCGAGCTTCACTTTGGTCCAGCCCGGGTGCCGTCCCGCGAGAGTCCCGAACAGGCGATTGAACTGCTCCAGGAACGGGGCTTCACCGCCTGCGAGATCGACTTCGAAGGCAAGTTCTGGATGGACTACCCGTGGGCCGAGCGGTTCGGCGAGCTTGCAGGCGACGCGGGGATCGTGCTCTCGGTCCACGCCCCGATCGCCGGCTTCATGGGCCACGCGGAGCGCGGCAAGAAGCTCAACATGGCAGTCGGGATGCTCGATCACTCGGCCGGCATCGCGAAGAGCGCCGGCGCCGAAGTCGTCGTCTTCCACCCCGGCTTCCTCCTCGGGCGTGAGCGCGAGGCTGCGATCGATTCGGTCGTCGAGCAACTCGGCGAGCTGCGCGAGCGCTTGGAGAAGAAGGACCGGGCGGTGCCGTTCGGCGTCGAGATCATGGGCCGCGTGCGCGAGCTGGGGACCGCAGATGACGTCTTCGCGATCTCGGCGCGTTTGGGGTGGGTTCGACCGGTGCTCGACTTCGCACATCTGCACGCGGTGACGGACGGCGGGTTCACGGAAACGTCTGCCTTTGCGGAGATCCTTGCCGGCGCAGACGCGGTGCTCGAGCCCGACGCGCCGTTTCACATCCACTTCTCCGACATCGCGTACGCGAACCGCAACGAGACCAAGCATCTTCCCTACGGCGAGGGGACGTTGCGCGTCGCGCCGCTCGGCGAAGCACTGCGCGATTTCGACCGGCCCGCGACCGTGATCACCGAAGCGCCGGACGCTGCGTCGGACGAGGCGATTCGAGAGGAGCTCTACGCTGCGGCCGGAACGCGCGCGGCCAGCCGCGCCTCGAGCTCCGCCGCCTCGGCGTCGCGCTCGAGCCCGCGCAGAAAGTCTGCGTAAGGAGGCAGCACGTCGAGGAGGATGCGGCAGTGCTCACTACTGCCGATGATTTCTTCAGCCTCGGCGAACAGCGTCTCGGCTTCCTCGTAACGACCCTGCGCTGCGCGCACCTGCGCAAGAGCGACGCGAGTCGTCGCGCGTGATGTCACGTCCTCCGCGCTGACGGTCTCGCGTGCAGCAAGCGCGAACTTCTCGGCTTCGTCGATCCGGCCTTCGGCGAGCAGGAGCTGTGCCAGCAGGCGTTGGCTCTCGCAGAGCGTCCCGCGCTCGAGCATCGGTGCGAGCGTTCTGATCGACTCCCGGAAGAGCTTCTCCGCCTTTGCCGGGTTGCCCGTTTCCCACGCGACCCGGCCCAGCTGCCTCGAAGTCCACGCGATGTCCGACGCGGAGGTCGCTTCCCGGTAGAGGTCGAGCGACTTGGTGAGCCAGCCCTCCGCCTCCTCGTATTGGCCGCGGACGCGATGGAGCTCGCCCTTCGACTGTGCGGCGCTGGCACGCGCGACGATGCTGCCGCTCGCGTCCGCGAGCTCGAGTGCGCGGGCAATGAGCGGCTCGGCCTTGTCCTCTTCCATCCGGACGATGTGGATGCCGGCCAGCTGAAGCGCGGCTCGCGCTTCGTGATCCTTTCGCTCGGCGGCACGGGCCGCCTCGAGGGCTTTCTCCTCGAACTCCTCGGCCTCCGCCAGGCGGCCTGCCCAGCGCGCAACTCGCGCTCGACGGTCGAGTGCGCGGAAGCGACCTTCGTGGTCGTCGGGCTCGACGACCTGCAACGCCTGGTCGGCGAGCTCTTCCGCACGCCCGACCTCACCGTCGAGCGACAGTGCCGTCTCGGAGAGGGCCGTCAGGGCCCTGGTCTGGATCGCGCGCTCTCCTTCGGAGGCCGCTTCCTCGGCGATGTCCTTCATCTCGTCGCGCACGACAGGAAGGTCGCCGAGCTGCCAGGAGGCACGAGCCGCGAGGAACCTGCGCCAGAGCGTCGACTCGAGCTCCGCTGAGCGAAGCAACAGTTTTCGCGCCGACATGTTCGACTCTCGCGAGAGCGCGCGCCTGCCTGCGGCTTCGAGCGCCTTGGCCGCCGTGCGTGCGAGCTCCTGCGGCGGGCTGCCGTCGAGCTCTGCGTAGAGCGCGCACGCGTGATCGAGGTGGTAAGCGCGGATCTCGAGCAGCTCCTTGTCCGCGCGCTCCCGCAACCATTCGGCGAACCGCGTGTGGTACTCGGCGCGGCCCGACTTCCAGAGACCGCCGTACGCAACCTCCTTGATCAGCACGTGCTTGAAGCGATACGCCGACTCGCCGGTGATCGTCGAGCGCGGCTCGCGGGTGACGAAATCGCGAAGCAGGAGGTCGTCGAGCATGTCTTCGAGCTCGTCCGCGTCGTACTCCGGTGACAGGTAATCGATGGCGCCGGCCCAGAAGACGCGGCCGATCACAGAGCCGCGCTGCAGGATGATCTTCTCGCCGGCCGGCAATCTGTCGATGCGCGCAGCGATCAGCGCCTGCAGTGAGTCAGGGATGCGATCGCTGTGCTCGGTGCCTTCCTCGAGCAGCATGCGCACGGTCTCCTCGACAAAGAGCGGATTGCCCTCGGTCTTGTCGAGCAACCTCGCCTGGACCTTCTGCGAGACATCGTGCTCTGCAAGCAGTGCGTCGGCGAGCTGCTCGCTCTCGTCACGTGGCAGGGGCTCGAGCTCGATCGCGGTCGAACGCACGCGTCCTCCGCCCCAGCCCGGCCGCACGTCCAGCAATTCTGGCCGTGCCAGACAGAGCAGGAGCAACGATCGCTCGCGCACCCATTGCGCAAGGTGGTCGATCAGCTCGAGCAGCGGTTCCTCGGCCCAGTGGATGTCCTCGAAAACCATGATCAGCGGCTGCACGTCGGCGAGCTCGTCCGCGAACTCACGCGCTGCCCACGCGATCTCCGGCTGGCCGCGCTGACCCTCAACGGCTTCCATCACACCGGAGGCGAGCCCGAGGAGCTCGGCAATCGCCTCGTCACCGCAGCACTCGATCAGCTTCTCCTTGGCGGTCTCCATCGGGTCGTCGTCCGTGATCCCTGCGGCGGCCTTGACCATCTCGGCAAGCGGCCAGTACGTAATGCCTTCGCCGTAAGGAAGCGCGCGCCCGGTGAGAATCGTCGCGCCCTCGACGCCGGCGAGGAACTCGCGCGCGAGCCGGCTCTTCCCTACTCCCGGCTCGCCGTAGATCGTGAAGACCTGAGGTCGGCGGTCCCGAAGCGTGCGCGCATACGTGTTCTCGAGCAGGTCGAGCTCCGACTGGCGGCCGATGAACGGCGCCGTGACGGCGCTCGGCTGGGGCGGGCCGTCGATTGCTCGAAGCGCGCGGAACGCGACGACCGGGTTGCGGAAGCCGCGCAGCTCGAGCGGTCCGGCCGGCTCCGTCTGGATGCGTCCAGCGGTCAGTCGGTTGGCAGCCTCCCCCATGAGAATCTCTCCAGGCGCCGCCGCCTGCTGGAGACGTGCTGCGAGGTTGACCGCTTCGCCTGTGGCGAAAGTTGAATCGGTCTCGTCGACGACGACCTCCCCGGCTTCGATTCCGATGCGCGCCTCGAGGCCCAGGTCGATAACGTGCTCGAGGATCCCGAACCCGGCGCGCGCCGCCCGATCGGCGTCGTCTTCGTGGGCGCGCGGAATCCCGAACGCGGCCATGACGGCGTCCCCGGCGAATTTCTCGACCGTGCCGCCGTGCCGCTCGATGCAGCGGGCAACGCCGTCGAAGAAGTTCGTCACGCGCCTGCGCGTGATCTCAGGGTCCTGTGCCGCCAGCAGTTCCGTCGAGGCGACCAGGTCCGCGAACATGACCGTTGCGAGCTTTCGCTCCATGGCCAAATTCTAGGTACGCGCCACGAGGTCACCGCGGCGAAAATCCAGCTTGAAACAGACACAGAGGCGCGTCGGGGCGACCCGAGACGGCTAGCGCGGCTCCCGGCGTCGGCAGATCAGGGTGCCCGGAACGATCACCGCGGCGGTCCCGGCTCCGCCGAGGATCAGAATCCATGGAAAGGAATCTCCGCGCGGAGCGTCGAGCGACCTCCCCGCTTCGAGCCGTTTAGCCAGGTCATTCGGAACCTTCACGAACTGAATGCTCCGCCAGAGAACGTTCTTGCTCGGCGAGTACTCGAGCGTGGCGGCGTGCGAGCTCCATGGGCCGGGCCGGCCTGTGACGATCCTGATCGGCCGCCAGTCCGGTTCGTCCGGAAGGCTCTCTGCCTTCCCTTGCAGAGTGAAAAGGCGGGCGTACGACGCCGGGCCCTGCACAGGCCTGCCGCCGATCGTGACACGGGAGATCCTTGGCTTGGCGAAGGGCGTCACGCCGAGGGCGGCCCGGTCTATCAGGGGCCGAAGGCCGCCGGCCCTCACCCAGGTCCAGGCATCAGGGTCGGTCTGGAGCAAGACAAGGCCGCGCCCCGGCGCGTAGTACTGGACGAAGCTCGGCCCGTGCGCCTGGTCGCCGCGAATCCAGAACTCGAGACGAAGGTACGCGGTCGGCGCCGGAATCGGGACGCTGACCGGGTTGCCCTGAGCCTCGACCGAGCGGATCAGCTTCCGCAGCAGAGCGGTGTCCTTGACCGTCTTGCACCCCGCCGCACCGCACGCTTTGAAGGCCGAGAGCTCCTTCGCCTGAGCCGGGGCCGCCACCGCGAGCCAGCAGGCGGCGCTGAGAGTCACCAGGAGAGCTTTCATGACGGGCTTACACCTGCCGCCCGAGAAGGGTTCCGGCGGTTACTGCGCCAGTAGCATCCCCGCGGATGCTCGATCCCACCGTCTTCAAGGCCTACGACGTGCGCGGGATCTACCCCGACCAGCTCGATGAAGCCGGCGCGTACGCGGTCGGGCGCGCGTACGTAGAGGAGTTCGAGCCTCGCTCACTCGCCGTCGGCCGTGACATGCGGGTCTCCTCGCCCTCGATGGCGAAGGCCGTCATGCGTGGTGCAGCGGAGGCCGGCGCGGACGTGATCGATCTGGGCATGGTCGGTACGGAGATGGTCTATTTCGCCGTCGGCGACCTCGACCTCGAAGGCGGGATCATGGTGACCGCCTCGCACAATCCCAAGGAGTACACCGGGATGAAGATCGTCCGGCGCGGCGCGCTTCCGGTCGGCGGCGACTCGGGGCTGATGGAGATCCGTGCGCGGGCGGCGTCCCTCGAGGACAGGTCCGAGGGACAGTCCCTGGGACGTGTCCGGCAGGAGGACATCTGGCCTCGCTGGGTGGACGCGGTGCTCTCGTTCATCGACGTCGACGCCGTCAAGCCGCTGCGGGTCGTGATCGACGCGGCAAACGGCATGGCGGGGGCCATGCTGCCGCCCGTGCTCGAGCGGTTACCGATCGACGTCGTCCGCTGCTTCTTCGAGCCCGACGGGACGTTCCCGAACCACGAACCGAACCCGCTGCTGCCCGAGAACCGCGAGTTCATCGTCGGCAAGGTCAGGGAGGAGCACGCCGACATCGGGGTGGCTTTCGACGGCGACGCCGACCGCTGCTTCTTCCTCGACGACACCGGTGAGTTCGTCCCCGGCGACTTCGTGACGGCTCTCCTCGCCGAGTCGATCGTCCAGAGGGATCCCGGCGCGAAGATTCTCTACGACGTCCGCGCGAGTTGGGCGGTGCCGGAGACGATCGAACGCGCCGGCGGCATCCCGCTCGTCAACCGGGTCGGACATGCGTTCTTCAAGCACCGCATGCGCGAAGAAGGTGCCGTGTTCGGCGGCGAGGTCTCCGGCCACTACTACTTCCGCGACTTCTCTCAGGCGGATTCCGGCGTGGTCCCGTTCCTGCTGATGCTCGAGCTCATCTCGAAGCGCGGCCAGAAGCTCTCGGAGATCCTGCGCCCCTACAACGAGCACTACTTCATCACGGGCGAGCTGAACACGCCCGTCGACGACGTCGCTTTGAAGCTGCAGGAGCTCAAGGAGCGGTTCGGCCCGGAAGGGACCGTCTCGCACCTGGACGGTTTGTCCGTCGAGGCCGATCAGTGGCACATGAACGTCAGACCGTCGAACACGGAGCCCCTGCTCCGCCTCAACCTCGAGGCGCTCTCGCCCGAGCTGATGGAGCGCAAGCGCGACGAGGTCCTTGACGTGATCCGAACGTGAAGGAGAAGCCGCCCTTCAGGTTCAGCGCGCAGACACGCGTCGGCTTCTCGGACACGGACGCGCAGGGGATCGTCTACTACGGGCGCTACCTGCCCTACTTCGACCTCGCGCGGGTCGAGTACCACCGGAACCTCGGCCTGCTCGGGATGGATATCGGCGACGAGGGCCAGGAGTTCGTCATGCGCGCGTGCAACATCGAGTACCTCGCTCCGGCGGTCTTCGACGACCTGATCGAGGTATACGTCCGGATGGCGCGGATCGGCCGCACGAGCGTGACCTACGAGCTGGCTGCCTACCGTGCCCGCGACGACGAGCTGATGGTGACCGCAACGCAGACGCTCGTCCTCGTCGACCTCGACGAGCGCAAGGCCGTTCCGATTCCGGAGTCGTACAAGGACGCGATCCGTTCCTTCGAGGGCGAGACCCTCGAGGTGTGAGCGCGCACTCGAGCGCGCTCGAGGCGGTAGGCCGCCTCATCGAGCAAGGCAGCGAAGCCGACGAGTTGCTCCGGGGAGTCGTCGCCATCCTTCACGAGCGCTATCCGTGGGTCGGAATCTCGTTCGTCGAGGAAGGTGACCTGGTGCTCGGCCCTTCGGAGGGAGAGCAAAGAGGAGACCCGGTCCGGATCCCGATCTCCTACGACGGCAACGTGGTCGCGGAGCTCGCCGTCAGCAGTGACGACCAGGACCTAACGTCCCTCGAACAGGTAGCGGAGCTGATTGCGCCGTACTGCCTGGTCGGCTGGGACACAGGCGGCGAAACCTGGTTGCCGTAAGAGCCAGGGACTGCAAACGCCTGAAGAACAAGCCCGACCCAAGCCGGACGCTAAGACCAGGCGGAGCCGGGCTTAGCGGGAGGCGGACTGGTGCGGGCGCGGCCGCGAAGCGCCCGTGCCCGCACGGAAGGGAACAGACGCCGACCAGAACCACCAAAGGAGTGCGCGGGCTTTGCCCGCGCACGTTCAGCGCGAAGCGCCGTACCAGATCCCGAGCGAAAGCGAAGCTTTCGCTCGGCCGCGAGCGAGCGCCGGCCGTCCGGCGGCCGGCGCTAACGCTTCACCTGAGCGAAGCGAATCTAGAAGGGGCCGCGCGCCCGCCCGTT